>NZ_DASTEP010000098.1:0-31356 GCF_035709525.1 Hymenobacter sp. | reverse complement strand
ACCAGAAAACTAACTTCTGACGCTGAGCAACGAAATAGTAGAGATGCTTCGGCTCCGCTGCGCGGCGCTCAGCATGACAGTTTTACAGCCAGCAAGGGCTGAATTGTGCTCACAGCCGCGCCCCTACTACCACCGTCTTTTTGTACTCGCGGCGCTCGCCGCCGCTGGGCCTGAACACCTCGATGTGCAGCAGGTAGTAGCCCACCGGGGCCTTGCGGCCGCGCTCGTCGGTGCCATCCCAGCGCACGAAGCCGGTGGTGGGCAGGCTCTCGTTGCGCAGCAGGCGGCGCGTGAGTTGGCCCAGGGCGTCGTATACCGTGACGGAGCCCAGGTAGCCGGGCTGGTCGAGCTGGTAGTTGAGGGTCGTAAAATCTTGCTGGCCATCGTCGTCGGGCGTGAAGAGCTCGGGCGCTACCGTCCAGTCCTGGCCGCCGCCGGTGGCATCCTGCGCCTGCGAGTTGGGGCGGCCGGGCGTGGCGTAGCCCACGGTGCCGGCCGCCGAGTGGAAATTGCTGGCCGCGCTCGGCCCCGCCGCCCTGATGCGCTCCAGGCTCACGCCGTCCTGGGTGCTCAATAGCGTAAGGTGCTGGTTTTTATCGTAGTCATAGTGGTCTAGCTCCGTGTTTTTGGCATCGTAGAGGTACACGCTGCCCGCGCTGTTGTCGAGGGCCGGAAAGCCCGCCACGGCCAGTAGCGCCGCCGGGTCGGTGCTGGTGGGGTACTGCGCTTGCAGCACGTTCACGTCGCTGGTGAGGGCCACCAGCTGGCCGGGGGCCAGCACGTAGGGCGCGCCGGGGCTGAGGGCCGCGCTAGCTTGGCCGCTGGCCTTGGGCACGCTCAGCAGGCAGTTTTGCAAATCGAGGTAGCGCGGCGAGCGGTTCAGAATTTCCACGAAATACACCCCGCCCGGCCGGTGATTAAATAGCACTTCGTTCACCACCAAATCGCCGGGCTGGGCGGCCTCGGGCAGCGCAAAGCCGGCCGAGGCCAGCGCGCCGCTGGCGTTGCCGGCGCAGTCGGTGGCGCGGGCCACGGCCACCGTCACAACCTGGCCGGGCAGCAGCGGCGAGCCCAGCGCCAGGTCGACGGCCCGAAAATCGGGGCCGACTGGCGCGGCGCGCAGCACGGCCGGGGCCGCGCCGGTGCTGCTTTGCAGGCGGTAGAGGGCCGCGCTGGCTGCGGCAGTACTGTCCAGCTTTTCGCCAAAATACAGGCGCACCGCGCTGGCGCTCAGGGCCACGGCGCGCAGCAGGGTAGGGGGCGTGCGGTCGGGGTTGGGGGCGGCTACGCTGTTGCGCTGGGCGGGCGTGCCGCCGCGCGGGTCGTTGCTGGCCTGCCAGTTGGCGGCCCCGGCGCAGTAGTTGGCGGGGTCGAGCAGTTCAAGCGTCCAGCCGCCGTTGGCCTTGCGCGCGTCGCGGTACCAGCTGTCGGAGTAAGTTACTTCAAACAGCGTGGTGCCGCCCGGTCCGCGCAGCACCAGCTGGTCGCCGCCGTTGCCGAGCGCCGGGAAGTTGTTGATTCCGTACGCCTTGCCGTAGCCCGCAAACTGCGCCGCGCGCGTGGCCCCGCACACCACGGCGTACTGGCCGGGCAGCAGCCGGGCCGTATCGGGCAGCACGGCGGCCGGGGCGCTACCGGGCTTCAGCAGGCGCACGCCGCGCAGGCTTAGGGTTTTGGTGGTCGTGTTGTTGTAGATTTCAATAAACTCCGAGGCTGGCAGGCCGACCTGCGGCGTTTCGTCGGCCAGGATTTCGGTGATGAGCAGCTCGCCCACATTTGGCGGCACGGCCGCGCCGCCAAATGTGGCAGTGAGCGGCCCGGCCGCTACGTTGCCGTAGAGGTCGGCCACCTGTCGTACCTCAATAGTATTAACACTCAGTAAGTCCTGCCCAAACGAAAGCCGCACCACGGCCGGGTTCAGGGCCGATACCTGGGCGGCCGTGGGCACCACGCCCGTACTCAGGCGGTAGCGGCCGGGCTGGGCCGCCGTGGCCGAACTCACGGCCTCGTTGAATACCAAATCGACGGTGCGGGCGTCGGCCGCCACGGCCCGCAGCAGCAGCGGCGCGGTGGCGTCGCTCACGCTGAAATCGTCGAAGAAAAACGCCTTGCCGTTGGCCGACGAGTAGAGCAGCGACACGCCCACCGCCGCGCTGCGCTGGTAGGTGTTATCGACGGGCTGGCTGGCCTCGGCCACGAAAGTGCGCCCGCCGGTGAGGTCGCGCTCCAGCTTCCACTGGCCGGTGGCAGAGCGCGTTACGCGCACGCGCACCAGGTTGTTGGTGGTCGAGGCGAGCGTATTGTTTTGGCCGTCGATGACGTAGGCGGCCGTTTTCGCCGAGTCTTTGCGGAAGAGGCTCACCTCGTCGTCGGTGCCGCCGAGGCGCACGAAGTAGCCTTTGGTGGTGGGGCTTTTAAGGTCGGCCTGCGAGGCCAGCAGCCACACGTCGGCCAGGTTGCTGGCGGAGGTAGCGAGCCGCAGGTTGGCCCAAAACTCCCAGGTGGTGCCGGTGCTGGCCTGGCAGGGCGTGCTGAGCTGGATTTGGGTGCCCGTCACGGCCGGGCCGTTGCTTTGCAGCTGCTGGCTCGTGACCTGAAAACTACCCGCGTCGCCCGTCCAGGCAGGGTTGTTGGTGAAGTCGCCGTCGGCGAAGGTTTCGGCCAGCTGCGCGCGCAAGGCCAGCGGTAGCAAAAGCGAGAGTAGAAGTAGCAGCGGCTTCATAGCGTGAAAGTTGCGGCAATCGGGCGGCGAAGTTCGCACCCGATTGCCGCAACTCAGCTATAAATCACCAGATAAGGCTGGCTTAAAGCAACCTTGCGGAAACTATTGCACCAGCAGTCGCGCCGCCTGCGCCGGCTGGCCGGGGCCACAGGCCCGCACCACGTACACGCCCGGCGCCAGGCCGGTTACGTCGAGGGTAGCGGCGGCGGGGCGCACCAGGCGGCCCGCTACGTCGTACACGGCCAGGGTAGCGCCCTCGCCCAGGCCCTGGGCTTGCACCAGGCCGCCGGCGGCGGGGTTAGGAATTAATTGCAGCGTGGCCGCAACTCCTTCGTAATTATCTACATAACGCACTGGCGAGAAGGTGATTGAGCCATCGGTATCGGTCTGGGCCAGGCGGTAGTAAGCCGGCCCGGCGGCGGCTTTGTCCAGGAAGGTATACGTCAGCGTGGTGCTGCTATTCTGGCTTTTGGTAGCCACGAAGCCGATGTGCGCAAACGTGCGCCCATCCACCGAGCGCTCGACGCCGAAGCCCGCGTTGTGCAGCTCGGTAGCGGTGGCCCAGTCGAGGGCTACCGTGGTAGCCGCCGTGCGCCGCGCCTCGAAGGCGGTGAGCTGCACCGGCAGCGGCTGCTGGCTGAGTTGCAGCAGGCGGTCGAAGCGGCGGTAGTCGGTAGTAGTACCATCCCCGAGTTGGCCCGAGCTGTTCTGGCCGGCGCTGGAAAAGGTGAGCCCGGATGGCGCGCGCACCAGCGAGAAATTGGCCCCGCTACCGGTGGCCAGTGTAGTCCAGGTAGTAGCCTGCGTAATCTCTTGGGTAGGCACGTTGGCCTGCGTGGTAGTACCCAGGCCAAGTTGCCCCCCAAAGTTGATGTTCCCCGTTGAATTGCTGCCCCAGGCCCAGAGAGTACCATTGGCTTGCAGGGCTAGGCTGTGGTTGGCACCCGCCGCAATTTGGCTGTAGATGCCCGATACCGGCCTAGCTTGGTGGGGTAAAATGCCCTGCGACTGATTGCCAAGCTGGCCATTATTATTGCTGCCCCAGGTATAGAGAATGCCATCGCCGGACAGGGCCAGGGTGTGAAAAGAGCCGACTGTCGTAGTGGTGTAAGTACCTGCGCTGGCTATTTGGGAGGGAGAAACGATTATGTTGCTGCCACCAGATACAATGGCAATACCAACTTGCCCTTGGTCATTACCACCCCAAGCCCAGAGGCTACCATCGGCCATTGTTGCTACTGAGTGGTACAAGCCAGCTGCCAGCTGGGTATAGCTACCGCCACCGTTGACAGGGGTAGGGGTGGGGCTGGCAGTAGCAGCGTTAGTACTTCTTGTGCCGTTGCCGAGCTGCCCGTAAACGTTCCAGCCCCAGGAATATAGCGTGCCATCGGCGCGCAACGCAAGGGCATGAAAGGCCCCCGCCGTAGCGCGGGTATAACTGCTGCCGGTTACCTGAATCGGGGTAGCAGTAGGGGTAGGAGTGCCGCTATTAGCAATGTTGCCCAACTGTCCTTTATCGTTGCTACCCCAGGCCCAAAGCGTACCATTGGCCTTGAGAGCCAGGCTGAAGCTGGTACCAGCCGCCACCTGTACCCAGTCAGCATCAGTGCCTACCTGCACCGGGCGGGTGCGGGCGGTAGTGGTGCCATCGCCGAGCTGGCCGGCGGTGTTTTCGCCCCAGGCCCACAGGGTGCCATCGGCCCGCACCGCCAGCCCGAAGCCACTGCCCATGGCCGTGCTGCGCGTGGGTAGGGCCGTACCCGTGGCAATTGCCGTGCCGCCGCTGCCCCCGAGCTGGCCGGCCGCGTTGCTGCCCCAGGCGTAAAGCGCGCCGTTGGCTTGCAAAGCCAGGCTGTGGCTGCTGCCGGCCGCCAGCTGCACGTAGGTGCCCGGCACGGCCGTGGGCGTGGCACTGGCCGCGCCGCTGATGCCGAGCTGGCCGGCTGCGTTGTCGCCCCAGGCGTAGAGCGTGCCGGTGGCTTGTAGCGCCAGGCTGTGGCCGGCGCCCGCACCAAGGCGGGTGTAGAGGTCAGTGCCCACCCGCATGGGCGTGGGGTTGGCGGCGTTATTGGCGGTGCTGCCCAACTGGCCGTAAAGGTTATTGCCCCAGGCCCAAAGGCTGCCATCGGGCCGCAGGGCCAGGCTGTGCTGCGCGCCGGCCGCCAGCTGGGTGTAGAGGTCAGTGCCTACCCGCGTGGGCGTGGGGTTGGCCGTATCGGTGCCGTTGTTGGTAGCGTTGCCGAGCTGGCCGGCAGTGTTGCGGCCCCAGGCCCAAAGGCTGCCATCCTGGCGCAGGGCCAGCCCGAAGTCGGCCCCCGCCGCCAGCTGGGTGTAGCTGGCGCTGCCTACTTGCGTGGGGGTAGGGTTGGGGGTAGGAGTGGCGCTGCCGTTGTTGGTGGCGTTGCCCAACTGGCCAAAGAAATTATCGCCCCAGGCCCAGAGCGTGCCGTTGGCGCGCAGGGCAAGGCTGTGGGCCCGGCCGGCCGCCAGCTGGGTGTAGGTACCGGGCACCGGCGTGGGCGTAGCCACGTAGCCGGTGCCGCTGTTGGTGGCGGTGCCGAGCTGGCCGGCAGTGTTGTCGCCCCAGGCCCAGAGCGTACCGTTGGCTTGCAGGGCCAGGCTGTGCTGCGCCCCGGCCGCCACGCGCACCCAGGTAGCATCGCTGCCTACCTGCACCCAGCCCGACTGGCTGGTGGTGTTGCCGGTGCCCAGCTGGCCCGCCGCATTGTTGCCGGTGGCCCACAGCGTGCCATCGGCATGGATGGCGAGCGAGTGGCCCGCGCCCGCCGCAAACGTGCCGGCCAGCACTTGGGCGCGGGCACCTGGTACGTTAAAAAGTAGTAGAAAGCTAATCAGTAAAAGGAAAACATTCTTCATGACCAAGGTTAAAGGCGGATAAGGAGGCAGCGTGAGTAGCAGGCGAATTACGGTAAAGACCGAAAATACGATAGCATTTTTCTAGAAAAAAATTGTCTTCGGCAGCTATCGCAGGGTAGCAAGCACTTGCTGCCCCCAGCCTGCTGCTCCCCCGTCCGTAGCGCGCGGCCCAGCCTGAGGCAGCACATAGCAGCTGCGAGCCGGCCGCGCCCCGGGTGCTGAGCTTTGTAGCAAAAGGCTGGTTATAAGCAAAAAAACGGCAGGGCAACCCAGCCGGTGGGTTGCCCTGCCGGGGCCGGGTAGGGGTAGTTGGCGCGCGGGCCGCTTGGCCCTACACCATATAAAACTCCCACTGAATGCGGTCGGGGTCTTTGAAGGCGACGTACTTTTTGGGCTGCACGGTATCGGTTTTCACGCCGGTGTTTTCGACGCCCGCGGCTTGCAGGGCGTCGGCCACGCGGTGCAGCTCGGCTTCGTCTTCGCAGGCAATGGCAATGTGGTCGAGGCCCACGTTGAAGGGCGTGAAGACGTGGCCGCCGGGGTAGGTGGGCGCGGCCTTCTTGAAGCCCAGAAACAGCGAGCCAATCGAAAAACCCAGGATTTCGGGCGTGTCGAGGGCGATGGGCAAGCCCAGCAACTCGTGATAAAAAGCGCGGGTGCGGGCAAAGTCGGACGAGCGCAGGGCAACGTGCGACAGGCCCTTGGTTTTGGGATTAATAGCCATTTGAGGGGCGGGGTGGTTTAGTGATGGGGATGAGGTTGTTGAGAGAAAGGGGGGCTGTCATGCTGAGCATTCTACGCATCAAGTAGAGACGCGGCATGACAACCACAACCAAAAAACCTCAACGGGTAAGCGGCTAGTTTGGCTGGCCGACCGGCTGACTTTTTTCGCTTTCCTGTCCCGGCTGGCTGCGGCGGCTGGTGCCAAAGCCCGACTAGTGGCGGGCTAACCGATTTTATCCCGACATTTGCCTTAGCACCGGCCGGCGCGAAGCCGCCCGTTTAACGTGCTGATTAACTGTATTCACGATGAAAATTGCCGTTGTGGGTGCCACCGGGCTGGTGGGCACCGAGATGCTGAAGGTGCTCGCCGAGCGCCAGTTTCCCGTAACCGAGCTGCTGCCCGTGGCCTCGGCCAAGTCGGTGGGCCAGCTGGTTCATTTGCAGGGCAAAGACTACCCCGTGGTGAGCATGGAAGACGCCATTGCGGCGCGCCCGGCCATCGCCATTTTCTCGGCCGGCGGCGGCGTGTCGCTGGAGTTCGCGCCCAAGTTTGCCGAGGTGGGCACGGTGGTGGTCGATAACTCGTCGGCCTGGCGCATGGATGCCACCAAAAAGCTGGTAGTGCCCGAGGTGAACGCCGACGTACTCACGAAAGATGATAAAATCATTGCCAACCCCAACTGCTCGACCATTCAGCTGGTGGTGGCGCTCAACGACTTGCACAAGAAGTACCAGGCCAAGCGCCTCGTCATCAGTACCTACCAGAGCGTGACTGGCACCGGCAAAAAAGCCGTGGACCAGCTCCTGGAGGAGCGCGCCGGCCAGCCGGCCAGCAACCCCGCCTACGCCCACCCCATCGACCTGAACGTGCTGCCGCACATCGACGTGTTTCAGCCCAACGGCTATACCAAGGAGGAGCTGAAAATGGTGAACGAAACCAAGAAAATCATGGGCGACGACAGCATCCGCGTGACCGCCACCTGCGTGCGCGTGCCCGTAATGGGCGGCCACTCCGAGTCGGTGAACGTGGAGTTTGCCCAGGACTTTGACCTCGACGAGGTGCGCGACATTCTGCGCCAAACGGACGGGGTGGAGCTGGTGGACGACGTGCAAAACAACCACTACCCCATGCCCAAAGACAGCCACGGCCGCGACGCCGTGCTGGTGGGCCGCCTGCGCCGCGACGAAACCCAGGCCAACACGCTCAATATGTGGATAGTGGCTGATAACCTGCGCAAGGGTGCCGCGACAAATGCGGTGCAGATTGCCGAGTATCTGGCCGAAAAAGGCTTGGTGTAACAGAGTTCTTTCACACAGAGTCAGGGGAGTGAAATTCTTTTCACTCCCCTGACTCTGTGCGAAAAACAACCTTGCTATGGTGCCGCCGCTACTACGAAGAATACGCTGGGGTCGGGTATCGCTACTGCTGGCGATAGTAGTCTGGGTAGTGCGTAGCTGGCCCACCTACCAGCCGCCCGGCCGCCCCGAGGTGCGGTTGCGGCTCAACTACCTAGGGCGCGTGATTCAGGAAGGCGCGGCCCCGGCTACCACGTTGGGCCGGCTAACGGCGATGAATGCCGAGTGGGGCCTTTTCACGCTCTCCTTCAGTACCTACGCGCTGGCCAACCTGGCCGCCCGGCAGCCCGATTTGCGGGCCGAGGCGGCGGCTACCATCGGCCGGGCCATAGCGGTGGCCTTGACGGACCCCATTCGGCAGCCTTTCCAGCCGGGCGAAACGGAAGCTACTCTGCCCGGCTCAGTGCTGTACCTGGGCCACCTCAATTTGATGCTGGGCTGCCACCGCCAACTGGTGCCCCACTCGCCCTACCGGCACCTGCACGACAGCCTCTCGGCTGCGCTGGCCGCCCGCTTTCAGCAGGAGCCTAGCGGCAACCTGCCCTCGTACCCCCACCGGCGCTGGCTACCCGACAACACCGTGGCCCTGGCCTCGCTGGCGCTGCATAGCCGCATCACGGGCAGCTCTTACGCAGCGGCTGGTGCGCGCTGGGTAGCGCGGGCGCGGCGCGATTGGCTCGACCCACAAACCGGCCTGCTGGCCTCGATGGTGGATGCCGCCGGGCGGCCCAGCGAGGAGCCCCGTGGCTCGCATCTGGGCTGGAGTATCTGGTTTTTGGCGCCGGTCGATTCTGCCTTTGCCCGGCAGCAATACGCGCTATATCAGCAGCATCACAGTACCAACCTGGGCGCGTTGCGCTTTTACAAAGAGCAAGCAGGTAGCTTCGAAACCGGCGCGGGCGATGTCGATAGCGGCCCGCTCATCCTGGGCTACGGCATTCCGGCCACGGCCTTCGCCTTTGCCGACGCGGTGGCCCTCGGCGACTACCGCAATGCCCAGCGGCTGCGGCGCGTCATCAGCCTCGGCAGCCGCAATATTCGGGAGGGCGACGAGCTGCGCTACGGCGTGCGGCTGGTGAACCTGGACGTGAACCCGCTGTCGGAGGCGCTGCTGCTGTGGGCCGACGTGCCGGGTGGGCAATAGGGTTTTCAATCCGATTGAGTGAGCGTAGTCGTTAGACTTGTTTCCAGATTAAAAGCCTTGTAAAAGAACAGGTCATGCTTCACTGCGTTCAGCATGACCTGTTCTTTTACAAGGCTTTTAATCTGGAAACAAGTCTGCTAACTAAAATCGCAGTACCACTCGGCCCACTTCTTTATCCAGCCCACGCGCTCGCGCAGGTAGCGGGGGCCGAAAAAGGTATTCGACCAGTCATCAAAATTGCGATAAGCAAACTCGAAGTAGAAGAGCCAGAAACCCACACCCAGGTACGGAATGGCCGCCAGCTCAGCGTCGGCCAGCGGGCGCACCTCGCGGTAGCCGGCCACGAAAACGGCAAACTCCCGCGTGGCATCGGCCTCCGCGACGCCTTGCAGCAGGCGGTGCAGGAAGTAATGCACGAAGAAGGTCATGACGTCATTGACCAGGTAGCCGGGGCCGGCAAAGTCGAAATCGAAGAAGGTGAGTTGGCCCGCGGCGTCGAAATGGAAGTTCTTGGGAAGAAAATCGTAGTGGCAGTAGCCGTGGCTGAACGTTGAGGTGTCGAGTTGATTCAGCTTGGCAAGGGTCTGCGTCACAATGCTGTGCAGCTCGGCGTAGCCTTCGGGGTAGTCGCGGAAGGCGGGCTCCAGCACCCGCAGCGGCTGGCGCAGCGTGGTATCGAGGTCGTAGCCGGGGCGCGGGTGTTGCAGCGTCAGGCCGGCGGTGAGGTTGTGCAGGCGGGCCATTTCGCGGCCCACCGTGCGCAGCTGCGCATCGCTGAGGTCCATGACCACCCGGCCCGGCGCATACGTGAAAAGCACGCCAAACCGCTCGCCCTCGGCCGCCGCCAGGGGCAGTAGAAAAGCGCCGTTTTGGGCGGGTAGGGGCGCGGCTACCGGGGCGCCCTGCGCCTGCAAGTAGGTGAGCAGCTCTACCTCGCCAGCGAGCTGGGTCTGGGTGCGGTGCGCAGCCCGGTAAACTTTGAGAATGTAATTGGCCTGCTCGTTTTCAAGCAGGTAGGTATCGCTTACGCCGCGCAGCAGGTAGCGCCCGTGCAGGCCCGGCAAGCCGTATTCGGCGCTGACGTGGATTGCCAAGGCACTGGCCGAAAGCGTGGAATACTGAGTCGGGAAGAGGGGCATGGAGCGTAGGTGGTTATGAAGAAGCTGTTTAGAAAGTCGTTTTTCTGTCATGCTGAGCGCAGCGTAGCGGAGTCGAAGCATCTCTATCGGTGAACTAACTCTTGACGCTTAGCAACGAAGCGGTAGAGATGCTTCGGCTGCGCTCAGCATGACAGGTAGTTTTGCTTTTTAAGACTTCCTAAACAGCTTCGAAAAGTGGGCATTGCACGGGCAACTGCCAAGCTGCGAAGATGATATTTCTTTGCGGCCCGTGCTAGCCCGCCCCAATGCCCTTCCACAGCCGCCGCCGCAGGTCGCCGTCGTTGCGCAGTACCCGGCGCACCGGCCACGCGGCCGAGGCGGCCACCAGCAGCGCCAGCGCGATGCGCGCCCACCACCACGGCAGGAAATACAGCGTCGCGCCCAGCGCCACGCTCGCGCCGCTCATCAGGCCCGAGGTGTTGTTGCGCATGTTGGCAAAGTCGATGGCCTTGACGACGGGCTTGGCCTGGTAGAAGCTGGCCCACAGCCCCAGGCCCAGCAGCGCGGCGGCCGCCAGCGGCAGCAGCCCCAGCAGGTGCCACAGCGATGCCGGAAACAACGCCAGCACCACCACCGCCGACAGCAGGCAGTCGGCCAGCAGCACCGGCAGCACCAGGTGCAGGTACAGCCCCAGCACCCGGCGCGTGAGGCCCAGGCGCAGCAGCTCATTGGCTGTGAGCGCGCTCAGGAAGGCAAAGAGGTTATTATTAACGTAAGTAAAGCTGACGATAGGCAGCAGCCCGAGGTAGAAAAAGCCGTTGGTGGCGATTTTGCCATCCTGCACCATCGCCAGGCCCGTGAACACAAGCAGGCCCGTTTTGAGCACCTGGCCCATCGTAAGCGGCATCCAGACTTTGCGCAAATACACCTTCCACTCCAGCGGCAGGCGCGCCAGTACGGTACTAGGGGCCGTGGTGGCGGCTACGGCAGGCAGGTAGCGCGCGCTGAAATACGGCCCCAGCCAGCGGAGCTGCGCCGCGCCCAGCAGCCAGGGCAGCAGCGCCATGCCCACGCCCAGCGCCGTGGTGTAGGGCGCTTCGGGCACCGCCAGCCACCAGCCCATGAAACCCAGGCTGAGCAGGTGGCCGGCCAGCAGCGGGTGCCGCCAGCAACCCAGCGTCACGAGCAGGCGCACGTTGAAGCTCAGCACCGTAGCACCCAGCAAGAGCAGCATACTGAAGCCCGGCACCAGCGCGTGGCGCGGCGCTGCCAGCATCGCCACCAGCAAGCCCAGCAGCAGCATAAGGCGGCGCAGGGTGATGCAATCGAGCAAGAACGCCGTCACCACATTCTGCCGCTCCGACACCGGAAAGTGCTCGGGCAAGGGCCGTGTGACGGGCCGCAGCGACGGAAAAAAATCGACCATGAGCGTCGTTACCAGCCAGGTAGCATTCAGGCTGACCAAGATGGTCGGCAGCGCCTCCGCGATGCCCGCCTTCTCCTGGTGATTGAGCATAAAGCCAAACCCCGCGCCGTAGAGCGCCATGATACTCAGCAAAAACAGCGCGAGGGCGCGCTCGCCGCCGTCGGCGGGCCACACCACGGCCCGCAGGCGGCGGCCCAGCAGGTAGGGCAGGTAGTGGCCTAGCGTTGCGTAGTCAGCCATGACAGGTCTTGGGTGGTAGCGGTGGCGGTGGGCTGAATGAGCTGGAGCAGGGCCTCGCCGAGCACGGCGCGCTCGCCATGCACGAAGTCGGCCAGCGTGCCCCAGTACTTCACCTCGTTGTCGTCAATCACCAGCAAGTGCGTGGCTACCTGCTCGATGTGCGCCAGGTTGTGCGACGAGATAAACGTGAGCGCCTGCGGCCGGTAGCTGTTCAGCAACGCCAGCACGCTGTTGGCCGAAAACACGTCGAGCCCATTGAACGGCTCGTCCAGTATCAGCAATTCGGGCCGGTGCAGCAGGCACGAGGCAATGGCCACTTTCTGCTTCATGCCCGTCGAAAACGAGCCCAGCCGCTTGCGGCGTACCGTGGGGTAGTCTTCCAGCAAGTGCGCCAGCAGGCTGTCGATGTGCGGCTGCGCATCGGGCAGGCCGTAGATGCGGGCCACGAACTGCAAGTACTCCTCGGGCGTGAGCTGCTCGACCAGGTACGCCTGGTTGACGAGCGCGCCCATGCGCCGCTTCACGGCCACTGGGAAGGTTTCGCCCAGCACCTGGCCGTCCAGCACAATCTGGCCGCTGTCGGGTAGTAAGATGTTGGTGAGCAGGTTGAAGAGCGTGCTTTTGCCCGCGCCGTTGCGGCCCACCACACCCACGCACATGCCAGTTTCGGCGGTAAGGCTCACGTGGCGCAGCACGGGGTTGCGGCCGAAGGACTTGGTAAGGTTTTGTAATTCGAGCAGCATGAAAAGACGGCGAAAAAGCGAAGGCTGGAACAAGCCGCAAGGTACTGGCGGGCTGGCGCTGGCGCTCGCTCTATCGCCGCCGGGCGGCGGGCATTACAGCGGCGTAGCGCGGACTTTCAGTCCGCGAGCGTCAAGGCCTAGCGACTCGCGGACTGAAAGTCCGCGCTACATTACCCTGCCTCAATCAGTTGCACGGCCTTCTCCAGCACTTCGTCGCGCCCCTCGCTTATTCCCTTAATAGTAGGCTTCACTTCTACATCGGGCACGATGCCGATGCGCTGGGTTTCGCGGCCGTCGGGGTAGTATACACCGAGGCCGCTCATGCCGGTCACGATGTTGCCGGGTAGTACGATGGTCGATACGTCGCCATCGGCCCCGGCGGTGGTGCTGCCCACTACCGTGGCGCGGGGGGCGGTGCGCAGGGCCATGGTGGTAAACTCGGCCTTGCTCTGCGAAATTTCATCGACCAGCAGCATCACCTTGCCGGGGTAGGCGGGGCCGGGGCCCGCCGCCACTCGCTGCATAGGGCTATACCTGAAAACGCCGGGATAGGTAATCTGTGAGCCGCTGAAGCGCATAAAATCCTTGGGCTTGGCGAGCAGGTACTGGCTGAGCGGATGCACGATGTTCTCGGCCGGGTAGTTGCGCAGGTCGATAACCAGGCCCTTGGTTCCCTGGGCCTGGGCCATAATACCGGGCAGCTCGGCGCGGTGCAGGGTACCCAGGGACAGGTAGCCAATATTGCCCGGCAGCAGCCTCCAGGGCTGGGCTTTGGGGTCGGGGGTGCCGTAGGCCAGCCCCTGGTTGAGCTGGCCTACGGGCACGCGGCCCACAGACACTGGAAACTCGCGGCCGGCGCGGCGCACCACCAGCGCCACCTGCGGCGTGGCCCCGCGCAGCAGGTCGATGGCGATGTTGCGCAGCTGCGTAGGCTCGTTGGAGGCGGGTGTGATGGGCTGGCGGGCCTTCACGAGGTCAGCCACCGGCTGGCCATCGACCTGTACGATGACATCGCCCGGCCGCAGGCTAGTAGCGGCTCCCAAGGTGGCATCGTAGTAGCCCGCTACCGTGGCCTGGTCTTCCACAAAGCGCAGCCACAGCGGAGCCTGGTAAGCGCCCCGGTAGTCATTCAAAATCTTGTCATTGAAAATATTGGCGTGCGTGTCGTGGATGCGGGCAATGAGCGCCAGCGCCGCCAGCCGGTACTGCACGGGCGTGCGGGCGGCCACAAACTGCGGTAGAAACTCGGGCAGCACCCGCTGCCAGTCTTCGCCGATGGCGTAGCGGTAGGGAAAGAAGTATTCTATCATGTTCCAGTACCGGAACAGGGCCAGCACGCGCAGGCCCGCATCGGGCGTGGCCGGGCTGGGGTAGGCGGCCTCGTGCCGAAAAGCCACGTTGCTGACGTTGGGTTCGAGGCGCACGTAGTAGTGGTCCTGCTGCTGCTGGCGGTTTTGGCGCAGGTACGTCAGCTGCTGGCTCAGGGCGGGGCTGAGTTGGCGGCTGTCAGTCAGCCAGGCTAGGTCGGGCAGCAGGCGCACGTCTTTGGCGGCGGGCTCGCGGCAGGTGCGGCAGGCCGGCACCGGGCCCAGGCCCGTAAGCCAGGCGCTCAGCACCTCGCTGCGGCGAGTCAGGTCGGGGGCGGCCAGCACCTGGGGCAGCACGCGCAGCAGCTCAGCGTCGAAGTTGTAGTCGCCCCGGGCCACGGCGGGGTGGTAGTATTTCGCAAAGCCCCACACCCGGCCCAGCACCGCCAGGTTGTCGAGCTGCTGCGCGCTCAGCTTATCCAGCACCAGGCGCGAGCCGCGCCGGAACGCCGTATCCTGTTCGGCCCCGAAGTAGTGGATAACCTTGGGCGGGGCCTGCGCCAGCGGCTTGTCGTCCACGGCCAGCGTCAGGTCGTCGAGCCAGAGCGTGCCGGTGGTCATCAGCAGCCCGCCCAGGTAGATGGCGCGCGCCTCGTCGGCCAGCGGCAGCGTGATGCTATAGAGCTGCCAGTCAGCGGAGCCGGGCATCAGCTGTTTTTCCATGCTGTTGAAGGCCAGCGGGCCATCCGGGCCATCTACGCGCATCCACAGGCCCGCTGAGCCGCTCTGCACCTGGTCGGTTTTGAGAAAGCCCGTCAGCTTGAGGGTCTTGCCCTTAAACGTGGCCGGCAGGCGCAGGCCAGCTACGCCATACTCGCCCTGGGTGCGCGGCTGCCCCGTGCTTTGGATGCGCAAAGCGTAGCGCCCGCCGTGGCGCACCACCGAGTCGGCCGTGGCCTGGTAGCCTTTGCTAAACGTGGATGGCGCCCTCACCATGTAGCTGGGCACCCAGCCGGCCGGCAAGGGCGATTGGGCGCTCACCTGCTCCATGTCCAGGTTGAGGGGAGCAGCCGGCGTTTGGGCAGTGGCCAGGGTGGGCAGCGCGAGCCCGCCCGCTAGCAGTAGGGAAGTAAGTTTCATCACTTGGCAGAGCCAGAAAGGCGCGCCAAGGTAGCAAGCTGGGATAAAAAAGGCATGAGACATTAGAGCTTAGAACCTAGACATGAGACATGAGACATGAGAACTGTTTTGTTAAGCTTTATCATGTCTCATGTCTAACGTCTCATGTCATTTTAACTGCTACATCGCCCGCATCCAAGGCGCCGTCAGGCGCACGTACACCGAGGCCGAGAGTGGCAGCTTGCCGTAGCCCGGCTGCCCCACGCCGCGCCCCAACTGGTGGTTTTGCAGCGTCTCGGGGATGACGTAGCCCGTGAGTTGGCCGCCCACGCTCAGCTCGGGGCCGCGCGCGCCCAGGCTGGCCAGGCGGTAGCTCGCGCCCAGCGTCAGCGCATTGATGTTGAATAATATATCGAGCGGCTCGTCGGCCGGGCCGGGCACGTAGTAGCCCAGTTCCTCGGTGCCCTTCTGCACAAACTCGTAGCGGCCGTAGAAGGTGGGCCGGCCCAGCGTGAGGTTGGTTTCGGCCAGCACGGCGTGGGCGGCGTGGTGGCCGTGGCCCTGGTTGAGGCCCCACACCAGCGCCGAGGCGAGGTAGTGTCGCTCGCCCCAGCTGCGGCTGTGCAGCACCGAGGCCGTGGTGCGGCGCACGTTGTCGGCGGGGTGCAGGTCTTCGGGGCTTTTGATGAAGGCGTGGCTGACTTGCAGCGCCAGCTCGCGGCTGGGGTTCCAGTTGAGGCGGGCGGCCCAGGAGTCGGCCCTGGGTCGGTCAAAATCGAAGCGGTATTGGTCGGGCTCGCGACCCGTGAAGTTGCTGCCTTCCAGCTTAAACTGCTTGTAGCGCACGCCCAGCGTGGCCACGCCGTAGGTAATGTGCGTGGCGTCGGTCCAGTGGTGCGAAAGCGGCGCGTCGGGGTTGGGCATGGCCGAAATGCGGTGCATAAAGGCCGCGGGCCCCACGGCCGGCTCGCCGGGGTAGCCGAGGTAGGCGGTCAGGTCCACGTCCTTCGACACGGCGTAGGTATACGCCACGCTCAACCCCGAAAACAGGTCGTGCGGGTGCTGCTTGTCGATGAGCGGCTGGCCCTTGTACGATTCGCCGGTTTGGAACAAGAGCGGGTAGCCGCCCCGCGTTTCGGTCAGCGGGTCGAGGCTCATCATCAAACTGAGATTCAGCAACCCGCGCTGGCCGATGTTGCGCTGGGCCATGGTCATAAACCAGTTGGGGCCATCCACGGCGCTGCGCTGGCCGCGGGCACCGTCGTGGTTGAAATTCTGGCTGGTGTAGCGCCCGAAGGCCGCGCCGTGGTACATCAGCATCCACGGGCCTTTGTGCTGCATCCACATGTACATGGGCGTCTGGTCGGGCTGCCAGGCCGTGCCCGAGCCGTTGCGGCTCATGGGCAGATTGCGCGAGTAGGCGTGGCTCATCTGGTGCGCCATCTGGTTGACGTGCAGCGGGCTGGCGTGGCCGTTGAGTGGCTGGCCGTGGCGAGCGGTATCGATAGGCGCGGCCATGCCGGGCATCTGGTGGCCCCGGTGCCCGGCGTGGCGGGTAGTGTCGGCGGGCATTTTCATGCCGGGCATCTGGTGGTTTTCGTGCTGGGCCAGGGTGGGGCGGGCGGCCAGGCCAGCCGCCGCGAGCAGGAAGTAAGCGGGTAGTTTCATAAATGAAGGCTAATCAAGTGCTCATCTAACGCACTTGCGCAGGCAATGGCTGCCCGCCCGGCCCACAAGGTTGAGGCTGCCGCGTACAGAATTCGGGCTGGTCCTGGCTTTAAGCCAAATGCTGTACGCCCCGCGCCCGCACTTTGCACCGCCCCGCGGGGACCAATCTGCGTACAACGAAGCAGCCGCCGGCTCGCGGCTGATACCCTTTTACTTACCTGTTTTTTTCATGAAAAACGCGCCCCAAGACTACCGCTCCCTACTCGACGCCCTGGCCCGCTGCGTGGCCGCCTGCGAGTACTGCGCCGACGCCTGCCTCGATGAGGCTGACCCCAAAATGATGGCCGCCTGCATCCGCACCGACCGCGACTGCGCCGACATCTGCCGCCTCACCGCCGCCTTCATCGCCCGCAATTCGCCCCACGCCCCGCACGTCATCAAGGAGTGCATCGAAATCTGCCAGAAGTGCGCCGATGAGTGCGGCCACCACCAGCACGACCACTGCCAGCAGTGCGCCCAGGCCTGCCGCGAGTGCGTGGAGGCGTGCCGGGCGTATGGTGGATGAGTGGATGAGTGGGTTTTCGGATGAGTGGATGAGTGGGTGAGTGGATAAAAAAAGGCTAGCGACAGGGTTTTAATCTGCGCTAGCCTTTTTTTATCCACTCATCCACTCATCCGAAAACCCACTCACCCACTCATCCAATCGCGTCCAGCGACAGCCGGTCGGGCTGGAGCATGCGGCGAAACTCGCTCACCGAGCGGCCCGTGACCTGGCGAAACTGGTTGCTCAGGTGCTGGCCCGACGAGTAGCGCAGGTTGTCGGCAATCTGCACCAGCGTCATTTCACCGTAGCTCAGCATTTCCTTCACGCGCTCTATCTTCATGCGAATGAGGTACTTCTCAATCGTGAGGTTGGCCGTGCGCGAGAACACCTTGCTCAGGTGCGAGTAGGTAGTGGCAAAGCGGTCGGCCAGAAAAGCCGAGGTAGTGAGCGGGGCCGGCGCGGTGCGCAGGTGCTCCAAGTATTCTTGCAATACGGCTTTAATCTGCTCGGTGAGCTGCTCGGCGCGGTCGAGTAGCACGTCGAAGCCGGCTTCGCGCAGCAGCGGGGCCACCACTTTGAGGTCGACGGGCGTGGTGGGCGGCAGCTGGGCCTGGCCCAGCGTCACGGTCATGGGCTCGTAGCCGGCTTTCACCAGCAGGTTCTGAACCGCCTCGACGCAGCGCGGGCAAACCATGTTCTTGATGTGCAGCAGATTGGTTTTCACGGGTTAGAAATTAAACTGAAGGAGAAGAAGGGCGGCGGCCCGCACTGGTAGCCACCGGGCGCGGGGGCGCTGGTTTGGCAGCCGCGCGCTTGGTCGGTAGCGTTTCGGCTTCCCAGCCGCGCCCAAACCAGTGCGAGCTGGCCCAGCCAATAAACGGAAGAATGGCCAGAAACGTCGCCGCTAACAGGCAGAAGCTTACGAAAAATGCCGTAAAAAGTCGACCGAAAAAGTGGTCGTCGGTGACAAAAAGGTATAGCACCAGCACCAAGCTCAGGGCTAAGCTGCTGCCTGCCAGCACGCCCACGCGCCGCCAGCGATACGCCGCTAAGCGCTGCCGAAGCCGGTGCGGAAGGGAAGAGGAGCGAGCCATACCGTGCAAAATTAGGGCGCTGGCCGCAACCGCGCCGCCTGCCCGCCCCGCCGCACAACCCCGATTGGCTTTTTTCGGTACTGAGCGGGTGGGCGGCCCCGTGGCGGGCGCGCCCCGGCTTCTCACCTTCTTTCCTTCACCCCATGAACCGCACTTTCCGCCTTTTAGCTTTCACCGCCGCCTTGCCCCTGGCCCTCAGCGCGTGCAGCACCGGCACCAAGGATGGCGACACTAACGTTGAAAAAGGCACCGCCAAAAAAATGGAGGAAAACGCCCCCCAACAGCCTATGAACGGCGACTCGCTGGCCGCTGGCATCCCGCGCGACAGCACCAGCCGCCCCACCGGCCGCGAGCTCTACGACGCCGCCGGCAAGTCGAGAGACAAAAACCACGACGGCATAGCCGACTAGCCCGCCCCGATGCAAAAAGCGGCCTGCCTCTCCACGAGAGGCAGGCCGCTTTGGCTAATAATTCAGTGCGTGCGTAGTGTTAAGAAGCTAGTGGTAGAGGGCGTACCGGTAAACGAAAACAACCCCGAGCTTTTCCTCCGTCGTAAACGGAGTGGTGGTATAAATCAAGGTCTTCGTTTTCAAGCAGCCAGTCGCGTACTGGCTCACCTCACGGCGCGATAAGGCCAGTTTATTGCCGGGTAGATAATCAGTTGAGTACGTGAGGTGGGCAACTTCACGCTGCTGGCTGTCATAGCGTCTAACTATCTTGTAATCGATAGTGCCGCGTTTCAGTTGCTGATTGAAATGCACCTCCGTATCCAGCAGGCCGTTGGGGGTGAATAATTTGATTTCAGTGGTGTCCTGGCTACCCCGGATATCGACTGTTTTTCGGAGCGTGCTGCCGTCTGGGTAATAGTAGTGGAGGCGTTGCTGCTGCGGAGTGGCGCTGCCCGAGTAGCTGGTTTCTGATACCGGTTTACCAGCCGCGTTATACGTGTACTTGGTGTAGCCCTGCGGCTTGCCTTGCTTGTCGAGGACCGTTGCTTTAACAAGTTGTTTGCGCTGATTGAACTCGTTAGTGAAAGAGACTTCAAAAAGTACCTCACCCGACGGCCGCGCCAGGCGGCGGTAAACCAAGTAGCCCACCGTATCGGTCCGAGCCGAGTCAATAGTGCCATCCTTACCGTCTTCCGACAAGTCGACGGTTTTCAGTAAATGGCCTTGCGCATCGTAGCTGAACGTGCGGGCAGTGTACCGTGTCGAATCGCGCACATTGTACTGTCGCCATTGGGTATGGCGGCCCGCTTGGTCATAAAAGAAGCGGTCGATAAGCCGGGGTGGCACTTTAGCCCCATCCGGTGACAACTCCACGTTGTACTGGCTGATAGATTTGAGCTTTTGCCCGGCCGCACACTTTTCGTTGGGATATTCTTCCTGCGCGTAGCAGCTAGCAACCGAGCCAACTGCGAGATACAGCGTGAGAAGAGTAGTTGGCGATACTATCATAGCACTAAGAAGTAGCAGGCGGCCCGTCAAGCCCAAATATAGGCAGCGGCTGGGGCCGGCGTAGCTACCCGGCTCGGCGGCTCCCTACGTGGGCAATGCGCCGAGGCTATTGCCCCAAAAAAGCGGCCTGCCTCTCCACGAGAGGCAGGCCGCTTTGGCATGCAGGAAAAGGGAGAGTTGGATTGGCAGCTTGCTTTGGTATTTCGATAGTGATAGGTGGCCAAGCCGATGGGCTTGGTGAGGGTAAGCGGCAGTTTTACAAAAGACTATTCTTTATGAAGCACTGCGATAAAGCTTAGTAAAACACGACCCCGTTGGGGCTCACCTGCACGGTGGCCGAGTCGAGCTTGGTGCCGTCGGGCTGGTAGCGGATGAGGCGGCCGGGGCTGGCATAGTTGAGGGCATCGGTGCCGTAGAGCTGGCCCGTAGTGGGGTCAATATCAAAGCCGTAGAAGCTGCGGCGGATGAGCGGCGTGGTAGGTAGCGCCGTGTCAGTGATGTTCATGCGGTACTCGCCCTTGCCGTAGCCATAGTAGAGCTGCTGGCCATCGGGCCCGATGCGCAGGCCGCCGCCCGAGCCCACCGTGGGCAGCGGCAGGCGCGTGAGCACCGTGGGCGTGGCCGGGTTGAAGCGCACGAGCGAGGCCGGCGTCGACACGTAGTCGGTCGAGCACAGCACCCAGATGGCACCATTCTTATCCACTACCAGGCTGCTGGCCGGCGAGGGCAGGGCGATAGTATTCGTCACGGCCCCCGAGGCATCGTTGATGACGGTCAGGAAAGCCGAGCCGCTGTTGGCCACGTAGATGTTGCCGGCCGTGGCTACCAGGCGCTCGGGGTTGGTGCCCACGCCTACCGAGCTGATAACCTTATTAGTAGCCAGGTCGATGGTACTCACGCGGCCCGCCGTGTAGGGCGCGGGGTAGGGGCCGCCGAGCCACTCGGTCACGTAGCCCTTCAGGGCGTTGGCGGTCGAGGGCAGGAAGTAGCGCGGCTGGTTGAGGCCCGAGATAGTGGCCTTCGATTTGAAATCGGGCAGCGACACTACCTCGATTTTGTTGCTGTTGTTCACCACTACGTAGCCGGTCGTGCCCACCACACCCATGCTTTGCACCACGCTGCCGAGCACGGCCCCGTTGTTGGCGCTGCCAAAGGCGTCGGTCGTCACGGCCTTGGTGCTCTTGTCGAAGCGGCTCACCGAGCCAGTGCCGTTGGTGAAGTTGCCTTCGTTGATGACAAAAGCATATTGCCCCGAGCCGCCGGAGGGCGCGGGCGCGGTGTTATTGTCGTCGGAGCAGCTAGCCAGGAAGCTGAGCGCTGCGGCGCTCAGCAGGAGCGGGCGAAAAAGGTTTTTCATAAAAAGCTGATGCCTAAGCGGCATCAAAATCAAAAAGGGGATAGAGAGACAGCTTGAAAAAACACTCGGGCTAGCGCCAGTCGAGGCGCAGGCTGGCCTGCCACGCGCGGGGCGGGGCCGGCCGGCCGGGGTAGCCGAAGTAGCTTTGATTGAGTAAATTAGAAAGCCGAAGCGAAGAAGTTAAGTCGCAGCCCGGCAGGTGCCAGGTGTAGCCCAGCGTGGCCCCGGCCACCGCGTAGGCGGGTAAAAACTCAATAGCCGAAGCGTCGATGTAGCGCCGGCCGGTGGCGCTGGCCTGGGCGCTCAGCACCCAGCCGCGGTACTGCTGGTCGGCCACGATAGTAGCCTGATTGCGCGGCACGTACATCAGCTGCACGCCCACGGGGTCGTAGTCGGCGGCCGAGCCCTGCACCTTGGTGGTGTGGGTGAAACTGTAGGCGGCGCGGGCGTGCAGGCGGTAAGGCCCACGCCGCAGGCGGTAGGCGAGGCTGGTTTCGAGGCCCTGGCTGCGCACCTGGCGCAGGTTGCGCGGGCTCCAGACGCCCCGGTCGTTGGGCGTCCACTGCACCCAGTCGTCCACGAGCTGCTGGAAGGCAGTGGCTTCGAGCGCCAGGCTGGCTTGCAGGCCCAGCGGCTGGCGCAGCCGCGCGCCGCCTTCGTAGCCCCAGCCGCTTTCGGGGCGCAGGTCGGGGTTGCCGCCGGGCCGCCAGTAGCGCTCGTTCAGGGTAGGGGCGCGGTAGCTGCGCGAGGCGCTGGCCTTGAAGGTGAGCCGAGTCCGGGCCGAGTCAGCGGCCGCCCGGCCGCCGCGCCAGTCCCACTCCACGCCCACGGTGGGCGTGAGGGGCGCCGCGCCGCCCGGCAAAAACGCCTGCCGCAGATTGCCCGACAGCAGCAGGCCGGGGCGCGGGTCGTAGCGCAGCAGGGCAAAGGCAGCGGCCCGGTTTTCGGCCACGGCAGTAGGGCCGTAGCCATCAATGTCAGCGGCAAAATGCTGCACCTCGGCCCCCACGCGCACACTGCCGCGCTCGCCCAGGGCGGCCGTGTGCTCGGCCTGCGCCTGGGTCGTCCGCATCAGCGAGTGGCTGGCAGCCCCGCCATCGAGGTAGTCGAGCACGTCCTCAAACCACGCCCCGCGCACCGACCACTGCCGCCGTGCCGAAGCCAGGTGGCGGTAGCCCAGCAGCAGGCGGCGGCTTTGGTCGAGCTCCCGCGTTTGGGTGGGCGCGGCATACACGCTGGGCATGATGTCGCGGTCGGTATCGGTAAGCCAGGCGGTGGCCGTGAGCTCGCCGCGCGCGCCCAGGCGCAGGGCCACGTCCTGGCTCAAACTCCACTGGTGGCGCAGGGCGGCGTTGGAGAGGCGGTAGCTGGCCGGCCCGCGCGCCTCCTGGATGGTATAGGGGTAGTCGTTTTGGGCGGTGCGGTAGCTGGCGGTAGTGCGGGCGGCCACGCGGGCCGTAGCGCCGCGCACGGCCAGGCTGCCGCCGCGTAAGCCCCAACTACCGGCGTCGCCTTGCAGGCTGCCGCGCAGGCCGCGCCGCCAGTCAATTTCCTGGTCGAGCAGCACCACGCCCCCGATGGCCCCGCTGCCGTAGAGCGCCGCCGCTGGCCCCGGCTGCACCGCGATGCTGGTGGCCGCGCCCACCGGCAGGATGGCAAAATCGGCCTCGCCCAGCGACGGAATGTTGATGTTGAAGCCCTGCCACAGCACGGCCGTGTGCCGCGCCGCCGTGCCCCGCAGCGAGATGCTGGCCAGCTGCCCCGGCCCGTAGTTCTTGAAATACAGCGGCGTGCGCGCTTCCAGCAGCTCGACCAGCGTACCGCCCCGGTACTGCGCCAGCGCCAGCGAGTCGAGCACCACCTGCCGCGTACCCACCGCGAAGCGGCTGGGCCGCACGGTGTGCACGCGCACCTCGCCCAGGCGGTTTTGGCGCTCGCTCAGCAGCGTGTCGGGCCGCGTGGAGCGTGGTGCTTGGGCGTGCGCGGCGGGGCCGGCCGCCAGCAGCGCGGCGGCCAGCGCACAGCCCACCCGGCAGCGGCCAGGGCTGAAAACGAAGGATTTGAGCAGGTAGAAAAGAGACACGAACTAAATTTTCAAGCGAAAATTCAGTCCAAAACCCCGGCGTATTTTGCTGGCCGAAGCCGAAAGCGCGCTGAGGCTGAGGCCGAAAGCAGCTGCCCAACTCAGCCCCGAAGGGCGCGGCCGGGCGGGCGCTCTCGTTCTCCGCCCGTCCGCCGCGAGCGCTGAACCTGGTACTGCCCTGGCAGGTCTCCTGGCTTGCGCTGCCGGGTGGGCGGCCTTCCCGCTGCGTTGATTATCAGGTTGATAATCGCCGCTGGCAGTGGCGTGGGGTGCCCACCCCGATGTAGCGCGTACAGTTGCGGGGACAGCTCCGGCTTCAAACCGGATTCCCTTTTCAACCTCGCTCTGGAAAAGAGTCTGGTCACCGTGGCACTACAAAGATAGACCGCAGATTCAAACGGATTTTTAAGCTTTAACGGATACGCCTGCTGCGCCGGCGGGCTGGGGTGGTGGGGGGTGGGCTTTGCGGTGTTTGGGTGGTAAGTGCTTGGGAGCGTTTTATGCGTGAGCTTTTCTGCCTCCTTGCCGTATAGCCAGGCACAAGCTGAAGCTTATGCAACATCTGCCACTTGTCTTTTTTCAAAGCTCCGACGTGCTTGCCATTGCCCGCGGGCTGCTGGGTAAGCACGTTTTCACTTGCATCGATGGTGAGCTCACGGGCGGTCGCATCGTCGAAACCGAGGCCTACCGGCACGAAGGCGACCAGAGTATGACGCTGCACTTGCAGCGCAAAACCCGGCAGGCGCGCGGGCTGTACCAGCCGGGCGGCACGGCCTACCTCTACACCGTGTACCGGGTGCACACGCTCTTCAACATCACCACCTACGACGCTGCGCACCCCGATACGGTGCTCATCCGGGCCATCGAGCCGCTGGTGGGCCTCGACGTGATGTTGCGCCGCCGGGGTCTGGCGGCCGTGGCCCGCAACCTCACCGCCGGCCCCGGCGTGCTGAGCCAGGCGCTCGGCCTCACGCCCGCCCTCAGCGGCGAGCCGGTAGCCGGCCCGCACATCTGGTTTGAGGATGCGGGCGAAGAAATCGCTAACGAAAACATCACCGCAAGCTCGCGCGTGGGCCTGGAGTACGCGGGCGAAGAAGCCGTGGCCCTACCCTGGCGCTTCCGCCTCAAAGACAGCAAGTGGACGAGCCCAGCGAAGTAGTCATTTAACATTTATCAATTAACATTTAACAGCTTGGCAAAAGAGAATTGGCGAGCTGTTAAATGATAAATGTTACTTGTTAAATGACAAATGGTGCCGCTCGTCTTTCACGGCATTATGAATGTCCCACTCGATTTCGCGCTCGAAGGGGTGGTGGCGCACCGGGCAGTCGGGCATGTGGCACAGCGAGCAGGCGGCGTAGGAGCAGGGGTCGGCGTGCACGAACATCTCGACCTCCACGGCCGCGAAGCGGGCGCGGATGAGGGCCTCTACCTCGTGGATTTCGGTGTGAATTTTTTCCAGCGAGTAGTAGTAGGGCATCTGCATGTGGCAGTCGATGTGCAGGTTGGCCCCGTAGCGCTGCACGCGCAGGTTGTGCACGTCTATCCAGCAAGGGCGGCGCAGGCGTTGGAGCTCGGCGATAACTTCGGCCACGGTGGCCAGGTCGCTCTCGTCCATGAGGCCGCCCACGGCGCTGCGCAGCAGCTGGTAGCCATTGAAGAGGATAAAGCCGCCCAGCAGCAGCGCCGCGCCGCCATCGAAGCGCAGCACGCCCGTGAAATGCACCAGCACCAGCGCCGCCGACGACACAATGCTCGTGAGCGCGTCGATGTAAAGGTGCTTGCCATCGCCCACCAGCGCCACCGACTGCACCCGCCGCCCGGCCCGCACCAGCCACAACCCCAGCCCAAAATTGACCACCGCCGTGCTCGCCAGCAGCAGCACCCCGAAGTCGGGCTTCATGACGGGGTGCGGGTGCAGCAAACTCAGCCCCGCGCTGTAGAGGATGTAGGCCCCCGCGCTCACAATGAGCGCGCCCTCGAAGCCCACCGACAAATACTCGACCTTGCCGTGGCCGTAGGGGTGGTTTTCGTCCTTGGGCAGGTCGGCCAGGTAGAGGCTATACAGCGCAAAGCCGCTGGTAAACACGTTGATAATGCTTTCCAGCGCATCCGTCAGCACCACTTGCGAATGGGTGAGGCGGTAGGCGTAGAACTTGGTGAGCACCAGCACCACGCTCACAACCAGCGAGAGCAGGCCGAGGCGGCGCTTGAGGCCAGGAGAGGCAGACATGAAAAGGCAGTTGGCGAGCCGCAAAGGTCGGCACAGGCGGGCATGTAAAACGGAGTGGCACTCCGTTTGGCCCTCGGCAGGCCGCCCAGATGCCAAACGGAGTGCCACTCCGTTTTACACCGACCGGCAACTTTTTCTACGAAAAGGCAGTATTTAGGCTGGTTTAAAAATAAATTTAGGCTCGTCTAAAAACAGTCTATATCTTCGCCCTAACTATTTACTACAGAAGCGTTGTTACCTACGGCTACTCCCACCACTACTACGCCCCCCGCCGCGCCCGAGCCGGGCTGGCGGCACGCCCGGCAGGGCACCTCGCTCAGCGAAGTCCACGCCAGCATAGAGGTGCCGGGCGAAGGCGCCTCGTTCTGGCGCAAGTTTCGGGCCTACTGGGGGCCGGGGCTGCTGGTAGCCGTGGGCTACATGGACCCCGGCAACTGGGCCACCGACCTGGCCGGCGGCGCGCGCTTTGGCTACACGCTCTTGAGCGTGATTTTGATTTCTAACCTCTTCGCCATGCTTTTGCAGCACCTGGCCGCCAAGCTCGGCATCGTGACCGGACGCGACCTGGCGCAGGCCTGCCGCGACAGCTACTCCCGGCCCGTAGCCATCGCGCTGTGGGTGCTGTGCGAAGTTGCCATCGCGGCCTGCGATTTGGCCGAGGTCATCGGCTCGGCCATTGCGCTCAATTTGCTGTTTGGGCTGCCGCTGCCCTGGGGTGTGGCCATCACTACGCTCGACGTGCTGCTGGTGCTGCTGCTCCAGAACAAGGGCTTTAAGGTGATAGAAAGCCTGGTGGCCGGGCTTATCTTCCTCATCTTCCTGTGTTTTCTCTACGAAATCATCGCCTCGCACCCCGACTGGCTGGGCTTGGCCAAGGGCCTGGTGCCACGCACCGAGGTAGTGACCAACCCCGCCATGCTCTACGTGGCCATCGGCATCCTGGGGGCCACCGTAATGCCGCACAACCTCTACCTGCACAGCAGTATCGTGCAGGTGCGCCAGGTAGAGCAGACCGAAAAAGGCAAGCGCTCAGCCATCAAGTTTGCCACCATCGACTCGACGGTGGCCTTGTTTCTGGCCTTCTTCATCAACGCCGCCATTCTCGTGACCGCCGCCGCCGCCTTCCACGGCAAGGGGCATGAGGACGTGGCCGACATCGCCGACGCCCATAAACTACTGACGCCCGTGCTGGGGGCCACGGCGGCCAGCACCATCTTCGCCCTGGCGTTGCTGGCCTCGGGCCAAAGCTCGACGCTGACCGGCACCCTAGCCGGCCAAATCGTGATGGAAGGCTTCCTCAACCTGCGCCTCAAGCCCTGGGTGCGCCGGCTTATCACGCGGCTGGTGGCGGTAGTGCCGGCGCTGGTGGTGGCTATTCTGTACGGCGAGCAGGGCACGGGGCAATTGCTGGTGTTCAGCCAGGTAGTGCTCTCGTTGCAGCTGTCTTTCGCCGTGGTGCCGCTGGTGCTCTTCACCAATGACAAGCTCAAGATGGGTGTCTTCGTCAACCAGCCCTGGCTGCGCGTCACGGCGTGGGCCGTGGCCGGGCTCATCCTCGTGCTGAACGTGTTTTTACTCTGGCAGACAGTGTTTGGCGACGCCTAGCGGGCGTTTGCTGAGTATGAACCTCGCCCCTTAACTCCCCAGCTCCTAACCCCCCCCGGTTTCCCCTCAAAAGCGGCCCCCAACGCCCGCTCCTGGCCACGCCTTTGCCCATTCCCTATGAAGCTACTGCTCCTCTGCCTCCTGCTTCTCCCGGCCCTGGCCCGCGCCCAGGCGCTGCGCGGCCACGTGCAAGACCAGGCCGGCCAGCCCGTGCCCTACGCCAGCGTGGCCGTGCCTGCCCGGCACCTCGGCACCACCGCCGATGCCAGCGGCACCTTCGCCCTGCCCGACCTGCCGCCCGGCCCGCACGCGCTCGAAGTGAGCGCCGTGGGCTACGCCTCCGCCACGCAGACTATCACGCTGCCCACGGCCGCGCCGCTCGTCGTGCGCCTGGCGAAAGCGGAGAAAGCCCTCACCGAAGTAGTGGTAACGGGCGTGAGCCGCAGCACCGAGATTCGCCGCTCGCCGGTGCCCATCGCGGCCTTGAGCAAGCGGGAGATTATGCTCAACTCCAACGCCAACATCATCGACGCGGCGGTGCGGGGCGTGCCGGGGCTGAGCGCCGTAACCACGGGGCCGAACGTGTCGAAGCCGTTTATCCGCGGGCTGGGGTACAACCGGGTGCTTACCTTATATAATGGCCTCCGGCAGGAGGGCCAGCAGTGGGGCGACGAGCACGGCATCGAGGTCGATAACTACGGCGTGGATAGGGTAGAGGTGGTGAAAGGCCCGGCTAGCCTGCTCTACGGCTCCGACGCCGTGGCCGGGGTAGTAAACCTGCTGCCCGCCCTGCCCACCGGCCCGGCGGGCGAGCTGCACGGCGAAGCTCTCGCCGAGTACCAGTCGGTAAACGCCCTGCTGGGCCAGTCGGTCGCACTTAATTACCAAAACCACGGCCTGCAAACCAGCTTCCGCGCCAGCCACCGGCTGGCCCGCGACTACCGCAACGCCGTGGACGGCCTGGTGTATAACACCGGCTTCCGGGAGCTGACGCTGACCGGCATGGTGGGCGTGCAGCGCGCCTGGGGCGGCCTGCACCTCTGGCTGACCGCCTACAACAACCACCAGGAAATCCCCGACGGTAGCCGCGACTCGCTGAGCCGGGCCTTTACCCGCCAGATTTTCGAGGCCGATAAGGATGACATTAAGGCCCGGCCCGTGGTGAGCGACGCCGACCTGCGCGCCTACGGCCAGAGCGACCTGCGCCAGCACCTTCAGCACTACCGGGCCTTTGCCGATGGCAATATCAAGCTGGGGCAGGGCGAGCTGCGGCTGCTGGGCGGCGTGCAGCAAAACCACCGCCAGGAGTTCAACCACCCCACCGCGCCCACCCAGGCGGGCCTCGACCTGCGCCTCACCACCGTCAGCTACGAGGCGCGCTACCTGCTGCCCACCTGGCACGGCATCGAGCTGACGGCCGGGGCCAACGGCATGAGCCAGGCCAACGAGCACCTGGCCGCCACCGACTTTCCTATTCCGGCCTACCGCTTGTTCGACCTCGGCGGCTTTGGCGTGGCGAAAAAAGCCTTTGGCCAGCTGGAGCTGACGGGCGGCTTGCGCTACGACACCCGTGTAGTGCGCTGGGCTGACTTTTACACCGCCACCGACCCGGCCACCGGCTTTGGCATGGCGGCCGGGTCGGTGGCGGCGGGCGCGGAGCTGCCGTTTCCGGCCTTTCGGGCGGTCTACCGGGGCTTGTCGGCCAGCCTGGGGGGCAGCTATGCGGTGGGCGAGCACCTGGTGCTGCGCGCCAACGTGGCCCGTGGCTACCGCGCGCCCAACATCCCCGAAATCGGCTCCAACGGTCTCGACCCCGGCGCGCACATCGTGTATTTGGGCAACCGCAGCTTCGGCCCCGAGTTCAGCTTGCAGCAGGATGCGGGCGTGCTCTGGAAATCGGCCGGCTGGGAGGCCAGCGCCGAGGTCTTTCATAACTACGTCGAGAACTTCATTTACCAGGCCCGGCTCTTCGATGCCCAGGGCCAGCCCGTGGAGGTAGTGCCCGGCAACGCTACCTACCAGTACCAGCAGGCCGCCGCCCGCCTCTACGGCGGCGAAGTGGCCCTGAACCTGCACCCCGCCGCCCTGCCTTGGCTGAGCTGGCGCACCGGGGCCGCTTTCGTCATCGGCCTCAACGACAACCCCGCCCTGCGCGAGCGCGTGGGCGCGGCCAGCCGCTACCTGCCCCTGATACCCGCCCCCCAGGCCCGCACCGAGCTGCGCCTGAGCGCCCCCGCCCGCCCCGCCGCCCGCCTCAGCGGCACCTACCTGCGCCTCAGCCTCGATGGCACCGCTCCGCAAAACCGCTACTACGCCGTAGACGGGGCCGAAACCGCCACCGCCGGCTACCTGCTGCTGGGCGCGGGCGCGGGCACCACGCTGCGCACCAAGGCCGGCCGCGAAGCCGTGCAGCTCTTCGTGCAGGTCGATAATATCTTCGACACCGCCTACCAGGCGCACCTCAACCGCCTCAAGTACTTCGAGTACTACGCCGCCTCGCCCACCGGCCGCACCGGCATCTACAACCCCGGCCGCAACATGGGGGTGAAGGTGGTGGTGCCCTTTTAGTAGCGCGAACTTTGTAGTTCGCGTTTGCCTGGGGGATATTTACCGGGCTTAGAACGAATTGATTTTTAGACTTCTTTAAGGGTGAAGAACAGGCTACTTATTATTGGTGCGGTGCTGCTGGTTGCCGTGTGCTCCATTTGCTGCAACTGTAAGTGGTACGAAACTCAAGAGCAGCTACAGCAGCTATTTGATGCTTCAGATGTAGTATTTGTGGGGCTGCCGATACGGGATATAAATCCTGCGCAGCGTAGAAATCAAAATTTGCTGGGCTACGATGCGTTATTCAAGGTGATAAGTCAGCAAAAAGGCATTATAACCTATGATACAGTTCTCATTTTGCAAGATGATAGTAATTGCGCCCGGCTTTTTCGGCCAGCCGATACCATTATAGTGTTTGGCCGCCATATTAAGCGGTTGTCCCATAAGAGACGCACGAAGGAGTATTCCAAAGAATACTCCCTATTTGACTATGAGAGCAGCGTGTTTCAGGTCGGTAGTTTGGATAAAAACTTTCAGCTTTATAAACGGCTGCACAAGCATTATGCAGGGGTGCATACGTCGGGTTGTGTTTCATTTCCAATCCAGTATCGGCCAAGTATTGCAGCATTTTTGCGCGCTAAGCGGCAATAAATAATCGTCACGTATGAACGCCAACATCGCCCGCCTCGCCGCTATTGCTGCCCAGCCCGCCCGCCGCATCGTGGGCCTGATGTCGGGTACCTCGCTCGATGGGCTCGACGTGGCGCTGTGCCAACTGGAAGGCCACGGCACGGGCACTCGGCTCACGCTGGAGCGCTTCGCTACCGTGCCTTATGACGATGACACGCGCCAGCGCATCCGGCAGGTATTCGCCCGCGCGCAGGTCAGCCTCGAAGACCTCACCTTGCTGCACGCCTGGCTGGGCCGCCTGCACGCCAGTATGGTCAATGACTGCCTGGCCGCCTGGGGCGTGCTGCCCGCAGCCGTGGACCTCGTGGCCAGCCACGGCCAAACCGTGTACCACGCCCCGCAGCACCAGCACCAGCGCCCCGAGTTCGGGCACCACGCCACCTTGCAGCTCGGCGACGGCGACCACGTGGCCGTAGGCACCGGCATCATTACGCTCAGCGACTTTCGCCAAAAGCACGTGGCCGCCGGCGGCGAAGGCGCGCCCCTGGCCACCTACGGCGACTACCTCCTACTAAGCTCGCCCACCGAGGCGCGCCTCTTGCTCAACCTGGGCGGCATCGCCAACTTCACCTACCTGCCCCCGGCCGGCCCCGATGCCACGGCCGCCTTTAGCACCGATACCGGGCCGGGCAACACCCTGCTCGACGCCCTCGTGCGCCGCCACCGCCCACCCTTGCAATACGACGAAGGTGGCCAGCTGGCCCTGGCCGGGCAGCCGCACCCGGCGCTGCTGGCCGCCTTGCAGGCGCACCCCTTCTTCGAAGCGCCCCTACCCAAGACTACCGGCCCCGAGCTGTTCGGGGCCGATTACCTGGCCGCCGCCCAGGCTGCGACGGGCACCGAACGCCTGCCATTAGAGGACGTGTTGGCGACGCTAATCGAGCTGAGCGCCGGGGGCGTGGCGCGAGCCGTGGCGTTGGCCTTCGGCGACCAGCCGACGCCGCCCGTGTACCTCAGCGGCGGCGGCGCGCACAACCCCGCGCTGGTGGCGGCGTTGCGGCGGCACCTGCCCGGCGCGGCCTTCGCGACCACCGAGGCGCTGGGCGTGCCGCCCGATGCCAAGGAGGCTATTCTTTTCGCGGTGCTGGCCAACGAGGCGGTGGCGGGCCAGCCGGTGGCCATCGGGGCGGGGCGGCAGCGGGTGCCGGCCGTGGGCCTGGGCAAGGTGTCGTGGCCAGGGTAGCGGCCCCCGTTGCCGCTGGCCGCCGTTTAGCGCGCAGCGCGTAACGGCAGGCCGACCAGTGGGGCGAGTCGCCAGACTCGCGAGGCCGGGGTGGTGCCGCTCGCCAAGCGTATGTGCCGCTGTGCGGCAGTGAGTTTG
>NZ_DASTEP010000097.1:0-23649 GCF_035709525.1 Hymenobacter sp. | reverse complement strand
AGATGCTTCGCTACGCTCAGCATGACAGTACCATCCACTCATCCACTCATCCACTCATCCAAAAACCTGCTCATCCTCTACCCACGTACCGGCGCGCACCAGCACGGCCAGCAGCACGAAGAACATTGAGCCGATTTTATCGACCTCAATCAACTCGTTGAGAAACAGGTGGAATATGATGACGACCAGCGACAGCGTGGCCGCCAGCACCACGCGGTGCACGGCCGGGTAGGGCAGGCTGCGGTGGTAGAGACGCTCGGCGGTGAGCAGCAGCGTGCCCACCAGCACGCAAAACAGCACGAAGCCCGGCACGCCCTGCTCGGCCAGCGTCAGCAAAAAATAATTGTGGGTGGTTGAATGCTCGCGGTTGTTGCTGACGTAAGTGCGGAAGCCCGATACCGTATAGCGCTTGTATTCAGGGTAGAAGGTAGATGGGCCACTGCCCGTGACGGGCTTGTCGGCTATCATGCGGGCGGCGGCCACCCAGCGGTACACGCGCTCCATGCCCGACACATCCTGGAGCTTGTAGGTCGAGGCCAGGTGGGCCTCAAAATTGCCGCCGTGCCACACCGTTTTTTCGTAGTCGGGCGCAAAGCGCATAAATTTGTCGCCACTCACGAAGTAGGCTGCCGCGCCCAGCCCCGCCAGCGCCGCCCCCGCCAGCACGAGGCGCGTGAGGCGCCAGCGCAGCACGAGCCAGTAGAGCCCGGCCAGCGGCAGCGACAGCAGCGAAGCGCGCGTGTATGACGTAAGCAGCCCAAAAAAGAGCACCGCCGCCGCGCCCCACCACAGGTAGCGCTGCCAGCGCCGGGCCGCGTGCGCGGCCACGCCCAGCGCCAGCGGCAGCAGCAGCGCCAGCACGGTGGCGTAAATAACGTGGTTGGCGAAATACGGCAGCGCCGCCTTGTTTACGTGCTCAAAATCAAAGCCGTGCCGGTAGTGGCGCGGCAGCACCCACAGCAGCAGCACGGCCGCCGTGCCCGCCACGTAGCACCCCGCCACCCGCCAAAAATCGGCCGGGCGGCGCACCAGCAGCAGCGTGCCCAGCACGAAGGGCGTGAGGTACCACACCTTGGCCAGGCAGTATTTAAAGGACTTGACCTTATCGACCGAAAACCCGATGTCGACGGCCGACCAGAGCAGCAGCAGCACTGGCAGCACCAGCAGCGGGTGCTGCCACTCGCGCCGGGGCAGCTGCCCCAGGCTGCCGCGCCCCAGCAGCAGCGCCAGCGGCGCGCAGGCCGTGAGCAGCAGCATAAACGGCTCGGAGGGCACGTCCATCATCAGGCCGCCCACCAGGGGCATCTCCCGCGAAAAAGGCAGCGTGAGAAACAGCGCATAGTAGAGCCAGCGCCACTCGGCCGCCACCAGCCCCACGCCTACCAGCGCCAGCGCGGGCAGCAGCAGCGCCGGCTGCTGCCGCAGCCCCGCCAGCGCCCCGCCCCCCAGCAGCAGCCCCAGAAAGCCCAGGAATATCCACTGGGCAGTATCAGCTGGGCGCAGGCGAAGGAGCAATTGGCGCATTTGGGATGAGTGGATGAGTGGGTGAGTGGATGAGCTAGGTTGAGGGATTCTTGGCCGCTTTAGCAGTTTTGCGGGCAGTGGCGAGGATGGCGATAATTTGGTCGTAATCATCGCAGAGGCTGCTCAGGCGGTGAAGAGGAACGAGCTGCGCTTCTACCAGAAGCTCAAGCCAGAAAAGCGTTTCGTCGGCTTCTTCCACGCAAATACTAAGCTTGGCAAGGTGCTCAGCGGCAGAACGTGCCCGACTGACTGCCCGGTAATTGGCCGCCACGGAGGTAGCCGACCGGAGCAACTGCCGCCCAATCACCCGGCTTTCTTCTGAAACCGGCAGTTCCCGATGCAACGCAATTACGCGCAGCGCCAACCCCTTCGTCTGCGCCCGTACCGCTTCTATGAAAGCCACTTTTGATTCAAAGCTTCGAGCGAGCAATGCCATGTTTCAGACATAAGTAGTTTAAAGTACACCCACTCATCCACTCATCCAAAACCCCACTTACCCCAGCGCCGGCCGCCGCCGCCACAGCTCCAGCAGCAGGATTACCAGCATCGAAATGACCAGCGTGAGCACCACCGAGCTCACGATGATAACGGTCCGGAAGGGCTTGCTTTTGCGAGTGGCGGGCTGCGCTTTTTGCAACTGGTAGAGCGACGAAACGCGGCTGCCGAGCGAAGTTTCGGCCTGCTCGTAGGCCCCGCGGGCCGCAATGAAGCGGGTCTGCAAATCGGCCAGACGGGTGCTGGCCAGGTTTACCGAGTCGGCGCCCTGGGTCCAGCTTTCGAGGTTGATGAGGTTGCCGCCATCGGCCCGGGTGAGGCCGTGCAGGGCGCGGCGCAGGCCGGCGGCGTTGCCGGGGCCGCCGCCTTCGGCCACGCGCAGCTCCTTTTCGGTTTCTATCACGGCCTTGGCCAGGTAGCGGCCCTGCTGCTCGAGCCCAAACACGCCGTAGCGGCGGCGCGCCCGCAGCAGCGCCCGCCGGGTTTGCTCGTAGGTGCGGCCCAGGCTGGCCGAGCGCTGGCGGTAGAGCTCCAGCACGTTGCGCCGGTTTTCGAGCGTCAGCTGCTGGTTGATGGAGTCGATGGCGGCCACCACGGCATTGGCCACGCGGGCGGCCAGCTGCTTGTCGCGGTCCTGAAACGTAAGCTCGATGGCGTCGCGCTCGTTGTGCACGATGCTCAGGTTGGAGCTGAATTCCTGCAAGGTGCGGTTTTCGACGAGGTCGGTACCCGGCGCGCCCTGGTTGTAGTGCTCGTAGAGGTTGAATTTCCGAATCATCAGCTCGGCCACCGGCAGCGACTCGCCGATGGAGATAACGCGGTCCAGGTCTTCGGCGCGGGCGCCCAGCTCCAGCTTCGAGCCCTCCACCAGGCGGTCGGGGTCCGAGCTCTGGGGCGAGGTGGGCAAAAACACGGCCGTGGAGCTGTAGATGTTGTCGAGGCGCAGCGCCACCACCGTGCTCACCACCAGCGCCAGCCCGGCGGCCAGCCCCAGCAGGTATTTCCAACGGTCGAAGATGGCCCGCAGGCCGGCAAGCGAAAAACCAGGCGTAGAGGTAGGCGACATAAAAACGAGAGCTGCTACCGGCCCAAAAAATTGCCAGAAGCCGGGGCAGTCGCGGGCAAAGATACCCGCCGCCCGGCGCTCTACCTTTGTGCCTTCCGCATAAAGTCCATCTTATTCCTTTTCAATTATCAAACGCTTCTTAGGCAGCATTGGCCTGGCCGTAGGGCTCAACCTGCTGGTGAAGCCCGGTTGGATTCTGCTCGAAAACCTGGTCCAAAACCGGCTCGGGCACGCCACGTTCGGGCTTATCGCGGCCTTCACGTCGCTGGCCGTGGTAGTGGCCGTGTTCACCGACCTGGGCCTCACGCAGTACACGGTGCAGCAGCTGGCCGCCGACCCCAGGTTTGCCGAGCGCAACTTTCCGACGCTGCTGCCCTTGCGCGCCCTGCTCACGGCGGTGGCGCTGGCGGTGCTGCTGGCCCTGGGGGCGGCCCTGGGCTACCACGGCGCGCAGCTGGGGCTGCTGGCGGCGGTGGGCGGCAGCCTGCTGCTCACGCAGTACGGGCAGTTTTTGCGCGGGCCGGTGCAGGCGCGCCAGCATTTCAACACTGATGCGCTGCTGTCGGTGTTTGAAAAGCTGCTGGCCCTGGGGCTGGTGGCGGCGCTGCTGGTGGGCGGCGGGCTGGCGCTGCGCTCCTACGTGGGGGCGCGGCTGGCGGCGGCAGCCTTCACGGCGGTGCTGTTTCTGGGGCTGCTGCGGCGGCTGTTTGGGCCGCTACCGCACCGGCGGCTGCACTGGCCAGTAGTGCGGCAGCTGGTGCGCGGCAGTTGGCCATTTGCCTTCATGACGGTGCTCTACGGCATAAATGAGCGCGTGGACATGGTGCTGCTCGAGCGCCTGGCCGCCGGCCCGGCCGAGGCCGGCTACTACGCCGCCGCCTACCGCTGGCTCGACGCCAGCCTGATGTACTCGTGGACGGTGCTGCCGCTGTTTTTTGCGCGCTTCGCCCACGCCAGCGCCCGCCCGCGCGAGCTGCGGCAGCTGCTGTGGGTGGGGCAGCGGGTGTCGGCCGTGCCGCTGCTGCTGCTGGTGGCGTTCGTGCTGTTTCGGGGCGAGGTGCTGTTTTGGCAATTCAGCCACAGCACTGCGCCCGAGCTGGCCCGCATGGTGCTGTGTTTGAAGCTGTTGTTTTTGAACGCGCTGGTGCAGGCCTTTTTTGCCATCTACAGCACGCTGCTCACCAGCACCAGCCACCAGCGCGTGATGAGCTGGCTGGCCGTGCTCAGCATCGCCCTCAATATCAGCCTGAACCTGTGGCTGCTGCCGCGCTACGGGGCCGTGGCGGCGGCCGCCAACACGCTGGCCAGCGCCGTGCTCGTGTCGGGCGGCTACGTGTGGCTGGTGGTGCGGCGCACGGGCGTGGCGGTGCCGTGGCACCTGCTGGCCCGCCTGGCGCTGGCCTTCGGGCTGCTGTGCGGGGCTTGGTACGCGGTGCAGGCCAGCCTGCGCCTAAGCTGGTGGCTCGAAGCCGGCCTGATGGGCGTGGTGTTCATTCCCATCCTGTTTGGCACCCGGCTGGTAAGCTGGCGCGAGCTGCGGCAGCTGCGCCCGCGGTGAGTGGATGAGTGGGTTTTTGGATGAGTGGGTGAGTGGATGAGTGGGTGAGTGGGTGAGTGGATGGGTAAATCGATAGGATATTGCAGGAAATTTGCGAATGAAGGGTGCTGCCTCTCCCTCATCCGCTCATCCACCCATCCACCCATCCACCCATCCACCCATCCACTTAATGGCTCGTCCGCACCCTTCCCACTTTGTGCATACGCTGCTGCCGCAGGTGGTGTGGCGCCGCCCGGCCGCCGTGCGCCGTGAACTCGGCGACCCGCTGCTGGCCCGCGAGCTCCTGCTCTACGTGTGGGACAAGGCCGCCGAAAGCCTGCCGCCCCGCGAGCGCGTAGCGCCCCGGGGCCTGCACCTGAGCTGGCACCGCGTGGCGGGCCGCGCCACGGCCCTGTTGCAGCTGCCCGCCCCGCAGGGCATCGGCGAGGCACACCTGATAGCCATTGTGTATGAGGATGATACCGAGTACCTGGCCGCCGAGCAGCGCTACCCCTCGCCGCTCGACGAGCCCGACCCAGACGAGGAAGATGAGGACGGCCTGGCCGACCTGCCCGACGACCTGCCGCGCTACTTCCTGCTCGAAGCCGTGCTGGGCCGCAGCCCCGACGAGGCCGGCACACCCACCGTGCTGGGCGAGTGGCGCGGCGAGCACCACCGCCACCACGCCCCCGGCCCGCCCGCCGGCCGCCCCGACACGGCTGGCCGCTTTCTGCAAGCCCTGGCCGAGCTGCTCGGGCCGCAGCCTGATACCAGCGTGCCGTTTATGCGCATCGTGCGGGGGTAGGAGGGAATTATGAATTAGAAATTATGAGTTATGAATTGGAGAAGCCAGTAGTGCTTACAGCATTCGATGCTAAAAGCGTTGACAAAGAAATTCATAGCTCATAATTAAAAAAATGCGCCGCCGCACCCAGCTAGCCCAGGCCGCCGCCGAGGCCACCGCCCGCGCCCAGCGCGCCGCCGACACCCGCTGCGGCCTCTGCGAGCGGGCGGTGCAGCAAACCAGCCGCCACCATCTCGTGCCCCGCGAAGAAGGCGGCCGCTACGGCGACGTGGTAGACCTCTGCCAGCCCTGCCACAGCAGCGTGCACCGCTTCCTCACCAACAAGGAGCTGGCCCGGCACTACTCGACCGTGGAGGCGCTGCGCGGGGCCGAGGAGCTGCGAGGCTACCTGAGCTGGATTCGCAAAAACAAGGTGGAGAAAATCAGCAACCGGCGGGGTAGGGGGTAGGCGGCGCTTACTCGCGCCAGTACTGGTTAGTAAGCCCGGCCGTGCGGCCGGGTTTTTTGTTGCTGCGAGGCTGTAAGGCGCGGGCGCGGGGAGTGAAGCTTAGGGGTAAACGGAACAATGAAAATACCTAATACTGGGTATTTATATTATAGAGGAAGGCTAAATAATTTTGGGCTGTTGGCCTGGCAGCAATGTGTTGGGCCGGTTGAATGCGTTGCGCTCCTCCTTCTCTCCGGCTTATGCACCCGCCTGCGCCAGGTGTGGCTGAGCCGTTGCCTTGATTAACTGCTCGTGGTGCGGGCGGCCTGGTGGCCGACGTGCTAAGGGTGGTGTTAATCTTTTATCGTTTATGGTCAGCTAGTTATCTCGGCTTGAAATAGCCGGGCTGGCCGTGCTTTTGCCTTTTTTATCACCCCTCATTCCTTCCCCAACCCCCCATGAAAAACCTCTTTACCTCCCTGTTCGCCGCCCTGCTGCTGCTGCTGGGTACCATTGTGGCCCAGGCCCAAACCATTCGCCGCGTCAACAACACCAGCACCAACGTGGTGGGCGTCAACGTATACAATACCCTGCAAGCGGCGCACGACGCGGCCAGCGCGGGCGATGTCATTTACCTGGAGCCCAGCAATATTTCCTACGGGGCGCTGGTGTGCGTGCGCCCGCTCACCATCATTGGCAATGGCTACTACCTGACCCAAAACACGGGCTTGCAGCTCGATACGCGCGAGTCGCTAGTGGACGCGGTGACGTTTGCCAGCGGCAGCGCGGGCTCGCGCATCACGGGCTGCACCCTCAATAGCAGCATGAATATTGGGGCCAGCAACGTGACGGTGGAGCGCAACCGCTTTGCCAGTGGCTACGCCTACATTGGCTACAACCCTTCGACAGGCTCGGTGGGCGCGAGCAACATCATCTTCCGCCAGAATATCATGGAGAATGGCTACTCGGTTTCCTTGTATCCGGGCTCGAGCACGGCTACGGCGGTGAGCAATGTCAACATTACCAATAATATTCTCAGCGGCGGCGTCAGCTCAAGTGGGCAATACGCCCGGATGACTAATATTTTGATTTCCAATAATGTAATTGGCGCCCTCAGCAGCCCTGCCAGCCAATACGGTATCGATGTAGATAACGCGGTTATCAAAAACAACATCCTGATTTATACCGGCACCGGGACGAACTTCAGCCCTCGCAACAACGCCTATAGCTACAACATCGCCGGCAACGCGGCCTTTGGCACGGCCAACGGCAACCAGCAGAACGTGACGCCCGCCAACCTCTTCGTGGGCGGCACGGCCTCGACGGATGGCGCCTACCAGCTGCGCACGGGCAGCCCGGCCATCGGCACGGGCGAGAGCGGCACCGACGTGGGCGCGTTTGGCGGGGTGCTACCCTACCGGTTGTCGGGCATCCCGAACGTGCCCACTATTTACCAGTACTCGCAGTCGGTGTCGGGCAATACCCTGAACGCCACCATTAACACGCGCTCCAACAACTAAACCGGACGATGCCCCTGGCGGGGCGTTTTTCCGCACGTGTTTATGGACCTGCTACGCTTGATGCGGCACCCCGGGCTAGGCCTGGCGATGCTGCTGCTACTGGCGGTGGGGGCGCTTTTTTCGCCGCTGCACGCCCAAGTATCCTACGATTTCACGCGGGTAGAATACTTTTTCGACTCCGACTCCGACTCCGACTCCGACCCCGGCCCCGGCCAGGGCACGGCCGTGGCGCTGCCCGCCTCGCCGGGCACCACGCTAAGCAACCTGTCGTTTTCGGCCAGCCTCGCGCCGCTGTCGCCGGGTTTCCACAGCCTCTTTATCCGCTCGCAGGCCGCTACCGGCCGCTGGAGCCAAACCTACCGGCAGCTACTATATAAGGAGCCGGCCTCGGCCGTGAGCGCCGCGCCTAACCTCACGGGGGCCGAGTATTTTATCGACGCCGACCCCGGCTATGGCGCGGGCACGGCCATCAGCATCACGGGCGGCGGCACCAACGCGGCGGGCGTGAGCTTTGCGGTGAGCCTGGGCAGCGTAGCGCCGGGCTTTCACGCCCTGAGCGTGCGCTCGAAAAACGCGAACGGCGCGTGGAGCCAGACCTACCGCCGGATTTTTTACGTGGAGCCGGCCACGAATACTAACCCGCCCGCCAACCTGGCGGCCGTGGAGTATTTCGTGGATACCGACCCCGGCTACGGGCAGGGCACGAGCGCGGCCATCACGGGCGGCGGCACCAATGCCACGGGCGTGAGCTTTTCGGTGGGCCTGGGCTCGCTAGCGGTGGGTTTTCACACCTTGTTTTACCGGGTGCGCGATGCGGCCGGCAAGTGGAGCCAGACCCAAAACCGGATTTTTTACGTGGACGACCTCACGGTGGCCACCGTGCCGGTTATCAACAAGGCGGAGTACTTTTTTGACACCGACCCCGGCTACGGGCAGGGCGTGAACGTGCCGATTTCGACGCCCAGCACCAACCTCACCAGCCTCAACCTGCTGGCCGACGCCAGCGCCCTGCCCACCGGGCAGCACCGCCTATTCGTGCGGATGCGCGACGCCAACGGCAAATGGAGCCAGGTGCTGAGCCGGCCCTTCGCCAAGAGCGGCTGCAACAACTCGCCCAACTACGCGGCGGGGCAGCCAGCCGCGAGCTACACGGGCTCTGGTATCACGGCTACCGCCGTGGAGCAAATGTTTAATGGCTCAGTGGTAACGGGCAGCTCTTCCACCTTTCTCAACAACTACTACGCCCAGGTGGACCTGGGCGCTAGCACGCTACGCACTATTTCGGAGGTGCAGCTGAGCTTGCGCAACCCGAACAGTACGGCCGTGAACTACACGCTGACCGTGGAGGCGTCGGGCAACCTGAGCACCTGGAACACCATCGATACCTACAGCGCCACGCTGCCCGCCAACCAGGCCACGCCGACCAACATCGTGCGGACGCTGGCCACGGTGCAAAACAACGTGCGCGGCCTGCGCCTGCGCCTGACCTTGCCCACGCTGGCGCAGGGCATTCAGCTGACCAATGCCGGGGCGTATTATTTCCCGGCTACCTGCGCGTCCCCGGTTATCATCAGCTTCTCGCCCGGCAGCGGGCCGGCGGGCACGGTCGTGACCATCACGGGCACCGACCTGGGCGGGGCCACGGCCGTGACCTTCAACGGCACACCGGCCGGCACTATCACTAATAACACCAGCACCAGCCTCACGGTGAGTGCCCCGGCCGGGGGCACCGACGGCCAGATTTGCGTGACCACGCCGGGCGGCACGGCCTGCTCGGCCACGAGCTACCTCTACCCGTCCACCATCGCTACGGGCACGATTACGGCTAGTGCGTACTGCACGGGTAATACGCTCACGGTGCCCTTCAGCACCAACACGGCGCGCTACGCCACGGGCAACGTGTTCAACTTCCAGCTCTCGGATGCCAGCGGCGTCTTCTCGGCCAGCGCGCCGCTGCTGGGCACGCTGCAAAGCTCCAACGCCACGGGCGGCGTGCTCACGGGTGTTATCCCACAAAACACGCCGGCCGGCAGCGGCTACCGCGTGCGGGTAGTGGCCTCGAACCCCGCCGTGACTGGCACCGACAACGGCGCGGATTTGACCATCGGCACCACGCCCGTGAGCCAGGCCACCGGCCCGGCTTCGGTGGCCAACGGCGCGGCCATCAGCCTGAGCACCACGCCGACCTACGCCGGCGCGACCTACTCGTGGAGCGGGCCGGGCGGCTTTAGCTCGACGCTGCAAAGCCCGAGCACCAGCACCACCACGGCCGGCACGGCGCGCTACTCCGTGACCGTGACGCTGGGCAACTGCTCGTCGAGCAGCTTCGTGGACGTGAACGTGCAGGCCTCGACCACGCCGCTGCTGAGCATGAGCACCTTCAGCGGGTCGCTGTGTTTGGGCGCGTCGCGCACCATCAGCTTCGCTGTGTCGGGCAATCCGTTTGCCAGCGGCAATACCATTACGGCGCAGCTCTCGGATGCCAGCGGCTCGTTTGCCGCGCCGGTTAGCATCGGCTCAACGACGTTTAGCGGGCAGGGCAATGGCGCGCTCACGGCCACGATTCCGGCTAGTACTACGGCCGGTAGCGGCTACCGCAGCCGGGTGGTTAGCTCTAGTCCGGTCGTTATCAGTAACGATAACGGCTCGAATCTGACCCTCAACGACCTGCCTACCGTCACCGTCAGCAGCAACTCGCCGGTAGCGCAGGGCGGCACGCTTATTTTGAACGGCGGCCCGGCCGTGGCTGGCAACAGCTACGTGTGGACGGCGCAGTACACCGGCGGCGGCAGCGCCGTGGTGGGTACCAGCCAGAACATCACCCTGACCAACGCCAACCCGGCGCAGTCGGGCACCTACACCCTCACCATCACCAACGCGGCAGGCTGCGCGGCCTCGGCCAGCACGGCCGTGACGGTGAACGCCGCCGTGCCCGTTACCACGCTCTCGCTCAATGCCCTGGCCGGCCCGCTGTGCGCGGGCACCGGCTACACGCTGGGCTACGCGGCCAGCGGCCCAAGCTTCAACGCGGGCAACGTCATCACGGCGCAGCTTTCGGATGCCAATGGCTCGTTTGCTTCGCCGGTCAGCATCGGCTCGGTGAGCACCACGGCGGCGGCCAATGGCACGTTGGGCGTTACGATTCCGGCTTCGGCCAGCGGCGCGGGCTACCGCATCCGGCTGGTGAGCTCCAGCCCGGTTATTACCAGCAATGACAACGGCTCCAGTCTGACGATTACCAACCTGAGCACGGCCTCGGTGGGCTCCAACTCGCCCGTGACGGTGGGCTCGGTGCTCTCGCTGACCGCCACCGGCATCAGCGGTGCTACTTACAGCTGGACGGGCCCGGGTGACTTCACCGCCACCGGCCCTAACCAAACTATTAATAGCGCCACAACCGCCAACGCCGGCCAGTACTCGGTGACTATCAGCCTAAACGGCTGCTCGACCACCGTGAGCACGACGGTGACGGTGAACCCTGCGCCAGTGGCGACTAGCATCCAAACCAGCAGCCTGGCCAGCGGCTACTGCGCGGGCTCGGCGCTCAGCGTGTCGTTTACGGCTACCGGCTTCTCGGCTGGCAACGCGTTCACGGCGCAGCTTTCGGCGGCGGGCGGCAGCTTCGCTAGTCCGCTGAATATCGGAACGTTGACGGGTACTGCCTCGGGCACCATTGCGGCCATTATTCCGGCCGGCACCACGCCGGGCGCGGGCTACCGCATCCGGGTGGTGGGCAGCCAGCCCGCCACGGTGGGTAGCGATAACGGGGCCGACATCAGCATCGGTGCGGCTAATGTGTACACTTGGCTGGGCGCGGTGAGCACCGCCTGGAACAATGCCGCCAACTGGAGCTGCAACGCCGTGCCCACGGCCACGACTAACGTCGTGATTCCGGCAGGCCTGAGTTTCTACCCGGTGGCCGGCGCGGGCAGCACCGCCCAAAACCTGAGCATAGCCAGCGGCACGTCGCTGACCCTGAGCGGGCAGTTTACGCTGACGGGCAACTTGGCCAACAACGGCACCTTCACGCCCAACGCCAACGCCTTCGTGTGCGGCGGCAGCACCGCCCAAACCCTGGGCGGCACCGGCGCGCTACGCTTCTACGACCTCACCATCAGCAACGCGGCGGGCGCTACCCTGGCCAGCGCTACTGGCGTGCAGCACCTGCTCACGCTCACCAGCGGCAACCTGGCTTCGGGCAACAACCTCACGCTGCTCTCCGACGCCAATAACACGGCGATGGTGGTGAACCCCGCCGGGGGCGGCGTCGTCACGGGCCGCGCCACGATGGAGCGCTTCATCATGGGCGCGGGCGCGGCGGGCTACCGCCACTATTCCTCGCCCATGCAAACCGGCACGGCCACCGTGCAGGAGTTTGCCGACGACATGCCTGGCTTCAACGTGAACCCCGACTACAACACGCAGGGCAACACGGTAACGCCCTTCCCGACGCTGTTTCAGTACGATGAAAGCCGCCTGACGGCTGCGCTGCCCACTTTCGACCAGGGCTGGCTGGTGCCCGGTGCCACCGACAACCTGACGCCCGGCTGCGGCTACTCGGCCCAAACCCTACCCGGCACGGTAGTGGACATCAGCGGCACGCTGGCCAGCGCCAGCGTGAGCTACGCGCTCAGCCGCGCCCCGCTGGCCGATGCCGGCTGGCACCTGCTCGGCAATCCCTTCCCCTCGCCGCTCGACTGGGACCAGGTGCCCGCCGTAGCGGGCGTGGGCCGGGCGCTGTACGTGTTCGTGCCCTCGGGGCCGTACTCAGGCACCTACCGCTCCTACGTGGGCGGCATCGGGCAGAATGGCGGCACCAAGGATTTGGCCGCCATGCAGGGCTTCTTCGTGCGGGCCACCGCCGCCGCTACCCTCACGCTGCCGGCCGCCGCCCGCCCCAGCGCCTACCTCAACCCCGGCTTCAATCGCCCCGCCACCACGACTACCCACCCGCTCGTGCGCCTGCAAGCCAAGAGCGCCACCGGCCCGGCCGATGAAACCGTGGTGTACTTTGACCCCGCCGCTACGCCGGCCTTCGACGCCGCTTTCGATGCCTACAAGGTGCAGCTCAACGGCAACGGCGCGCCCTCGCTCTGGAGCATGGCCGGGGCCGATGGCTTGTCCATCAATGCCCTGCCGAGCCTGGCCACCGTGCCCAGCATCCCGCTGGGCGTGCGCGTAGGCCAGCCCGGCAGCCACACCCTCGAAGCCACCGAGCTGCTCAACCTGCCCCCCGGCACCGAAGTCTGGCTGGAAGACCGGGCGCTGGGCACGCGCCAAAACCTGACGCTGACCCCCGCCTACACCTTCAGCATGAGCCCCGGCTACACCGGCCAGCGCTTCTACCTCTGGCTCCAGCCCAGCGGCATTCTGAGCACGGCCAGCGGGGCGCTGCAAGCCGCCACCCACCTCTACCCGAACCCCACCACCAGCACCACTACGCTGGAAATGGCCGGGCTTACGGGTAATGGTACGGTGCAGCTAGAGCTGCTGAACACCCTCGGCCAGGTGGTGCTGAAGCGGAGCGCCCAGCCCCGCGCCGGCATCCTGCGTGAAGAGCTTGACCTCACGAACCTGGCCAGCGGCGTGTACTCGGTGCGCGTGCTCACGTCGCAGGGCACGGTAGTGAAGCGCCTGACGCGGGAGTAGGTTGGCTGTCATGCTGAGCGTAGCGAAGCATCTCTGCCGCACCATTAAACGGTGCGGGCGGTGCGGTAGAGATGCTTCGCTGCGCTCAGCATGACAAAATTGAAAAGGCGGCTGTCCGCCCCGGCTTGCTCCCTACGGAGCGGCCGGGGCCGGGCAGCCGCCTTTGCGTGTTTCCTTTGGGACTATGAACCGCTACTTCGTGCCCTTCGCCCAGCTCCGCCGCCAGCCTACCATCGTGGTCGATAGCACCGGCCTGGGCGCGGCCCTCACGCTGGCCCATTGGCGCGGGGCCGCTACCCCCGAAAATCTGCGCGACGACACCAGCGCCGGCTCGTGCCTGCGCGCCCTGCACGCGCCCGCTACGCCCGGCCTGGAAGCCGAGGCTGTTACGGCCAATCACTTTGACATCGATGGCTTTATCGGCGTGTGGGCGCTGCTGAACCCCGAACTGGCCCTGGCCCACGAGCCGCTGCTGCGCCTGGTAGCCATCCTATGCGATTTCCGCGAAATCGACTGGCAAAACCCGCTCGCCGACCACGCCCTGCAACTGACCTGCTGGCTCAATGCCGAAGAGAAAGCCCGCTTCTACGAGCCCTTCGGCGCGCCCGCCCGCCGCCGTCGCGAAGACGAAGCTTCGGCCGAAAAATTCGCTTGGTTTCTGCCCCGCTTCGCGGAAATCTTGCTTGACCCCGAGGCCGGCCGCGCCGCCTGGCAGCCCGAATACGAGCGCGTGCAGGCGGCCGTGGCTGCGCTGCGCGGGCCGCTCACGCAGCGCACCGACTACCCCGATATCGGGCTGGTCGTCATCCGCACGCCCGCGCCAGTGCCGTACTACGCGCTGTTTGGCCCCACGGTGGGCTTCGATTGGGTGTTAAGCCTTTACGACGGCCAGCGCTACGAGTTGGAATGTAAATACACTACCTGGATAGACCTCGAAAGCCGCCCCACGCTGCCGCGCCTGCCGCTGGCCCCACTCGCCGCCCGCCTCAATGAGCTGGAAAAAAGCAACTACCGCTGGACTGCCGACCAGCTCACCGACACCGGCCCGCTGCTACGCCTGGCCGGCCGCCCACTGAGTAAAGCCGAGCGCTACGCCGACCCCGACGGGCGGCCTATTTACGCTTCATCGCTGGCGGCTAGTGCGGTGGAGAGCGAGGTAGTAGCCTTTCTGCAAAAGGGCTACGCTGGCATCCAACCTAAGAGGTATTGGACCTGGGCCGAGGTGCGTGCGGCGGGTAATAATACTATGAAATAAGGAGCCGCTGCCGCTGGCCGCCGTTTAGCGCGCAGCGCGTAACGGCAGGCCAGCGCCAGTGGGGCGAGTCTCCAGACTCGCGTAGTAAGGTGCGCTGCTCGTTGGGCGTTGCTTGCCGCTACGCGGCAGTGAGTTTGGAAACTCACCCCACTGGTCGGCCTGCCGTTACGCGCTGCGCGCTAAACGGCGGCCAGCGCGCCAGCGCTGGCTTTATTCGCAGCACTCCGTTTCGGTGCCCACTACGTCCACCACGCGCACGGTGCTGTTGCCGCCGGCCACGGGCTGCACTCGTATTTGGGTGCCGATACGGTCTTTGAGGTCGGCCACGTGCGAGATGATGCCAATCATCTTGCCCGAGTGCTGCAAGCGCTCTAGCGCATCCAGCGCCGTGTTCAGCGAGTCCGGGTCGAGCGTGCCGAAGCCTTCGTCGATAAACAACGACTCGATGCGCGCCTTGTAGCCGGCCAACTCGCTCAAACCCAATGCCAGGGCTAAGCTTACCAAAAAGCTTTCGCCGCCCGAGAGCGAGGCCATCGGGCGCACGGTATCAGCCTGGTCGTGGTCGATGATTTGCAGCTCCAAGTTGCGGTTGGGCGTTTTGAGGATGGAGTAGCGGTTGGTGAGCTGCCGGAGGCGCAGGTTGGCGAGCCGGGCCAGGTGGCTCAGGGTCAGGCCCTGGGCAAACTGGCTGAACTTATCACCCTTGGCCGAGCCGATTTGGTCGGCCAGGTCTTGCCAGCGCTGCTCTTCGAGTTGGCGGGCTTGCAGCTCGCGGCGGCCTTCGGCCAGGCGCTCGCGGTTGGCATCGTCCTGGACGAGCTGGCTGCTGGCCGCGCCGAGCTTCTGCTGCAAAATATCGTCGGCCGCCGACAGCGCCGCGAGCTGGGTTGTAAGGTCGGCCGCGCTCAGCGGCGTGAGGGCAAATTCGGCGTGCTGCTGCTGCTCGGCGGTGAGGTCGGCCAGGCGGCGGGCAGTGGCGGCCGTGGCCGTGAGGTGCTGCTGCCGCTGCTGGTGCAGGCGCTCGGCCTCGGCGGCGGGCAGCAGCAGCGCCTGCGCCTCGGCTGCACTGCCAAAGCCGGCAGCGGCCAGGGCAGCCGCTAGCTCGGTTTGGCGCTCGGCGTGGGCGGTGCGGTGGGCGGCCAGTTGGGTTTGCAGCGCGTCGAAGGCGCTTTGCTGCACGGCCAGTTCCTGCTGCTGGCGGGCGTGCTGGTTTTCGGCCTGGCGGGCGGCGGCGGCCAGCTGCTCGGTGTGCTGGCGCAGTTGAGCGGCTTCGGCGGCGGGGTTGGGGCCGGCGTAGTAAGCCAGGCGAGCGGCCTGCTGTTGCTCCAAGGCTAGTTGGTCGGCGGCGAGCGTTTCGGCAGCGGCGGCTAGCTGCCCCTGCTGGCGGGCTAGCTCGTCGGCCTGGGCATTTTGCTTTGCGGTGAGCTCTATCAGTTGATTCTGGCCGTTGGTCAAGGCCGCGCGCTGGGTTTCGTAGTGCGCGGCGCGGCTTTCGAGCTCAGCGAGCAGGCCGTCGTAAGGCGGGCGGGCGGGCAGCGGCAGCTGGTGCGGCCGCAGGATGTCCTGAATGGTGCTTTGGTAGATTTCGGCCTGTTCGCGCCAGTGCGCCAGGTCGGCGCTCAGCTTGTCGATTTCGAGGGCGGTAGCAGTCTGGCGCTGCCCCAGCAGCCGGGTTTCGGCCTGGGCGGCGGTGGCGGCGGTGCCAGCGGCCAGGTATTTTTCGCGCAGCGTGGCCAGCTTCTCATCCAGAATGCCCAGCTGGCGGCGGTTGGCCTGGGCGATGGCTTGAGCTAGGGCGGTGGCTTCGAGTAGGGCTCGCACGGCGGCCGGGTCGGCGGGTAGGGGCGGAGCGGGCACCAGCTCGGCGGCCAGCGCGTGCGCCTGGTGGCGGGCGGCTTCGGCCGCCTCAGTGGCTTCCTGCCGTTGCTGCTGGCGCTGCTGCTGCTCGGTTTGGCGGCGGGTGAGGTCGTGGGCGGCGGCGCGCAGGGCGTCTTCCAGTGCCGCCAGGGCCTGCTGCTGGGCAGCCACACGCTGCTCCTGGGCGTCGGCGTCGGGCGCAAAGTCGGCGGCAAAAGCGTGCTCCAGCGCCCCGCACAGCGGGCAGGGCTGGCCCGCGTGTAGCTGCTGGCGGTGGGCGTTGAGGTCAGCCATCGCCTGCTGGGTGCGTAGCTCGCGGCGCAGGCTGTCAAGGAGTTGCTGGCCGGCGGCGCGCTGGTCGGTAAGGTGGCGGGCAGTGGCTTCGGCGGTGGCCATGGCCGGGGCTTCCTGGGTTAGCTGGTCTTGCAGGTGCTGGGCGCGGGCGTAGTAGTCATGCGCGGCTTCGGCCTTGGGCAGCAGCTGTTGCAGGCCGTGCAGGTAGGCCGTAAGGTCGTCGGCGCGCTGGGCCAGCTCGGCGGGCGTGGTGCCTTGCAGCAGCACGTCGCGCTCGGTGCGGCAGGGCTGGCCTTCATCTTTGATGGCCTGCTGTAAGGCCATGGCGTCAGCTTCGAGCTGCTGCTGGCGGCGGCGGTCGGCGGCGGTGGCTTCCTGGTTTTTGAGCAGCTCGGCACGGGTGGCGGCGCGGGTGCCGGCTTCCTTTTGGGCAGCTTGCAGGTCGCTAAGTTCTCGCCCTATTCTGATAAGCTGTTTATCCAAATCAGCCTCGTGCTGGTGGGCTATCAGCCAGCTATCCAGCGTGGTTTGCTGGGCTGCGAGGCTTTGCAGCCCTTGGGCCTGCTGCTGCCAGGCGGCCTGTGCCTGGTCGTGCGCCCGCTGGCTTTGGACGTGGGCGGCCTGGCTTTTACTCAGCTGCTGGCGGGTGGTGGCCAGGGCGGCATCCCGCGTGCGGGCTTCATCCAGCCGGGGGCGCAGGTCGTTTTCGTGGGTTTGGGCGGCTTGGTGAGCCGTGGTGGCGGCCTCCAGAGTAGCCCTGGCCGCGCTGGTGGCGGTGGCCAGGCCGGGCAGGGCTTGCTGAAGCTCGCTGAGCTGCGTGGTGCTGGTTTGCAGTGCTTTGGCCGCCGCTTCGGCTAGTGCCAGCGGCGTGGCCAGCTCCTTGGTATTGGCGCGCTGGTGGTCGGCGAGGCGGGCAAAAGCGGGTTGCAGTTGCTCATCGGCTTGGCGCAGGGTGTCGGCCTCGCGGGTGGTGTCGCGCAGCTGGCGCTCCACCTTATCCAGGTCGAGGCGCCATTGCAGGCATACGCTTAGCTCCTGCTCTTCTTCGTGGTGTTGCTCGGCCGTTTCGTTCAGGGCGTCGAGCTGGCTGCTGAGGGCGGCGCGCTCCTCGTCCGATAGCAGGCGGGTGGCATCGAGGCGGGCGGCCAGCAGCTCGGTTAGGCGGGCTTCCTCCTTGGCTTTCTCAAACGCCGCCACCGACAGCCGCGAGTAGATGCCCACGTTGGTCATTTTCTCCAGCAACGCGCTGCGCTCCTTCTCCGGCGCGTGCAGAAAGCGCGCAAACTTGCCCTGGCTCAACAGCACAGCCTGCTCAAACTGCCCAAAATCCAGCCCCGACAGCTCGCCGACCTTGGCCGGTACGGCCTCCTTGCCGCTGATGACGGCCTCCCACAAGGGGCTGCGCACCAGCGACATGGCATCCTGGCCCAGGCCGCCCTTGTCCTCGCCCCGCGTTTTGCGCTTCACTTCCCAGCGCGAGCGGTAGCGCACGCGGCTGGTTTGGCCGGTATCGGCGTTGGTTTCGTGAACTTCAAACTCGACCTCCGACCAGGCGAAGGGCGCGTGGCGGCTCACCATTTCGCCCACCTGCCGGTCGTGGCGCGGCACCCGGCCATACAGGCCCACCGCGATGGCGTCGAGCAGCGTGCTTTTGCCCGCGCCCGTGGGCCCCGTTATCGCAAACAGCCCCGTGTCGGCCAGCGGCGCGGCATCAAACCGGATGAGGTAGGGGCCGGGCAGCGAGTTGAGGTTGGCAAAGCGCAGGCTGATAATCTTCATACCCTAAAATTACGCCCGCACTGGCCAAAAAGGCCGGTGCGGGCGCAGTTGCGGGGCAGGTTTGAAAGCCGCCTAGTTGGCCGGTGCGGCCTGCTGGCGGCGGGCGTCTTCAGCTAGGTAAAAGGCGGCTTCCTTCTGATACGCAGCCAGGTTGCCGTTGGCCGGCGATTTGGCCAGGCCCACCAGCGCGGTTTGCAAGGCCTGGCGCTGCTCGGGCGTGAACAGCGCGCCGGTAGTGGTAGCGGTCAGGGCCGCGTGGCTGCGGTCGAGCTCGGTTTCGAGGGCCGTTACTTGCTCGGCGCCCACTTTGGGCAGCTGGTCGGCCGGGGTGCGCTGCATCGGGAAGCTTTTTCCCTGGTAGGTTTCGGTGCTGGCGTTTTTGGTGACTTTGCTATCGGCCTTGCTGGGTTTATCCGCTTTGTCAGATTTGTCGGCCGATTTTTTGTGCATCATGCGCGCAAATCCGATGGCGGCCCCTACCTGCGCCTTGGCAGAGGAAACCGTGCCCAGCCCGATGGCCAGACCCAGAAAGGGAAGTAGTACTTTTTTCATCAGTAAAAAGGAAAGCTAAAGTGAGAAGCTAAGATACTCTGTGATTGAAAACTGCTAGCCTGTTTCGCCGCTCCAGGCTTGCGGGTCGGCCTCGCTCAGCAGCTGGCGTAGCTCCTGAAACGTGCTGGTGAGCGCCGCCGCCCGCTCGGGCGGCAGGCCAGCCACGCGGCGGCGAAATACCTCGTCCACCGTCAGCTCGTGCAGGTGCTCGATGGGCGCGGCGGCTTCGGCCACCACGTCGGGCGCGTCGGTGAGGCGCTGGTGGCGCGCGCCGCGTGGGGCCAGCACCGCATCGCGGCGCTCTTTCAACACGGCTTGCACGCGGCGCTGCACCTCGGCGGGCGACTCGTCTGACTTCACCAGCACGTCGGCCCAGGCCACCAGGCTAAAGGCTTCGTTATCAAAGGCCAGAATAGCGGCCTCGACTTCTTCCAGCTCGCCGTGAAAGCGCTGCAAGCGCCGCGCCACCGGCACTGCTAACGCTGTTATTTTGGGCTCGCCCGCGCCCTTAAAATCCAGCAGCAGCACCTGCTGCTTATCGTCGGCCTCGGTAAAGGAGAGCGGCACCGGCGAGCCCGAGTAGCGGATGCGCGCCTGCCCGCCTACCACCTGCGGGCGGTGCAGGTGGCCCAGGGCCACGTAGTCGAACGCGGCCGGAAAGTGCTCGGCCCCCACCACGCCCAGTCCACCAATATGCACGTCGCGCTCGGCCCCTTCGCGGGCCTCGCAGCCGGCGGCGTAGAGGTGGCCGGTGGCCAGTACCGGTACATCTTGCTCGCGCAGGCGGTGCACGTTATCGTGTTCGCTCAGAGTTAGATAATGGCCCGCAATGCTGTCGCGGATGCGCAGCTGGCGGGCGTCGGGCGTTTCGCCGGCCACGGCCAGGCGCAGGTCGCGGTCGCGCAGGAAAGGCACGGCCACTACTACCAGGCCGGGCTGCCCGCTGCCGTTGGGTAGGGATATAATTTGCTCCTCAGCCTCGGCCGGCACCCCGCCGATAACGTGGATGCGTAGCGCCCGCAGCAGCCGGCGGCTGGCATTGAGCAGGGTAGGGGAGTCGTGGTTGCCGCCCACCACCACGATGTCGCGGCAGCCGGTACCTTGCATCCGCACCAAAAAATCGTAGTACAACTCCTGCGCCGCGTGCGAGGGCGTAGTGGTATCAAACACGTCGCCGGCCAGCACCAGGGCTTCGACGCCCTCGGCCTTTACGGTGTCGAGTAGCCAGTTTAGAAAAGCTTTTTGCTCGGTAAGGCGCTCTTGGCCAGTAAGGAAATGCTGGCCTAGGTGCCAGTCGGCGGTGTGCAGTACGCGCATCAATTAGTCGGGAATACCCTCAAATTTACGACGGGTGGCGCGGGGTTTGGCCGGAACTAGTTGGCCTGCTTTGTACTGATTTTTGAGTATAAAAAGTGGTTTGTGCTGCGGTGGGCTGAGTTGTATTTGTTCTGTGAATTGTCATGCTGAGCGCAGCGAAGCATTGCTGTCGCTTCATCAAACGGCTTGGATGAAGCGGTAGAGCTGCTTCGCTGCGCTCAGCATGACAGTTGTATGTAATTGCTACCGCACGGCCACCGCCTCACTGCACGCCACAAACGCCCGCGCCTGTGGATACGCCACCCGAATAAGCCCATCGTTCAGCCGCACGCCGATTTTACCCACCCGAAACCGGGCGTAGGAGCGCCGCGCCACAGGCTGAAAAAAGTAGTTGTCGTAGAAAACAACCTTGCCATCGCGCTGCCGGATGTACAGCAAATCAAAGGCGTAGTACAGCGGCCAGTCGGTTTTACACACCACGTAAAACGGCGACGCGCCCGCCGCCTGCTGCCGAAACGTGATGCCCGGCCGGCCCTGCCGCAGCGCCCGCCGCACCTCGGGGTGGCGCAGCAACGACCCGGCCGCGAAGCGCAGCGTGTCGCCGCTGCCGGCGCGGTAGTGGCCCAGCAGCTCGGCCGCTTGTGGGTAAGCTACCTTGCCGCCCAGCCACAGGCCATCGTAGAACAGGCGCAGGCCGAGGCGGTCGGCGCGGGTGCTGCGGCCGGCCAGGGCGCGGCGCTCCGCGCCATTGAGCCAGCGCTGCGTGAGGCCGAAGTCGCCGGTACCCCACACGGCCAGCGCGGCGGCGAGTAGCGTTAGGGTCAAGCCAAAAGCGCAGTAGCGCAGTGGTTTGCGGAGGCGGGCCGGGAGGCGCATTCTGTAGAGGTGAAAAGGCGGCGGGCAGCTAACGCGGCTTGGCCCAATTTATTCCGTTTGCAAAGATGGTCGTAGTGCCGGCTGGTGCGTAAAAAGTAGCCGTAGCGCGGGCTTGCAGGCAGCGAGCGCAAAAGCCTCGTTTGCCAGTAATCCCAGAGCCCGCGCTACTGCTTCCACCTCAGTAGTATTCGCATTATGAAAACCCGCCACTTACTCGGCCTAGCCCTGCTTGGGGCCGTCGCGTTCAGCCGCCCGGCCTTGGCCCAGGCCGACATTCCTACCGTCAGCACCGTGCCCAATGCGGCGGGCGTGCCCGCCATTCCGGCCGCTACTATTCCCGGCCGGCCCGGCCGCAGCACCAACACGGTGCCCGCCGTAACGCCCGTGAACGGGACGCGGCCGGCTGGCATCACGGGCTCGCTTTATGCCAATGGCTTGCCGGCCAGAAACATAGACGGTGGTACCCAGCGCGCCGACCAGCCCCGCGCGGGCCAGGCTATTCCCGGTGCCCAGCCCACTAAGCGCCTGCACAAAGGCACCGTGCGCCTGCCCCGCCGCTAGCCGTTTTCACGTTTGAAGAAAACCAAAAGTGCCCGTTGCCTGGTAGGCTACGGGCACTTTTGGCTATGAAAAAACAGGTTATATAATCTGCTTGCCCGTCATGGCCTGCTTGATGGAAATGTCCATCACCCGCTCGGCAAAGGGCTTGGTTAGCTCATCCAGCTCGTCCATGCGCTTGAGCAGCAGGTCGCGGTCATTGCCGGTGAGAGCCTGGCGCAGCTCATCGGTTTTAGCCTGGGTAGCCGTGATTTCGGTTTGCTCCAAATGCTCGGCATTCTTCTTCACAAAGCGCTCGACTTGATACAATAGCTGCTCGGCGGCAGTGCGCGCCTCGATGAGTAGGCGGGCGGCCACGTCCTGCTTGGCGTTGAGCAGTGAGTCCATCAGCATCTGCTCTACCTGGTCGTCGGTGAGGCCGTACTGGGGCTTGATGTCAACCTGTTGGCGGGTGTTGGAGCGCAGCTCCACGGCTTCCACGCGCAGGATGCCGTCGGCGTTGAGGAAGAAATTAACGTCGATTTTGGGCAGGCCCGCCGGCATGGCCGGGATGCCGCTCAGCACAAACTCGCCGAGCTTGCGGTTTTCCTGCACCAGGTCGCGCTCGCCCTGGTACACGCCGATTTTGAGGTTCACCTGCCCATCTACGCTAGTCGTGTACTGGCGGCCGGCCTTGGTCGGAATCTTCGAGTTGCGCGGAATAATGGCATCCATGAGCCCGCCCAGCGTTTCGATGCCCAGGGTCAGCGGCGTCACGTCAAGCAACAGCACATCGCGGCGGTTGCCGGCCAGAATATCAGCCTGAATGGCCGCGCCCAGCGCCACTACCTCGTCGGGGTTTAGCGAGTTATTAGCCGGCTGGCCGAAAAAGCGGCTCACCTCGTCATACACCAGCGGCACGCGGGTCGAGCCGCCCACGAGCAGCACGGCGTTGATGGCGTCGGACGTTAGACTGGCATCGCCGAGCGCCTGGCGGCAGGCGGCGATAGTGCGCTCCACGAGCGGCCGGATGAGGTTGTTAAACTCGGCTTTGGTCAGCGTGACTACCTGCACTTGCTCTTCGTTATCAATGAGCTGGGTCGTAAAGTCGTCGTGCTGGCTGAGGTAGCGCTTGGCCATTTCGGCGGCCAGGCGCAGCTGCTGTTGCAGGGCCGGAATCTCGGCGTAGGCGGCGGGCAGGCTGAACTTCGACTGCCAGTACTCGACCACGGCGCGGTCCATGTCGTCGCCGCCCAGCCAGGTATCGCCGTGGGTGCTCAGCACCTCAAAGATGCCCTGGTGCAGGCGCAAGATGCTGATATCGAAGGTGCCGCCGCCGAGGTCGTACACGGCCACGGTCTTTTCTTCGTCGGGGTCGAGGCCGATGCCGTAGGCCAGCGCGGCGGCCGTGGGCTCGTTTACGATGCGCAGCACCTCCAGCCCGGCCAGGCGGCCGGCGTCGCGGGTGGCCTGGCGCTGCGAGTCGTTGAAATAAGCCGGCACCGTGATGACGGCGCGGCGCACCGGCGTTTTGAGGGCGTGCTCGGCGCGGTGGCGCAGCTCGCGCAGGATGTCGGCCGACAACTCGATGGGCGAGTAGAAGCGCTCGCCCACGCGCACTTTCACCAGGCCCTCGGTGTCGTCGTCAATCACCTTGTAACCCAGCTGCCCGGCGTGCTGGCCGAGGTCGCGGTAGCTTTTGCCCAGCAGGCGCTTCACCGAATAAATTGTGTTGGCGGGGTCGGAAAGCAGGAAATCCTTGGCCTCGGAGCCCACCAGCGGCGAGCTGCCATCGGCCGGAAAATGCACCACCGAGGGCACGATAGTGCCGCGCCCCAGGTCGTTGATGGCGGCCGGCTGGCGGGTTTCGGGGTGCACGTAGGCCACGAGCGAGTTGGTAGTGCCCAGGTCGATGCCCACGATGAGCTCTTCCTGCTGAATGGCGCCGGTGGCGAGATTGATGGCGACTTTTGCCATGAGAAGTAGGTAGCAGGGCCGCAGCGGCGCGGCCGAAAGGATAGTAACAGCGCCGACGCAAAATCGGCCCGCAAAAATAGCCTTTGATGTAGCTTGGGCTTGGTAGTCCGAGCGCGGGCGCAGCCCGCATCCGCGTTAGCAAGCGTCGGTTTGGCTTAACCTGATGTGGCTGCGGGCTGCGC
>NZ_DASTEP010000096.1:0-18083 GCF_035709525.1 Hymenobacter sp. | reverse complement strand
GTCTATTGCCCGCGTCAGCTTATTGCTTAATTAGCTTGAGCTGGCGGGTGCCGGTGGCCGTGCTCAGGCGCACGAGGTAGAGGCCGGCGGCGTAGGCGCGGGTGGATACGGCCAGTTGCTGGGCCTGCCCGGCTTTGGCCTGGCCGCTGGCTAGTTGCTGCACCAGGCGGCCCTGGGCGTCGTACACGGCCAGGGTGTAAGCCTGGGCAATGGGTAGCGAAAAGCTGAGCTGCAACTCGTCGCCAAATGGATTAGGGTGGCCGGCCAGGGTCAACTCCAGGGCCACGGCAGCGCCGCCCGCCGCGCTGACGACCGGCTTGGCAGCCGGGGCCCCGGTGGCCAAGCCGGTCGCCCCGCGCGCGGCCGTGTTGGTGGGCAGCACGGTGATGCTCACCGTGGCGGGGCTACCGCAACGCAGGGGCTGGCCAGCATTGCAGGCGTAGTAGATGAAGCTATCGAGCCCCGCGAAGCCCGCGTCGGGCACGTAGCTAAACGAGCCATCGGGGTTGAGCACGAGCACGCCGTGGGTGGGCCGGATGATGAGAATAGCGCGCGGCGCGAGGCCGATGTCGTTGGTCAGCACGTTGCCCGTGAGCGTCGTGCCGGCCGGGGTAGTGTAGCTATCGGCCACCGTGACGGGGGCCACCAGCCCGGGCGTCACGGTGATGCTCACGGTCACGGGGTTGCCGCAGAGCAGGGGCGTGCCCTGGTCGCAGGCGTAGTAAATGAAGCTGTCGGTACCCGTGAAGCCCGGGTTGGCCCGGTAGCTGAACGAGCCAGTGGGGTTGAGCACGAGCGTGCCGTTGGTGGGGCGGATGATGAGAATGGCACGCGGGTTGGTGCCCAGGTCATTGGTCAGCACGTTGCCCGTCAGCGTCACGTCGGCCGGGGTTGAATACGAGTCGGCTACGGTAGTAGGCACCACGCGCACCACGAAGCTGGTGCCGGACGTAGCCGTGCCGCCGGGCGTGCTCACGCTGACGGGGCCGGTGGTGGTGCCGGCCGCCACCACGGCCGTAATGCTGCCAGACGGGCTAACGATAAACGAGCTGGCGGGCGTGCCGTTGAAGCTCACGGCGGTAGCGCCGGTCAGGTTACTGCCAAGAATCAGCACCGGTGTGCCCACCGGCCCGGAAAGCGGGCTTAGGCCGTCGATGCGGGGGGCAGCCACCACAAACGTAGCCAGGTTGCTGCCGAAGCTCAGGTTGGCGCCGGGGTTCTGGGCTGTGGCGTACACCGAATAGGTGCCGTTGACCAGGGCCGTGGGCTGCGTCAGGCTGAAGCTGCCGCCCGTGGCCGTGGTAGTGCCGATGGCCTGGGTCGCGCCGCTACCCATGGCCAGGTACACCGTCACGGTGCTGCCCGCCGGGGCCGTGCCCGCGTAGGTGGGCTGGTTGGAGGGGGCGGTGGTGCCAGTGGCCGGGGCCGTGAGCACCGGGGCCGCCGTGGGCACGTTGTAATAAATAGCGTAGTACTGCGCGTTGCCGTTGGTGAGGCCCACAGCATCGACCACCGAGTTGGCGGGCACGTTTACCGATACCTGGCCCGCCGCCGCCGGCACTATCGTCAGGGTAAAGCCGCCCGTGCCGTTGCTGGCGATGGTGGAGCCCGGCCCCACGTTCGTGGCGTTGGCCAGCGTGGGGGGGATGAGGACCGTAACCGGCTCGGAGTAGGTGATGTTGAAAATGAAGGGCGAGGTAGTGGTGCCGGCGAGGTTCGGAGCGGTTGGGCTGGTGATGCGGGCCGTCGGCGGTATTTTATCAATCGTGTAGGCGGGCCCCACGAAGGGCAGCCCGGCGAGGCCGGGCGTGAGGTTGTCGTCGTTCGCCACGTTCAACCCCACCGTGCCCGCGCCGGCGCCGGTGAGTAAGGTAACAGTGTAGGTGGTGCCCGCGCCGCTCACGCTCGTGATGGTGCCACCATAGCCCCCCGCGATGTTGCCCGTGACGGGCAGCGAGAAGTTGCTGCTGGAAAGCCCCGTAACGGGAGCCGCAAACACGACGGTGAAGCGCACGGTACTGGCGTTGGTGGGGCTGGCATCGACCCGGCTGATGGACACGACGCTGGTAGGGGACTGCGGCGTAAAGCTGACGGCCGCCCCGTAGCTGGTGCCCGCAGCGTTGGTGGCGTAGGCCCGCACCGTGTAGGTAGTGCCGGGCACGAGGCCCGCAAAGATTCTGGAAAAGCTGCTCAGGCCCGCGCCGTTAGCGTCCTGCACCACGCCCGCCCCGCCGATGGCGGGCGCGGTAGTCGTGCTGCTGTACACCACGCCCCGCTCCGTGACGGTGCCGTCGCCATCGTCCGTGACGTTGCCGCCCAGCACGGCGCTGGTACCCGTCAGGCTGCCGACTACCGTCGTCAGGGTGGGCACCGTCGTTACCATGAAGGATATCCAGCCGCCGCCGATGCCGAAAGGCGTAGTCACGGTCACGGGGCCGTTGGTGGCCCCACTGGGCACGGTAGCCGTAATAGTGGTGCTGTTCACCACGCTGAACGTGGTGGCCGGCGTGCCGTTGAAGCGCACGGTCGTAGTCCCCATCAGGTTAGTACCTGTGAGGGTCACGCTCGCGCCCACTGGCACCCTTGTGGGGCTGGCGCTGGTGAGGGTAGGGGTAAGCCCCGTGGTGTTCAGCAGCACCCCGGCCGTGCTGCCGCTGCTATTGGCTAGGAGCAGGTCGGGCTTGCCATCGCCATTCACGTCGGCCACCGCAATACCATAGGGATTGGAGCTGCCCGAGTTGTAGGTAGCAACCGGCTGAAAGGTGCCGTTGCCATTGCCCAGCAGCACCCCGGCCGTGCCGCTGCTGTTGCTGTTGGCCGCGAGCACGTCGGGCTTGCCATCGCCATTCACGTCGGCCACCGCGATGCCAAAAGGACTGCCGCCCGCCCAGTAAGTAGTGGCCGCTTGAAAAGAGCCGTTGCCACTGCCCAGCTGCACGCTGACGGCGTTCCTGCCATTATCAGCCGCGAGTAGGTCGGGTTTACCGTCGCCGTTCACATCGGCTACTTCAATACCTTGGAGGCTGTTGCCCCCGCCGTAGGTACCAAGCAGTTGGAACGTACCCGTGCCGTTGCCCACCAATACACTCACCGAGGCGCCGATTCTGTTCGCCGTAAGCAGGTCGGGCTTGCCATCGCCGTTCACATCGGCCACCTTAACGGCGAAGGGGTTGGTGCTCGTTCGGTAGGTAACAGCCGGCTGAAACGTGCCATTGCCGTTGCCCAGCAGCACCCCGGCCGTGCTGCTGCCAGAGTTGGCCGCCAGCAGGTCGGGCTTGCCGTCGCCGTTCACGTCGGCCGCGGTGACGCTAACCGGAATGGTGCCGCCCGTGTTAAAGGTAGCGGCCGGCTGAAAGGTGCCGTTGCTAGTACCCAGCAGCACGCTGGCCGTATTACTGTTGAGGTTGGCGGTAAGCACGTCGGGCTGGCCATCGCCATTCACGTCTGCCACCGCGATACCAAAGGGGCTGCCGCCGCCCGTGCCGTAGGTGGTGGCCGCCTGGAAGGTGCCGTTGCCATTACCCAGCAGCACGCTAACATCGTTGCTGCCGGAGTTGGTTGTGAGCAGGTCGGGCTTGCCGTCGCCATTCACGTCGGCCACCGCAATACCGCGGGGGCTGCTGCCCGTGCCGTAGATAGCCACGGGGGCAAACGTAGCGGCCGGGGTCTGGGCGTGGGCCGCGCCGGCCGTGGCCAGTAGCAGCCCCAGCGCCGCCAGCGGCCGGGGCACCCAGCGCAGCAAAGAAGAATACCTGTGTTGCATATAAGGAGTAGGAAGTAAGGTAGGAAGGTGAAGAAGTAAGCGGTAAAGCCAAAGCTACTGGCGCGGAGGCGATATATAGCACTAATCCTGCTAATAAATGTACTTTAGCTCGGCTACGGAACTGCTTAAGTGCGAGGCGGCCTTGGCTCCCGCACGATGCCAGAACGCAAAAGCGCCCCGGCTGCCAGGCAGCCGGGGCGCTTCGGGTACGGGCCGGGAGCGGCGTAGCCCCCGGCCCGCGTCAGCTTATTGCTTGAGTAGCTTGAGCAGCTGGGTGCCGGCCGCCGTGCTCAGGCGCACGAAGTAGAGGCCGGGAGCGTAGCCCTGCGTGGGCACGGCCAGCTCCTGCGCCTGGCCGGCTGCCACCTGGCCGCTGGCCAGCTGCTGCACCAGGCGGCCCTGGGCATCGTACACGGCCAGGGTATAAGCCTGGGCCGTGGGCAGGGCAAACGAGAGGCGCAGCTGCTCACCGAAGGGGTTGGGGCTGCCAGTGAGGGCCAGCTCTGCGGCAGCGGCGGCGGGCTTGGCGGCCGGAGCGGCGGGCTGGGCCGGGGTGGTCGGGCGGGCGGCCGTGTTGGCGGGCGTCACCGTGATGCTCACCGTGGCGGGGCTGCCGCACAGCAGGGGCATGGCCGGGTCGCAGGCGTAGTAGGTGAAGCTGTCCATACCGCTAAAGCCAGCGTTGGGCTGGTAGCTGAACGAGCCATTGGGGTTGAGCACGAGCGTGCCGCGCATGGGCCGGTTGATGAGAATAGCGCGGGGATTAGTGCCCAGGTCGTTCGCTAACACGTTGCCCGTGAGCGTCGTGCCAGCCGGGGTAGTGTAGCTGTCAGCCACCGTAACGGGCGCTACGCGCGTCACCGTGATGGTCACGGTAGCCGGGTTGCCGCAGAGCAGGGGCATGGCTGGGTCGCAGGCGTAGTAGGTAAAACTGTCCGTGCCCGTAAAGCCCGCATTGGGTACGTAGGTAAACGAGCCGTTGGGGTTCAACACCAGCGTGCCATTGGTGGCACGGGTGATAAGAATGGCGCGGGGGTTGGTACCGAGGTCGTTGGTGAGCACGTTGCCCGTCAGGGTCATGCCCTGGGGCGTGGTGTACGAGTCGGCCACGGTGGTAGGAGCCACGCGCGTCACGGTGATAGTGACGGTAGCGGGGTTGCCGCACAGCAGCGGCATATTCGGGTCGCAGGCGTAGTAGGTAAAGCTGTCCGTACCCGTGAAGCCGGCGTTGGGCACATAGCGGAACGAGCCATCAGGATTCAGTACCAGCGAACCGTTGGCGGGCCGGGTGATGAGAATGGCGCGGGGGTTAGTACCCAAGTCGTTGGTCAGCACGTTGCCCGTGAGTGGGGTGCCGGCCGGCGTAGTGTAGCTGTCGGCCACCGTAACCGGGGCGATGCGCAGTACCGAGATAGTAACGGTGGCCGGGTTGCCGCACAGCAGCGGCGTGCCCATGTCGCAGGCGTAATAGGTAAAGCTGTCCGTACCCGTGAAGCCGGCATTGGGCACGTAAGTGAACGAGCCGTTGGGGTTTAGCGCTAGCGTGCCGTTGGCGGGGCGGGTGATGAGAATGGCGCGGGGGTTGGTGCCCAGGTCATTCGTCAGCACGTTGCCCGTGAGCGTCACGCCCTGGGGTGTGGAGTACGAGTCGGCCACGGTAGTGGGGGCCGTGCGCACCACGAAGGGAGCGCTGGAAAAAGCCGAGCCGCAGGCCGTGCTCACGCGCACAGTGCTGGTGATGGTGCCGGGCGCCACGACGGCCGTAATGCTGGTGGCCGAGTTGACGACAAACGAGCTGGCGGGCGAGTCCCCAAAGCGCACAACCGTAGCGCCGGTAAAGTTGGTACCCGTGATGGTAACCTGCGTGCCCACCGGCCCGGTGGCCGGGCTCAGCATCGTGATGGTGGGAAGGGCCGTGATGGTGATGGCGCTGCCGTTGTCGGTGCCCGTCACGGCGGGGTTGCTGCTCACCACGCGCACGCGGTAGCCGCCGCCGCCCGCCGTGGCCGCCGGCACGGTAGCCGCGATGGTGCCCCCGCTAGTGCTGGCCAGCGTGCCGATGGCGACCGGCGCGGCAAAGCTGCCGGCCGCATCGGAGAGTTGGGCCGTGAAAACGTTGCCCGCCGCGAAGGTGCCCGCCGCCGTAAACGGCACGCTCAGCGCAGCCCCGGCGCACACGGCCGGGCTTACCGCGCCCGTCGTGATGGCTTGCGCATCGGCCAACTCCAGCGTCAGAATCTGCTGGCCGGTAGCCGAGTTATCACCACCGGTGAGCCCAAACAGGAAGTTGTCTACCGTAGCTTGTTCTTCCAGGAGCATGCCGCCCAGCGAAAAATTCTGGCCCGCGCGCGCCGTAATGTCGGCCAGGGCCGGGGCGGCCAGCGTGTACACCCGCCGCCCGGTGCTGGCAGCCGTATTCACGAAGCTGCCATACGACTGGCCCGTGCCCAGGTCGTTGAATACGCTCGTTACTACCGAGTTGCCGCCCGTGTAGGTAGTGCCCAGCGTAGCGGCGGGGGTGCTCACGTCATACAGGGCGTACGTAACCGTCGAGTTGGGAATGGCAGTTGATTGGCCATTAGCCAGCGAAAGCGTAGCGCTGACCACTTGCTTGCCCGTCAGGTTCAGGCCTGCCAGCGAGAAGGTGAAGAAATTGCGGTAAGGGCTTCTGCCAGAGCCATCATACGTTCCCACAATGTAGTTGGGGTTGCCAGCATTGTGCCCAAATTGCGGCGAAAACCAGCCCTGCTGGGTGTTGGCGAACGTAACGGTAGTAGTGGCCACCGCCGCTGCCGTCTGTGTTTGCGTCTGTTGGCGCGCCTGGGCGGTGGTGCCCACGGGCAGGTAGGTAGTGACAGTGGCCGGCATTGGCCTGGCCTGCGCGGCGGGGCGCGTAGGGTCGGCCTGCGGGGCAGTGGTTTTTACTAGTGCGCCACGCTGGGCGTGGGTAGCACCGGCCGTGGCCAGCAGTAGGGCCAGCGCCGCCAGCGGGCGGGGTACCAGCAAAGGATAAGCGTGTTTCATAAGGGTAAATGATGAATAAGGTGGGGAAGGTGAGGGTGCATTATGCAGGGGCAAAACTACGACAATAAGCAAGATGTAACTTATTTAAGTATTAAATATATTTTACTGATAATGCTACTGCTTTTCGGGATTATCCGGGCCGTGGTTTTAACGTCTGTATCGGCCTGCGTCCGGCCCGCCGGCCCGCCCAGAACAAAGCTCCGAACCGCAGGGCGGCCGGGGCTTTGTTGGTAGGGTAGGCGCTTTGCCGTGCGGCTACTGCACCACGAGGCGCTTGGCCAGGGTGGCGCTGCCGGCTTGCAGGCGCAGGGTGTACACGCCCGCCGCCAGGCCCGCCGCGTCAACCGAGAGCTGCGTGCCGGTGGCCGGCAGGGCGGCGGTTTGGCGGCGCACCACCTGGCCCAGGCTGTTGAGCAGCTCGGCCCGCACGGTGCTGGCCTGGCCCAGGCCGGGCAGCACCACGGTGAAGCGCTCGTGCGCCGGGTTGGGGTAGATGCTCACGCCCTCGGCCGCGAAGGCGGGCGCGGTGGCCAGGGCCGTGGCGGGGCGGAAGAGCAGGCGGAAGCGGCCGCTGATAAGGGCCTGCGCCTCGGCCACACTCACGCTAAAGGCATAGCTGGTGCCGGCGCTCAGCTTCAGCATCTGGCCCGTGAGGTCGTCGGCCAGCCAGGCATCGAGGCCGGCCGGCAGGTTGGCCAGGCTGGCGGCGGCCAGGGCGTAGGTGCCGGCGGCGGGCACGCCCACCGTGAGCGGCAGCACGGTAGCGGCCGCGAAGGCCGGGCGGGCGTCGATAGCCAGGCTCTCGCCGCTGGTGGCCACGCTGCTCAGGTTGAGGCCGGTAGAGTTGGGCAGCTTGATGGCGTCGAAGGCGGCATCGAAGGCGGGGGTAGCCCCGGCCTCGACGTAGGTGACGAACGCATCGCTGAGGCCGGCACCTGTCAGTTCCAGCTGCACCTGCGGGCGTGGGTCGGCGGCCGGGCGCTGCAAGGTGGCCTGGCTGGCGTAGCTGGTCACGCGCTGCGCGTTGCGGAAGGTGAGCGAGCCGCTGGCCTGGCCAGCGGCCAGCTGCACAAAAAAGCCCTGGCCGCTGGCGATGAGCGGCGAGCTGCCAAGGCCGTTGACGTAGCTGCGGTACTGGCCCGCGTACTGCCCGGTGCTTTGGTACACGTAGAAGGCTTTATTGAGGTAGTTGCGGTCCGCATCCGTGACGAGGCGCAAGTCGAGCGGGGCAGCGTAGGGGTTGCCCAGCAAGGCCCAGCCCGTTTGGGCCACGGGCGTGCCGCTGCTGCGCGTCAGGGGCACCGTGAGGTCGCCGTTGTGCAGCGAGCCGTTGAAATCAACCAGTTCGGTGCCAGCGATATTTACAGCGTAGCCCCGGCCGGGCACGAGCGGGTCGGCCGGCGCGGCGGGCGAGAAAAAGCCTTTGTCGAAGGTCTTCAGGTCGTTGGTGGTGCTGGCCAGCCGGGTTTCGTCGTAGCCAAACACCGTGGGGAAAGGCTGCACGAGCGCCGGCTTGGCCGCCGTATTATAGGCCGGGTTCAGCACCGGGGCGAAGCCCGGGGTAGCCAGGTCGCCCACGTAGGAGTTGGTGACCGGGGGCGCGAAGTGGCGGTAGCCCAGGCCGGGGTTCAGGCTGGGGTCGAGGTAGCGCTGCACCGCCACGCCGCCGATGACCACGCCCGTGCCGCTGTTCACGACCAGGGCCGTGCCGCCGGCGTCGCTCAGCAGCGTCAGGGCGTTGCCGTTGGGGCGCAGGTTGCCGGCCGCCCCGATGGTGAGCACCTGCGCCACGCTGGTGGGGGCCGTCAGGGTCAGGTCGGCGCGGTTGGTGGTGGTGAGGTTGCGCACGCGGCCGGGCAGGCCGGTGCCGGTGCTTTGCGGCCCGCTGCCATTGTACACGTAGCTGGCATCGGGGGAGAAAGAGCGCGGGCCGGTGGTTTGCCCCGTGCCGCTCGCCGCAATGCCGTAGGGCGAGCAAATGCCCAGCGTGGCGCCCGCCGCCAGCGTAAAGCTGCCCGCCCCCCGGATGGTGCGGCAGTTATCGTAGAGGGTAGCCCCGCTGTTCACGGTCACGGCGGTGTTCACGGTCACGTCGCCCGCCAGGGTAGCCACGCCGGGGCTGTTCACCGTGATGCTGTTATAGGTGCTCGCCGCCACATCCGTGGTCGTGTTCACCACTAGGTCGGGGGCGTAAGCGGTGGTGTTCAGCAGCACATTCACCTCGACGCTGTTATTGGTGGTCACGAGCAGGTCGGGCTTGCCGTCGCTGTTGACATCGGCGGCGATAATGTCTCTGGGGTAGCGGGGGGTAGTATATAAGGTGAGCGGGAACGTATAGGCATTGGGAAAAGCGCCGGAGCCGGTGTTCGGTAGCACGCCTACCCCTTGCGCAGTAGATAGCTGATTGGTGGCGAGCAGGTCGGGCTGGCCGTCGCCGTTCACGTCGGCCACGGCCAGGCCAGCTGGGCCATAGCCCCCGGTTCGGTAAGTAGTAGCCGGCCGGAAGGTGCCGTTGCCGTTGCCCAGCACTACCCCCACGGTGCCCGCCGCACTGGGGTCGGAGATGGTCGCGATGAGGTCGATTTTGCCATCGCCATTCACGTCGGCGGCCCGCAGGCCGTAGGGGTGGCCGCTGATGTTATACGTGAGCGGAGCCTGGAAAGTACCATTGCCGTTGCCCAGCAATACGCCGGCATTGTTCGTGCTGTTATTAGCCGTCAGCAGGTCGGGCTTGCCGTCGCCATTCACATCGGCTACGGCCAGGCCCAGCGGATAGCTTCCCCCGGTGCTGAAAGTAGCCACCGGCAGGAAGGTGCCGTTGCCATTGCCCAGCAGCACGCCCGCCGTGCCAGGGCCTACGCCGCCGCTGGTAGTGAGCAGGTCGAGCTTGCCATCGCCATTCACATCAGCTACGACAATGTCGTAGGCTCCGCCCACACTGTAGGTAGTCGCCGCCTGAAAGGTGCCATCGCCGTTGCCCAGCAGCACGCCAACCGTGCCATTCACTTCATTCGTAATGAGAATATCGGGCTTGCTATCGCCGTTGACGTCGGCTACCGCCAGCTTACTCGCGCCACTGCCACCACTGCTGTAGGCAAGGACCGGCCGAAAGGTACCGTTGCCATTACCCAGCAAGACACTGGCTACGCTGGGGTTGTAGTTGGCCGTGAGCAAATCCAGCTTGCCGTCATTGTTGACATCCACCGCGACAAGGCCACTCGGATAGCCGCCCCCGGTAGTATAGGAAACGAATGGCGCAAAAGTGGGCGTCAGCTGCGCCCGCGCCGGGCTGGCCAGCAGCCCGGCCAGCGGCAAGGCCAGCGCCAGCCACCGCCAGCCCGGCAAAAAGGAGAAGTCTAGCATAAAGTATCGGGTTGGAAGAGAAGGGAAAGGACACGGCCCAGCCGGGCCGCCCGTAAAGGACGGCCCTAAAGTCCATATTATTCTTGAACTATGTATATACTGCCCTTTGCCCAGTCTCGGCGGCGGGAGGCGGCCTCCCGTCCAGCTTCCCGCCAACGCAAAACCGCCCCGGTCGCACGGCGGCCGGGGCGGTTTCAATTAAGTGCTGACGGCTAAAGCCAGGCGGCTAGGCCTGCTTGCGGCGCTGGCGCAGGTAGCGCAGCCCGTAGGCCACGCCCCCGGCGGCGAGTAGCGAGGCCCCGCCATCGAGGGGCACGGCGGCGGGTGGCGTGCCGGGCGCGGGGCCGCCGGTGCCGGGCTGAGCCTGGGCCGGGCGGGTGGCCAGTGCGGCCAGGCCCAGCGCGAAAGCTGCGGAAAGGAAAAACTGCTTCATAAAATAGTGTTGTTGGTGTAAAGGTGGGAGAAAATAAACCGGGGGCCCGGCTGCGCCGCGCCCCCGGCCCTAACTTACTGGATAACTACGCGCTTGGCCAGGGTGGTAGCCCCGACTTGCAGACGCAAGGTATATACCCCCGTGGCCATATCGGCTACCTCCAGCCCAAACTGCGTGCCCGTGGCGGGCAGGGCCACTTGCTGGCGGCGCACTACCTGCCCGAGGCCGTTGAGCAATTCGGCCTGCACGGTAGTGGCCTGCGCCAGGCCGGGCAGCGCCACCGTGAAGCGCCCATGGGCCGGGTTGGGGTACACGCCAACTACTTCGCTGGTGAGGCTGGGCACCGTGGCCAGCGGCGCATTGGGGCGGAAGTAGAGGCGGAAGCGGCCCGCAATCGGGGCGGCAGCCTGCGCGGCCGTGGCGCCGAATGAGTAGCTGGTGCCGGCGCTCAGTTTCAGGGTCTGGCCGGTTTGGTCGTCGGCCAGGTAGGCGTCGAGGCCGGTGGGCAGGTTGGCGAGGGCGGCGGCGCTCAGTGCGTAGGTGCCGGCGGCGGGCACGCTCACCGTGAGCGGCAGCACGGTGGCAGCCGTGAAGGCCGGGCGGCCGTCGATGGCCACGGCCTCGCCGCTGGTGGCGGCCCCGGCCAGGTTCAGGCCGTTGGGGTTGGGCAGCTTAGCGGCGTCGTACTGGGTTTCGTAGGCGGCGGTGGCCCCGGCCTCGGCGTAGGCGAAGAAGGCATCGGCCGGGCCGGTGCTGCCGCGCAGCTCCAGCTGCACCAGCGGGCGCGGGTCGGCAGTAGGGCGCTGGAAGGTGGTGGGGTCGCTGGTAGTCAGGCGCTGGCCGTTGCGGAACGTGAGCGTGCCGCTGGCACCGGCTGCGGCTACCCGCGTAAAGAAGCCCTGGCCCACCGGCACGATGGGGTTGCCCACACCATTGTTGTAGGCGCGGTACTGGCCCACGTACTGGCCGGTGCTGCTGTAGGTATAGATGGCGTTTTCCAGCCCGGTGCGGTCGGCGGCCTGCACCAGCGAGTAGTCGAGCGGGGCGGGGTAGGGGTTGCCCAGCAGCTGCCAGCCCGCGTCGGCGGCGTTGAGGGTGCCGGCTGCGTTGCGCGCTACCGGCACGCTGATGTCGCCGTTGTTGAGCGTGCCTACGAAGTCAACCAGCTGGCTGGCATCGAGATTCACGGCGTAGCCCCGGCCCGGCGTGAGGGCGGTGCTGCCCGAAGCCGGCACGAAGAAGCCCTTGTCGAAGTTGCCCGAGGCGTTGGTGCGGTTCACCAAGCTCTGGTCGTAGCCAAATACCGTGGGGAAGGGCGTCACCAGCGTGGGGTCGGCCGCCGAGTTGTAGCTCTGGGTAAGCGTGGGCGCGAAGCCGCTGGTAGCCAGGTCGGCCACGGTGGAGTTGCTTACCGGCGCTGAGTAGTGGCGGTAGCCCGGCCCACTGTTCAGGCTGCCATCGATGGAGCGCTGCACGGTGGCCGTGCCGCTGAGCACGGCGCTGCCGTTGTTCACCACGTAGGCGGTGCCGCTGGCGCTGCTCAGCAGCGTAAAGCCCACGCCGCTGCCGATGGTCAGGTTGTTGTTCAGCGTAAGCGCGCGCTGCACGGCCACGGGGCCGGTCGTGCTGGCCACGCTGTTGGCGGTCAGGTTGGGGAAGGTAGAAAGGCTGGTGCCGCCGATAACGGGGGCCGTACCGCCCAGCACCAGCGTGCCAGTGCTGGTAGCGCCGCCGGCCACGCTGCCGCCGTTGTTGGTGAAGCTGCCGCCCGTGGTGAGCGTGCCGTTGTTGGCCAGCGTCAGCACGGCGCCGGTGCCCAGCGTCACGAGGCGGGCCTGCTGGGCGCTGCTCACGGTGGGCTGGTTAGGCGTGCCGCCCGGGATGGTCACGTCGCTGTTGGCGGCGGGCACCTGGGCGGGCGTCCAGTTGGCGGCCGTGCCCCAGTCGGTGCTGGCGCTGCCGTTCCAGGTCAGGCCGGTGCCGGCCGCGATGAAGGCGGCCAGGCCGCTCACGTTCGAGCCCTGCCCGATGCGCCCCGCGTTCGTAACCGAGAAGGTAAAGGGCGAGCCGAAGTCGCCGATTACGTATAGGTTGTCGTTGGCGCTGGCCGACGAGGCGGCCGTGGCAATAAAGCCCTGGTTGGTGCTGGTGCCAGGCGTGTTGTAGATGTCAAAATCGCCGCCGCTGGTGGTGCTCGCGCCCGTTACGCTGTACGACGTGCCACTCACCACGCCCCCGTTGGGGTTGGTAACCTGCGTGATATTCCCGGTATTCGAGTCGAACACGAACTGCGCCGTGGTGTTGGCGTTGCTCTGGTTGTTGGTGTAGGCCGTGGCCGAGTAGGTGCCGGCCTGCCCGTTCAGGTTGGTGTCGGTAGCCGCGATGGCCCCGTTGTTGGGGTTGAGGCGGTAGTTGTTGCTGATGCCGGTGCCGCTGTTGGCGCTTATCACCCGGATGCGGTCCACGGTGGGGTTAAAGTCGAAGCCCACCTGCGGCAGCGTGCCCGCCGTAGCGCCCGTGCCCAGCTCCAGCCGGATGGCCGTGCCCACGGCCGTGAGCGCGCCCGTGGTCAGGCTCACGGTGTAAAGCTGCGCGTTGGTGCCGGTAGTGCTCGGGTCGTAGCCCAGGGCAAAAAGCTGGCCCGTGGCCGGCCGGAAATCGGTGCCCACCACCGTCTGCCCGGTCGTGATGCCGCCTCCGAAGTTCACCGCCGAGCGAATCACGCCGGGGTTGCCCGAGTCAAACGAAATGAGGTTGCCGCCGGCTATCGCGTACAGCAGCTGCCCGGTCACGGCCCCAGGGTTGGCCGCTACCACCGAGGCCGTGCTCAGCGGTATCGAAATGTCGCGCACGCTCACCGGCAGCGCCCCAATCTGGCCCAGGTCGGTAGCCACCTGCGTGGCCGTCGAGGTCATGCTGATGTCGGTGAGCTGGAAAAAGCGGCTGGTATTGGGCGTCGCCGCGGCGGCCGCCACCAGGTAGGGCACGTTGGTGGTGCCGTTGTAGTAAATGTCGAGGTCGTTAATGGCCCCGATGGCCCCGCTCACGCCTGGGCCGTTCACGCCAGTCAGCACCCGCGAGTTGATGAGCGTGCCGTCGTTGGGTGGGTTCTGAAACGAGAAGTAGCCCAGCGCGTGGTCTACGGTATACAGCCCCGTGGTGGTCGAGCCCACGAAGGAGTTGCCGTAGGCCCCCGTGCCCACGCTGGGGTTTTGGCCCGCGCCGGGGTCGTTGGTGCCGTATTTCAGCGTGCCATCCACGGCCGCGATGCCCCCGGTCACGGGGTTCAGGCGGTAGTTATTATCGTTGGTGCCCTCCACCCGGATGCGGTCCACGGTGGGGTTAAAGTCGAAGGCAATCTGCTCGGAGCTGCCGCCCAGCTCCAGCCGGATGGCCGCCCCCACGGCCGTGGCCGCGCCGGTGGCCAGGTCGATGCGGTACACCTGGCTGTTGGCCGTGGTGCCCGTGGCCGCCGGGTTGTAGCCCAGCCCAAAGAGCTCGCCCGTGTTGGGCCGGAAATCGGTGCCCACCAGCGTCTGGGTGGCCGGCAGCCCCGAAATGCCCACGATGGTACGCACCACGCCGGGGTTTTGCGAGTCAAACGTAATCAGGTTGTTAGACGCCGTAATGCCGTACACCAGCTGCCCGGTGATGGCCGTGAGCGCCGCCGGGGCCGGAATCGACACCGCGATGTCTTCCACGTTGAACGGTGTAGTCGCCGACGCCGGAATGGTGTTGCCGCGCAGCGTGGCCTGCCCGGTAGCCAGGTCGATGCTGTAAAGGTTGCTGGACGAAAAGCCGCTGCCGTTGGCCTGGGTTACTTCCATCACAAACGCCTCTTCGGTGCCCGGCGTGGTGTACGACGAGATGTCCATGTCGATGGCTACCGGCGAGCCCACCGGGTTGCTACCAAAGAGTACTGATTTTTGGGCAATCAGTACCCCGTCGTTGGGCGGGCTCTGGGTCGAGAGAATGCCGGCTACCTCGTCGAAGTCATAGAGCACGGTATTGCTGCTGGCCCGGTACGAGTTGGTGTACGCCACGGCCCCCACGTTGGGGTTAGCCGGGCTGCCGCTGAGGTAGTTGAGGTTAAGGTCGGTAGTCACGGCCCCGGTCGTGGGGTTGAGGCGGTAGTTGGCGTCGTTGGTACTCACCACCCGGATGCGGTCCACGGTCGGGTTAAAGTCGAAGCCGATGCGCTCGCCGCTGCCGCCCAGCTCCAGGCGCATGGCCGCGCCCACGGCCGTGAGCGCGCCCGTCGTGGGCACTACCGTGTAAAGCTGCGCATTGGTGGCCGGCGCGGCCGCGCTGGCATCGTAGCCCAGCACAAAGGCCTCGCCGGTGTTGGGGCGGTAGTCGAAGCCTACCAGCCGCTGCCCGGCCGTGATGCCCGTGATGAAGGCGAAGCTGAGCGTGGGCTGCCCGTTGCCGGCCGTGATGGGGATAATGGCCTGCGCACCGGCGGGCTGGTTGCCAAAAGCGGCCGTGAGCGTGCCCAGGCCATACAGCATTTGGGCTTGCGCGCCGGTGGCGGTGCCCAGCAGCAGCCCCAGGCCAGCCGTGGCGCCCATAAGGTGACGAAGACTCCAGCCAGCAGCCGGGCCCGGAAGTAAGGGTAAGCTCATGCGGTAAAAAACAGTTGGGTGAAGAGAAAAAGGAACTTGAAACCTACAGCCTCAGCAGTAGCGCACTACCTACGGAACTGAGGACTGGTCTGGATGAGGCTTTCGTGAATTTTCATGATTAATTCATCTTAATCCCGCCAGAATGCTATGCCCAGGCCACCCAGGTGCCCAGCAAAAAGCCCCCGCCACGGCAGTGGCGAGGGCTGTAAAAAGCAGTTTACTAAACAAGCATCAGCTCAGAACGGCAGCGCTGGCCGCAGCCCCACCACCGCCTTCACGATGGTAGCCCCGTCGAGTTCGAAGTAGCTGACCTCGGGCGGGCTACCGTAGAGCAAGGCTAGGCCGGTGGGGCGGGCCTCCACGTGGTCGGGCTGGCCAAAGCTGAGCACCAAGTGCTGGAGCTGCATCCCCGGCCCGATGTCCTGAATGGCGACCCGCCGCCCCAGCACCTCCCCAAACATGAGCTTGAGCGTGAGCACCCACAAGCTGGCGTCGCGGGTGGCGAGCAGGCGCTCGCGCTCGGCGGCCAGGTTCAGCAGGTAGTCGGCCAGCTCACTTTCGCGCTGCTGGCGGCGGGCCACGAGGTCGGTTTCGAGCTGCGCCAGCTGGGCCGGGCTGTAGGTGTTGAGGTCCACTATCTGGCCGTCGACCTCCAGCCAGTTGGGGGCCGGGGCGGGCGCGGGCACCGGCGCGGCGGCCGGGCGAGCGAAGAGCTTTTTAAAGAAATTCATGCCGGGGTGCGAGGCCAGAGGTCGCCCTAAGCTACGACATTTTCAGCTATTTAGCCTTTGTAGCTACCCCCAATCGCCACCCGCGCCCCCAAAAAAGCAGGTTCGCTGCCCTACCGCCGGCTGGCTTGCACAAACCGCACCCGCCCAAAGAAATCCTCCACCACCCGCACCCCCGCAAAATCGGCTGCCGGAAAAAGCGCCGCCGTTTCGGCCCCCAAGGCTTCGTTGATTTCGAGGTACACCGCGCCGCCCGGTTTCAGGAGCACGGCCGCCAGCTCGGCCAGCCGCTTATAAAAAAGCAGTGGGTCGGTATCGGGCACAAACAGCGCCGTAGCGGGCTCCCAGGCCAGCACGTTTTCGCGCATCTGCGCCCGCTCGCTGTCGCGCACGTAGGGCGGGTTGCTCACCAGCACGTCGAGCGTGCCAGGCCCGATGGCCGGGGTAGTGGCCAGAATATCAAGCTGCTGCAACTCCACGGCCGGCGCGTAGCGCGCGGCGTTGCGCCGGGCCACGGCCAGCGCGTCGGCCGAAATATCGACGGCCAGCGTGCGCGCCGGCCGCAGCGCCTGCGCCACGGCCAGCGCCAGGCAGCCCGAGCCAGTGCCCACGTCGAGCACCGTGAGGCCGGCGCGGCCGGCCTGCTCCTGGGCTATCAGCTGGGTTAGCTCCTCGGTTTCGGGGCGCGGAATGAGCGTGGCCGGCGACACCTCCAGCTCCATCCCCGCGAAGTGGGCCGTGCCCAGCACGTACTGCACCGGCTCGTGGGCCAGCAGCCGTGCCGTGAGGTCGGGCAGGCGCGCCGCTACCTCGGCGGGCACGGGCGCGGCGGCCTGCATCCGCCGCTGCAAGGGGCTGAGGACTAGTAATGTCTCTGTAACTAGTGCCGCGATGGCGGCGGCCTCGGCGGCGGGGTAGGGGCCTTGCAGGGCGGCGGCGAGCTGGGCGGTGAAAGCGGCGGTAGTCATCGGCCCAAAGGTACAAGCGGCCGGGGCGGGCGTATTTTTAGCGCCATTTCCGTAGTAAGCTGCCCGCTATTCCCTCCCGCCGCCTATGACCACCGACGAGCTATTTATGCGCCGCGCCCTCGACCTGGCCGCCCTGGGCCAAGGCACCGCGCGCCCCAACCCCATGGTGGGCTGCGTGGTAGTCGGCCCCGGCGGCACCATCATCGGCGAGGGCTACCACCAGCAATATGGCGGCCCCCACGCCGAGGTCAACGCCCTGGCCAGCGTCGAAGACCAGGACTTGCTGCGCCAGAGCCGCGTGTTCGTGACCCTGGAGCCCTGCGCGCACCACGGTAAAACGCCGCCCTGCGCCGACTTGCTCATCGCCAAGGGCGTGCCCGAAGTCATCGTGTGCAACGACGACCCCAACCCGCTCGTGGGCGGCCGGGGGCTGCATAAGCTGCGGGCGGCGGGCATCAACGTCAGCACCGGCCTGCTGGCCGCTGAAGGCCGCGCGCTCAACAAGCGCTTCTTCACGATGCAGGAAAAAAAGCGGCCCTACGTGGTGATAAAGTGGGCCGAGTCGGCCGACGGGTTCCTGGCCGGGCCGCACTACCAGCCGGTGCAGATAAGCGGGCCGCAGGCCCAACTGCTCACCCACAAGTGGCGCACTGAGGAGGCCGCCATCCTGGTGGGCACCCGCACGGCCCTGCACGACAACCCGCGCCTGAGCGCCCGCGAGTGGCCCGGCCCGCAGCCGGTGCGCGTCACGCTCGACAAAAACCTGAGCCTCCCGCCCACGCACCACCTCTTCGACGGCTCGCAGCCCACGCTCGTGTACTCGCTCCGCCACCGCGAGGCTCGCCTCAACCTCGACTTCATTACCCTACCCGCCGATGCGGCGGCCGCGCCCGATATGCTGCCCGCCATCCTGGCCGACCTGCACACCCGGGGCATCGAATCGGTGCTGGTAGAAGGCGGCCCCACAGCCATTGGAGCACTGCTGGCCAGCGGCTTGTGGGATGAGATGCGCGTCTTCCGCAGCCCCCGGCGGCTGGAGCGCGGCGTCGCCGCGCCGCGCGTGGGGCTGCGCAATTGGCGCGCGGTCGAAAACGTGGGGGAGGATAAGTTGTTCTGGTTCGAAAACGAGCAGCGCGCCGCGCTGCCGCTGGCCACCGTTTAGCGCGCAGCGCGTAACGG
>NZ_DASTEP010000095.1:0-7201 GCF_035709525.1 Hymenobacter sp. | reverse complement strand
CTCCGCGCCCGTGCGGCTCTGCCAGTCGTCGTACTTCGCGTAGTCGTGCCGGAACGTCGCCAGCTTCTCCCGCAGTAGGGTATGGGCCGTGGCCTTGTCCATGGCGTGGTAGTAGCCGTCGCTGCCGTCGGCGACCAGCTGCGGGGCCTGGTCGATGATGGCCTCGCGCGCGGCCAGCACGGGCAGCACGCGGGGCGGCATGGCCAGCAAAAAGCCCATGTCGAGGCTCGCGAAGCGGGGCTGGAGGTTGTATTCGGCAATCCAGATTTCCCAGTTGCCGGCCGCCAGGCCCAGCAGTACCGCGTAGGCCGCCCACGAGTTGAGGCGCACCAGGTTAAAGGCCGAGCGCCGCTGCCAGATTTTGAGCAGCACCGTGCCCAGCCCAAACAACGTCAGCAGCAGGAAGCCATACACCCCGATGCGCTTGTAAGCCAAGCCCGTGTACTGAATGTAGTAATAGTTGCGCAGCCCCACCGAGATGGCCAGCACCACGTTTTGCAGTACCCAGGCCGTGGCGCCCCAGCGCAGCAGCGGCAGGCCGGGCTGGTAAAAATTGAGGTTGCGGCGGAAAAACCACAGCATGATGCCCGCCGCCAGCAGAATACTGAAAATCAGCACGTAGGTGCCCTCGTGCACAAACTGCGTGAGGTCGAAGTCCTTGGCAGGCACGAAGCCAAACCACAGCCATTTCACGTCCAGGGCGTTCACTACCAGCAGCAGGGCATTGAGCAGGCCAAAGCTCACCACGGCCGCCAGCCACTCCTTGCGCAGGTCGAGCATGGGCCGGGCGTTGTGCCGGAAGCTAGGCCGCCGCACCCCAAACGACGCCACCCTATCGCGCTGCCGCCGCACCAGCTCGCCAAAGCGCGACTCGTGGTCGAGGAAAAAATGCACCGGCACCACCACCAGCGCACCCGCCGCCGCTACCCCGCACACCAGAAAAAACAGCAAATGCGGGATGGAAATATCGGCAAACAGCCGCCCCAGCAGGTCAAGCACCCCGTTCCAAAACCGAGTGCTCAGCGCCGCAAACCGGGGGTTGGCAATGGAAAACAGCATCTGGAAAACTACCACCGCCAGCAGCGGCAGCCCCAGCACCCGCCCGTAGAACCAGCCGCGCCGCAGTTGCCCGCCTACCTGCCGCGGCGCCCGGATGCTACCTACCACGGCCCCCACCGCCGGCAGCACCCCCGCCGCGGCCGTGAGCGCCGCGTAGCCCAGCAGCCGCAGCTGCGACTGGTTCACAAACCCCACCAGCAGCAGGCCCGAGCCCACCGCCGCCCACAGCGCCGCGCTGGAGCCGTACCAGGCCACCAGCCCGCCGCTCAAAAGGCAGCCCGCCACCGCCACCCAAAAGCTGGCCGTGCGCCGCACCGGCGCGTGCCGCGGCAGCAGCGCCAGGTGCGCCCCCACCAGAAACACCATGTACACCAGCACATTGAGCCCCGCCGACTCGTGCCAGAACAGGTAGTCGCTCAGCACCGTGCCCACCGCGAGCAGGCTGCCGAGCAAGGTCGAAATGCGGTAGGCGGGCGCGGGCGGTGTAGGGGCGGGCGCGGCCCAGGGAGTAGTGGTTCCCATGTTTAAAGAACTTTGCATTTCAAAGTATTGGTTGCAAAAAAATGCCGAATTGGGTATCGGCTGTCGTGTGAACCTCACCCCCCGGCCCCCTCTCCAAAAAAGAGGGGGAGCCTAACGCCTTTTTAGCGCGAGCAAACGTCCATTCTGCGGTCGGCTCCCCCTCTTTTTTGGAGAGGGGGCCGGGGGGTGAGGTGCCCCACGTTAGGTTTACACTACCCCCGCAGCAGCTTCTCCAGCGCTGCTAGGTGCTCCTGAAACGCCGTTTTGCCCTCGGCCGTGGCCTCGTAGGTAGTATTCGGCTTTTTGCCGATAAACTGCTTATTTACTAATACATACCCCGCCTTTTCGAGCGCCGCCACGTGCGAAGCCAGGTTGCCATCGGTCAGGTCGAGGCTTTCTTTCAAGTCGTTGAAGCTCACGGAGTCATTCGCCAGCAGCACGGCCATTACGCCGAGCCGCACGCGGTGGTCAAAAGCTTTATTGAGGGTATGGATGGCGTACTTCACGGGGCGGCAAATTTCGCCCCGGTTGGGCGTTCGTAGCGATTATACATCAGCAGGCCGTAGCCGATGTGCCCCAGCCCAAAGCCCGCCCCGAAGAGCAACAGCCCGTATTGGGGCACCAGCAGCGCCACCAGGCCCAGGCCTATTTGCGTCAGACCCAAGTATTTGATTTCATCCAGCGTGTACTTGCTGCCATTAAGCAAAGCCAGGCCATAAAAAACCAGCATCCCCGGCACCACCAGCTCTACGGCGCCGCTCAAAAAAAGGCGCAGGCAAAACAGCCCGCCCGCCACCAGCGGGATGGCCAGCGCCACGGCCAGCCGCCGTGCCGGGGCCGTCCAGATGGAGCGCAGTCCCTCGCGCCGGGTGCGGCGCAAGGTGAAAAACGCCGCCACCAGCAAGGCCAGCACTATCATAGCCACCGCCAGCCCGGCCAGAAACGGCAGCGCCACCAGCCGCTCGGCCATCGAGGTTTGAAACAAGCGCTCGTAACCCTGCGCGCCATACTCCTGGCTGCCATACTCTTGCAGCAGGTAGTAATGCGCCACCACCGTGCCGGCCAGCGCCACCACGCCCGCCCCTACCCCGCTCAGCCCGCTGAGCGAGATAAAGCGCGAACTGCGCTCCATAATGGCGCGGATTTCGGTGAGCTGGGCCAGGGGGTCTTGGGCGGCGGGCTTCATGCGGGGGCTTTGAAGTACTTTGTGATGCAAAGCTAATACGAGAGTGGCGTATGTTTGTGCGGCACTCGCTTCTTTTTTATGAAATCTGTCTCCAACTTAGCTGCTCCTACCCCGAAGAATATTGCTGGTTTTTGGCTATCCGCTATCGGCTTAGGTACGGGCCTGACCTTCTTATACAGGATAGTTAATTCACTATCAACTCGTTCGGCTTTCTACAAAGCGATGACTAATAGCATCATTGCGCTTGTTTTTACAGTGCCTTCACTGCTGCTATTATTCCTGCTCATTCCGTGGGCGCTTAGAAAACCTGCTGCTAACCACTGCTGGCTTAAGCTAACGCTCGCACAAATTATTTCAGCAGGAGCTACAACCATGCTCGTTTGGGGTCTTGGACACTATCACTATACCTTGGAAATCCTAGAATCTGCTTTGCCTTATGCAATAGCAGGTTTGCTAGTGGCCTATTGGCGCTATCGAACTTGGCTTACACGCATAGCTTGATTGTGCGCGCGTATTGCACCCTTTTCCCAGTAACCAAGGCTATTTTACCTCTGCGCTTTTTTATGGCTTCCTCGCCCGACTCATCACTACTAACCGAACACGCTGGTAGTACCGTAATGCCCCGCCCGACGCTGCTGCGCAACCTGGGCTTCTGGCTGCTGACTATGCTGCTGGGGTCGGGGTGCATGTTGGTGGCCCCGGCACTGAAAAGGGGTTTCACGAGCAAAATTACCGTCTCTGTTCTGAAGGCAGGTGGCTTATCTACCCTGCTGTCGTTGGCAGCACTGCCGCTACTGTTGCTGTGCCTGCCCTGGGCGCTCACGGCTTCTTCAATAGAGCTGCGCTGGCTACGGGTGTTCACGCTGCAAAGCCTGTCGCTGGGCGTCCTCACGGCCCTGGGCTACCTGCTGGCTGGCCGCACGCTTGGCCCAGCCGCGCTGGTGGTAGGCACCATCTACTTCGTGGCTGGGCTGTTGGTGGCGGCAGTGGTGTACCGGCCCTGGCTACGCCGCTTGCAGTAGCCGCATCATTGGCTCAGAGCTGAAAGCTGAGGGACGTTGCGCTTCTGACTTACGCAATTCTACGCTGACCGGCCCGGTCGGCGAAAAACGGGCGTCGGCCGAATGTAGGTTTGGGGTTGCCAAAACTGGTACGTCTTTTGGCTACTGCTTCGGTGCGGGCAACTTTTTGGCGTTGCCGGGCCGTTATTTTACCAATCTATTCCGAACCTGTTGGTTTACTCAAGCTTATCGTTGTTAATATGAAAAGTCATTTGTTCCTTGCTGCCATTACGTTAGCTGGTTTCAGCCACGCTGCCCACGCTCAGTTCAAACTACCTAGCAGCTTGGGTGGCCTTAAGTTGCCGACCAAAACTACTACCTCGTCGTCTTCGACTGGCGTGGGCGGCCTCACCAATACCGAGGCCGCCAACGGCCTGAAGGAAGCGCTCATCCAAGGCATCAGCAAGGGCTCGGACCAGGCTTCGGCCGTCGATGGTTTCAACCTGAACAAGTTTATCCGCATTCCCTTCCCGCCCGATGCCCAGAAGATGGCTACTACCCTGCGCAGCATCGGCCTGGGCAGCCAGGTCGATAAGTTTGAGCTCTCGCTGAACCGCGGGGCCGAAGACGCCGCCAAAAGTGCCAAACCCATCTTCATCAATGCCATCAAACAGCTGACGTTCACAGATGTCTGGAACATCCTTACCGGCCAGAAGGATGCCGCCACGCAGTACCTCAAGCGCACTACTACCTCGCAGCTCACGGCGGCCTTCCAGCCCATCATGCAGCAGAGCCTCGACAAGGTGGACGCCACTAAATACTATACCAGCCTGAGCACCACCTACAACAAGCTGCCGCTCGTAACGCCCGTGCAAACCGACCTCAACGCCTACGCTACCGGCAAGGCCATCGACGGGCTCTTCACACTTATTGCGCAGGAAGAGGCCGACATCCGCGAAAACCCGGTGGCCCGCACTACCTCGCTGCTGAAAAAGGTGTTCGGCATCGGGGGGAAATAGAGGCAATTAAGGCCGTCATGCTTCACTGCGTTCAGCATGACCCGGCGTTTTTTAAGACCAACCCCACCCAGAAAGCAAACTACCGTAAGAGCAAGGTGTGAATTTCCGCCTGCACCTATTCGAGTTTGAAGACCAGCCGTGGTTTCCGGCCGTGCTGCGCGCCGGCCAGATGGACTACCTCCGCTTCATGATTTCAAACCTGGGCACCTACCGCCCGGTAGCCCCGCTGCTGGCCGACGCCCTGCGCCAAACCAACCAAAGCCAACTGCTTGAGCTAGGCGCGGGCGCCGGCGGCGGCACTGAAACCGTGCTGGCCGCCCTGCGCCAGCAGCTCGCCGCGCCGCCCGGCCTGCGCCTGCTGCTCACCGACCTCTACCCCCAGCCCGCCGCCTGGGCCGACGTGGCCCGGCGCACGGCCGGGGCCATTCGGGGCCACGCCGCGCCCGTGAATGCGCTGGCTGTACCGGCCGATTTACCGGGTTTTCGGGTGGTTTTTTCGGCCTTTCACCACTTCGCACCGCCGCAGGCCGAGGCGTTGCTGCGCGATGCCGTGGCGCGCAGCGCGGGCATCGGCGTGTTTGAGGGCGCGGCCAAGAGCTGGCTCGAAATAGCGCTGGCCCTCACGGTACTACCGGTGGCGCAGTTACTACTGACACCGCTTTTTCGGCCGTTCCGGCTGAGCCGATTGGTATTCACGTACTTGCTACCGCTCATTCCGCTCACTACTATTTGGGATGGTGTGGTGTCCATCTTCCGCATGTACCCGCCCGCGCAACTGCTGGCGCTGGCCCAGCGCGCCGACCCGGCCGGACGCTACCACTGGCAAGCTGGTAAGTTGCGCCACTGGTGGGGGCCGCAGGTGACGTATTTGGTCGGCGTGCCCGCCGAAGCGCAAGTAGCGCGAACTTTGTAGTTCGCGTTCGTCTGGCTGCTCGCTAGAGAACGCGAACTACAAAGTTCGCACTACTAATTTTCCCCGTGGTTATCGCCAACTACCGCCGCGCCCTGCCACTGCTGCGCATTCCGTTTTCATTGTTCCTGATGCCAGTGTTCTGGTTCGGGCTCAGCGCCTTGCGCGAGCCCTTCGGTTGGGGGCAGGCGGCGGCGGTGTTTGTGATTCTACACCTGCTGGTGTACCCGGCCTCCAATGGCTACAACTCGTTTTACGACAAAGACGAAGACAGCATCGGCGGCCTCAAAGCCCCGCCCAAAGTCACGCCCGAATTACTACACTTGGTGTATCTATTCGATGCGCTGGCGCTAGTGGGCGCGCTGCTTTTGAGCTGGCAATTCGCAGCACTGGTGCTGGTCTACCTGCTGGTTTCCAAGGCGTATAGCTACGAAGGTATTCGCCTCAAAAAATACCCGCTGCTGAGCACGGCCGTAGTGGTCGTGTTTCAGGGCGCATTCACGTTTTTGCTCACGCAAGTGGGCGTGGGCGCTGCGCAAACGCAGCTTTTCGAGCGCACCAATTTGCTACTGGCGCTGGTGAGCACGCTGTTTTTGTGCGGCTCCTACCCGCTCACCCAAATCTATCAGCACCAAGAAGATGCGCGGCGCGGCGACCGCACGCTGAGCTTGCGGCTGGGCATCCGGGGCACGTTTGCCTTCGCGGCGGGCGGGCTGCTGGCGGGCGCGGGCACGATGGCGCTGGCCTACTGGCTGCGCGGCGAGGTGCGCAACCTGCTCCTTTTCCTGGTAGCTACCGGGCCGGTGGTGGCGCTGTTTTCGCGTTGGGCCTGGCTGGCCTGGCACAACCCGGCGCTGGCCAATTTTGAGTGGACGATGCGGATGAACAAGGTATCGTCGCTGTGCTTGAGCGCGGCGTTTATCGCCACGCTACTCTTCGCCCGGCTGTAGGTTACTTTTTGGTGGTGATGATGACCATGCCATCCTGGGCGCGGGTGCCGCCGATAACGGCCGCTTTGTTGCTTTCCAAAAAGGAAATTTCCTGCACTCGCTGCCGCGTCACGAAGGGCTGCCACTGCGCCGTATCGGCGGGCGCAACTATGCGGCCATCAATCAGATAATACAAGACAACGCCCAGCGGCCGGGGGTCGGCGGCTTCGGCCTGGCGCTGCTTTTCCTGGGCGGCCTGGTAGACGCGCCGGCCCTCGGCCGTGAGGCAGCTCGCGCACACAGAGGAGCTGAACGCCCGGCCACGCACGCGGGCATCGCAGGCCAGGCGCTGGCGCAGGGCGGCTACCTGTTTCTTCAAGGGTAGCTGGCGAGTGGCCATTAGCCAGGCATCCGACGCGGCTACGGTGGGGTACGTTTGGCACGGTGAGGCTGCTAGTGAGCAGATTAACAGAAGTAATTGCATGACAAATTTCCCGCAGGGTTTCGCAGGGTGAGGCGCGGGGTTTCGCAGGGTTTCCCGTCGGCTAAAACCCTGCGAAACTCTGCGCCTCACC
>NZ_DASTEP010000094.1:0-41694 GCF_035709525.1 Hymenobacter sp. | reverse complement strand
ACAGGCAGCGTCCGGCGGGCAGCGGTTAAGGCTGATTCGCTTTCTGCTGCTTGGCATTACGCGAGTCGGGAGACTCGCCCCACTCGTCGGCCTGCCGTTGCGCGCTGCGCGCTAAACGGCGGCCAGCTGCCGCTAGCGGCTCACTACCTTACAGCCCCTTCTTGCGCTGAATGGCGGCCTTCACAAAGCGCACGAACAGCGGGTGCGGCGTCTCCACGGTGCTCTTGAGCTCGGGGTGAAACTGCCCGGCCACAAACCACGGGTGCACCTCACGGGGCAGCTCGATTACCTCCACCAGGCCGGTGTCGGGGTTGATGCCCGAGGCCGACATACCGGCCGCCTCGAAGCGCGCCAGGTACTCATTATTAAACTCATAGCGGTGCCGGTGGCGCTCGCTGATTGTGTTGCGGCCGTAGGCTTTGGCGGCGCGCGAGCCGCGCTTGAGCTCGCAGGTGTAGGCCCCGAGGCGCATGGTGCCGCCTTTTTGGGTGATGTCTTTTTGGTCGGCCATCAGGGCGATAACCGGGTCGGGCGTGAGTGGGCTCATCTCGGTCGAGCTGGCCTCGGGCAGGCCGAGTACGTGGCGGGCGTACTCCACCACGGCTACCTGCATGCCCAGGCAAATGCCGAAAAACGGGATGTTGTTTTCGCGCACGTAGCGCACCGCCGCCACCTTGCCCTCGAAGCCGCGCTCGCCAAAACCGGGCGCTACCAGCACGCCATCCACGCCTTCGAGCTGCTGCACGGCGTTTTCGGGCGTCAGGTGCTCGCTCTGGATGGTGCGGACTTTTACCTTGCACTCATTGGTTGCGCCGGCGTGTACAAAGGCCTCAATGATAGACTTGTAGGCGTCGGGAAGCTCCACGTACTTGCCCACCAGCGCAATGGTCACGTCCTCAGTCGGGTTCTTGAGGCGGCCCAAAAACTCCTTCCACTCCTCCAAATCAGGCGTGTGCCCGCCCTGCAAGCGCAGCTTGCTGATAACGCGGGCGTCGAGCTCCTCTTTCAGCATCAGCAGCGGCACCGAGTAGATGCTGTCGGCATCCAGGCTTTCGATTACCGAGTTGATTTTGACGTTGCAAAACAGCGCGATTTTGCGGCGCATGTCGGCCGGAATCGGGTGCTCGGAGCGGCACACCAGGATGTCGGGCTGCAAGCCCGCCTCGCGCAAGTCGCGCACCGAGTGCTGGGTAGGTTTGGTTTTGAGCTCGCCGGCCGCCGCCAGGTAGGGCAGCAGCGTGAGGTGAATCACGAGCGAATCGTGGGGCGGCAGCTCCCAGCGCAGCTGGCGCACGGCCTCCACGAAGGGCAGGCTCTCAATGTCGCCGATGCAGCCCCCGATTTCGGTGATGACTACGTCGAACTGCCCGTCCTGGCCCAGCAGCAGCATCCGGCGCTTTATCTCGTCGGTGATGTGGGGCACTACCTGCACGGTTTTGCCGAGGAACGCGCCTTCGCGCTCGCGCCGAATCACGGTGTCGTAGATGCGGCCGGTGGTCACGTTGTTGGCCTGCGAGGTGGGCGCGTTCAGGAAGCGCTCGTAGTGGCCCAGGTCGAGGTCGGTTTCGGCGCCGTCGTCGGTTACGTAACATTCGCCGTGCTCGTAGGGGTTGAGCGTGCCGGGGTCGATGTTGATGTAGGGGTCGAACTTCTGAATCGTAACCCGGAAGCCTCTGGCCTGCAAGAGCTTGGCCAGCGAGGCGGAAATGATTCCTTTACCGAGTGAAGAAGTAACGCCGCCGGTGACGAAGATATACTTCGCGGCCGACGCTGTGGGGGTAGGGGTGGAGCGTTCAGGCATGACGGGGGACAAAGTTACGGCGTGGCGCGGCCCGCGCGAACACCGGCCCGCCCGGCCCACCCGGCTATTTTCGCCCAAAAGCCGCCCGCCGCCTCTCTTTGTATAAGAAATAATGAAGGAAATATAATGAATAATCTTTGTCTGAAGTATTTTATTGGTTATAAGGGTGTTAAATGGGCAATCGGGGCGCTGCTACTGCTGCTGAGTGGCTTCGCAGCCCTGGCCCAGCCAACCCTGCACAAAGACCTGAAAAAAGATTTTGGTGCCGTGGGCGACGGCCGCACCAACGACCAGGCCGCGTTCCAGAAAGCCGCCGATTTTTTCAACCAGCGGGCCAAAACCCCGGCCGGCACCGGCCGCGCCGTGCTGCACCTGCCGGCTGGCACCTACCTGGTGGGTGAGCCGGGGTTTGGAATTAGGGATGACCTGTTTCAACTTAACGACTGCCGCAACTTACTTATCCTCGGCGACGATAGCGCTACCACCGAAATTCGTTACGCCGACAGCCTGCGCTATGGTGCCTTCGACCCCGACACCAGACTGCCTTACGAAGCACCAACAGCCTGGTTTACAGACCGGGCGTACGATGTTGGGCTTAGTACTTGTATTTCGTTGCAACGCTGTGAAAACGTAGAGATTGCTAGCCTCACGTTAAATGGCAACAGCCCGCGCCTGCTAGTGGGCGGCCACTGGGGCGACACGGGTATTCAACTAGCAGCCGATGGTGTATTTGTGAGTGGCTCGCGCTTCATACGGCTGCGTAAGCTGGCCGTGCATCATTTCGGCCGCGACGGTATTCAAGTACTTAACCATTTGGCTAAGAGCGTAGCCGACCCCGTCCAGGAAGGCATCGTGCTCGAAAACTCGCGCTTCGACTACAACGGCCGGCAGGGTTTGTCCATCACGGGCGTGAATGGGCTGCGGGCCACGAATTGCAGCTTCAGCCACACCGGGCGGGTCGTTATTCCATCTCTGAATAAGCCGCTGTACTCCAACCCCGGCGCGGGCATCGACATCGAGCCCGAAGGCGGCTACGCCGCCAACGTGCGCCTCGAAAGCTGCCGCCTGGTCGATAACGCTGGCCAGGCGCTCGTATCGGACCGCTACGGCAGTGGCCTGCCTACCACCAAGAACATCGTGCTGCGCGACTGCCTGCTGTGGGGCGTCAGCAACTGGTCGGCCTGGGTGCGGCAAACCGATTTTCTGTTTGAAAACTGCCGGATTTACGGAGCATTCGTAACCGGCTGCGCCCTGGCCAAGTACGCTACCCGCTTCGTAGGCTGCATCTTTGAGGACCGGCCCTATCGTGGCGAGCCCGCCTACGGGCAACATTTGGTGTACTCCAACCAGGAGGCGCGGGCCATGAGCTTCACCAACTGCCGCTTCGTAGGCACCCGCAATTATTTGCTGTTGGCCGTGCCCGCCGCGCCCGATTCGGCTAGCCGCTTTCGCTTGCATGACTGCGCTTTTGAAATGGACAATGCCGAACTGCCGCTGGGCGGCACCGACCAACTTACGGGTGTGGTATTCAGCGGTAATACGGTGTTTACCAACGGCCCACACCGGACCGACTCGCTAGCGCGCGAAATCGTGCTGGGCCGCGCCGGCGTGCCGGGCTCGGCCGAAGTGGCGGCGCGGGGCAGCTTGCAACTGCGGGCTCCCGGCTGCCGCTACCGGCTACCCGCCGGGTTGCGGCTGGGCCAGGCGAGCAGCGTGATAGTCGGGGCGAGTAGTGCGCTGGTTTTGAGTGAGCAAACCGGCCAGCAGCCGGCCCTGTACATCGGCCCCAAAGCGCGCCTGACGGTGCGCCAGGGCGGCGCGCTGGAGCTACCGCCCGGCACCCGCCTCACGGTGGCCGGCGAGTTGGTGCTGGAGGCCGGGGCGCGGGTAGACCCCGCCGCCCTGGCCCGCGTGCAAACGGTAGGGCGCGGCCGGCTGCGCGTAGCCGCGCCCTCGAAAGTCAAAAATTAAGACCTGGAAATCAAAATAATACCAATAATAAGCAGCGCGCAGCCGGCCAGGCGGCCGGGGGTGAGGGCGTGGACCTCCGCACCAAACCAGCCGTACTTGTCAATCAGCACCGACATGAGTAGGTTGGCCGAGATGGTGAGGCCGGCGAAGGCACCCGCGCCTACCTTGTTCACGAAAATCAACCCGGCTACTACGGCTACGGCCCCTACCAGCCCGCCCAGCGGGGCCCACCAGGGCATGGACATTACGCCCTGCGTAGTGGGTAGCGGCTTGGGCATGCATAGGAACATGCAGAACAGCAGCGCGATAATGGGCAGAAACGACACCAGACTAGCCAGCCAGGGATTAGTGAGCGACTTTTGCAAAGCCCCATTCATGGGCGGGCCCCAGGCTTGGAGCGCGCCGGCTACGAGGAGCAGCGGGTAGATGTAAGCGGCGTTGAGTTGCATGGGAAAAGGGAGGAGAGGTGGAAAAAATGTCGTTGGTCATGCAGCGCGCAGCGAAGCATCTCGCGTGGCGCAGTATTCTCAAACGTCAGTGATTGCTGCGCCACGCAAGATGCTTCGCTGCGCGCTGCATGACTGAATTAATGACTTAGTAAAAAAAGCGACCCGATGGCCAGTAGCAGCGGCACGGTCATCACCAGCGCGCCGAGCTTGAGAAACTGCCAGGCACTGACCGTAATATTCTCGCGCCGCAGCGCCACCAGCCACAAAATGGTGGCCAGCGAGCCCGTCACCGAGAGGTTGGGGCCGAGGTCGATACCGATAAGCATGGCGCTTTTGATGTGCTCCGACACCTGGGCCGTTTGCAGCACATTGCCGGTGATGAGGCCGGCCGGCAGGTTGTTCATGACGTTGCACAGCAACGCCACGCCCACGCCGCTAGCCCAGGTAGTGCCGGCTTCCGACTGCCCCGCCCCGCGCGTGAGTAGCGCGCTCAGCCACTGCGTAACGCCCGTTTTATTCAGCCCCTCAACCAGCACAAACAGGCCGGCCACCAGCGGCAGCACCGCCCACGACACGCTGCGAATGACTGCCAGCGGGCTTTTGCGCACGATGAGCAGCACGATAGCCGTGGTGAGCACGCCCGTCACGGCCGTGGGCAGGCCCAGCGGCCGGTCGAGGGCCGAGGCCGCCAGCAGCGCTACCGCCGTGCCCGCGATGCCGCCCAACGCTACCTTGCCGCCGCGCTCCAGGGTCGGGATTTCGATGTCTTTTTCAATGCTTTGGCTTAATTCTTCGCGCTGCGTGTGGCGCAAAATGAAGTAAGTAGCCCCGATGGCCACGGCCGCCGGCAGCAGGTAGCGCGGCAGCCACTCGAGCAGCGGCGGCATGTGCGCGCCGTAAATGACGAGGTTGGCCGGGTTGGAAATGGGCAGCACAAACGAGGCCGCGTTGGCAATGAAGGCGCAGATAAAGAGGTAGGGCAGCGGGTTTTTGACCTTCGCCGCCTTTACGGCTGCCGCCACGGCCGGCGTGAGCACCACGGCCGTGGCGTCGTTGGAAAGGAAGGTCGTCACGACTACCCCCACCAGGTAGATAAGTAAAAACAGCCGCTGCGCCGACCCTTTGGCCAGCCGCGTGGCGTGGGCCGCCAGCCAGTCGAAGAGCTTTTCCTCGCGCGCCACCTCGGCCAGCAGCATCATGCCGGTGAGGAACAGATACACGTCGAGGCCCTTGGCCACGCCGGCCAGGCCCTCGGCCGGCGTCAGCAGCCGTAGCAGCAGCAGTAGCCCGGCCCCGCTCACGGCCCACACGTACTCGGGCACTTTGAAGGGGCGCAGGATGACCAGGGCAATGGAAATGGTGGAGATAAGCCAGATTAAGAGGAGGCTAGTTGGCATTTAGAATGAGTATAGTGTTCTAGGTTAACTCTATCATGCTAAGCGCAGCGAAGGGTCTCTACCGCTTCATTCGTGCTACTCAACGAAGCGATAGAGATGCTTCGCTGCGCTCAGCATGACCGCTCTTTCGTAACTGATAACAACGTCCTACGAGCTAGGCTTCAGCGGCCGGGCGTTGCGATTAGGCCCGAGCTGCGTGCCCAGAATACCGTTTTCCTCCCACGCACCGATGCTGGCCGCATCGCTACCCGCGCCCGGCCGGGGCGGCGGCTGGTAGGGTGCCAGGGCCAGTAGCAGCCGGTGGCGGCCGGGGCGGCCAGTGGCATCGCGGGCCTCTACGGTGAGGGGCAGGCGCTGGCCGGCCCCAGCCGGGCAAGTGGCCGTGGCCTGCCATACGCCGTGGGCGTCGCGCTGCATGGGCAGGCGCGGGCCGTCGTCGCCGAGCCAGCAGACTACCTCGGCCACATCATTGGCCCCGAACACTACTGCCCTCACGGTGAACTGCTCGGCCACGGCCTGGCCGGCGTGGCGCAGCAGGCGGTAGTCGGCCGGGGCGGTGATGAGCACGAAGGGAAAACTGCCATCGAGCGGCTTGAAGCGCCAGCTCACTACGCCTTGGTCGAGGCTGATGAGCGAGTAGCCCACCGGGCCTTCCTCAAGCTGGCCCGTCGAGCGGGTGGCGGCGTAGATGGTGGTGCCGTCGTTGGCCAGCTCATTATAATGAGTGTGGCCCATGTCCACGAGCGCCACGCGGTGCCGGGCTAGCAGGGCCGTGAGCTCGGCGCGCTCGGCGGCGTCGCGCAGGTCGGCGGGGTAGGTGTGCATAAAAAGCGCTATCTCGGTGCCTGCCGGCACCTGACTCAGCTGTGCCCGCAGCCAGCCCAGCTGCGCGCTGCCCAGCCGGAAATCGGGCCCGCCCGCGCCGGGGCCGCACACGTCCAGAAATAGACACTGCACGCCTTGTACCACTACGGCCTTGGGCAGGGGCGCGGTGGCGGGCAGCGCGTAAAAATTGGCCAGGCTGCGCGGCTCCATGTCGTGGTCGCCGGTGATGACGTGCACCGGCGCGCTCAGCAGCCGCAGCGCCGCCGCCACCAGGCGGTACTGGGCGGGCAGGCCGTTGTCGGCCACGTCGCCGGGTAAGTACGCAAAATCAAGCAGGCCAGCGCCTTCTACTTCCAATTGCGCCAGCATCGCGAGCAGGTCGCGGTAGTGGCTGGCCCTGGCATCGGTGATGTGCAGGTCGCCGAGGTGGGCGTATACCAGCGGCTTGCCGGGAGCCGGCGAAATAGAGTCAGCCATTGGGGTGAAAAGGAAGCGGTAGTGGCAGAAAACCGCGCCAGGAGCCGGTAGAAAGCCCCGCAACGGTGAGCCGCAATACGACCAGCAAGCCGATAAGTTGGGCGAATAGGGTTATTAAAGGCGCTCGTTAATAGTAATTTATCTAATCTTCATGTTGGGAGGAGGATTAGGGTTGTCAGGTTCACCGTAGAACTTAAAAGAAGGGGCATGCTGAACGCAGTGAAGCATCTCTATCGCTTCATCCGCAACCGTGCAACGAAGCGATAGAGATGCTTCACTGCGTTCAGCATGACCCGTTTTTTCTGCCTGTCATCACCTCCGATTACCGCACCAGCTCCACCCAGCCTTTCACCACGGTGGGGCAGTCGGGCACGCGCAGCAGGTAGTAGTAAGTGCCGGCGGGCAGCGCGCCGCCGTCCCAGTCGTGGGCGTAGCGGTTGGCGGCGTAGACTAGGTTGCCCCAGCGGCTGTAAATCTCCAGCCGGGCCACATCGGCGGGCACGCCGAGCAGACGGAAAGTGTCGTTTTGGCCGTCGTGATTAGGGGTGAAAACGTTAGGAATGAGCAGCTCGCCTACCGTCACGACGGTGCTGGCCGCCACGGGGCAGCCCGCCGCGTTGAAGCCGCTGAGGCGCACCGTGTAGGTGCCAGGCCGGGTGTAGCGGTGGCGCGGCGTGGCGTCGGCCGGGGTGCCATCGCCAAAATCCCAGCGGTAGTCGTGCCCCTCGGCCGAGGCCTCAAAAACCACTTCCTGCCCCGCGAGCGGCGGGCAGCCCCCGGCGCGGATGCTGAGGGCGGTGCGGTCGAGCACCGTCACGCTCACGGCCAGGTAGCGCACCGTGCCGCCGGCGCTAGTGGCCGCCACCGTGTAGTCGGTAGAGCGGGTGGGGCGCGCCCACACCGTGCCGGCGCTGGCGCTGCTGAGGCCGGTGGCGGGCGTCCAGCGGTAGGTTTCGGGGCCGCTGGGGCCGGCCGGCAGCACTACCTGCACCGAGTCGCCCCGGCAAATGACGTAGCGGAGGCTGGCCGCCAGCACGTTGCCCGCAGAGTCGGCAAACACGTTGCAGCGCTGGTAAGTAGTGGCTGGCGTCAGAAAGGCATTGAGGTACTGGCGCTGGCCGTTGAGGTCGTTTTCGGTGGTGCCGCTGTACTGGTGCCCACCCAGGTACGACACCAGCCCGCCGCGCCCGGCGTAGAGGTCGGCCACGCTGGCTTCGATAATTTCGTCGGTAGTGCCGGATAATTGGTCTTGCACGTGCCCGCCGTGCTGGAAAACGCTGCCGCTGGCCCGCCGCCAGTTCGTGACGCTGCCGCCCAGCACCGAGGCCCGAAACTCACCCTCGTACTGCGAGAGCGGCTGGTCGGGGGCCGGGTAGCGGCGGGCGCCGTTGTCGCGCACGTCGGCATCGACCACGCCGGTAGTAGTTTGAAACCGGCCGCCGGTGTAGTTCTCATACGTAACCACGGCCTCGCACTCGGCCAGAAAATTGCCGCCCCGCGCCACAAAGCGCGCGATGGCCTCCACCACGCCGCCCGCCGTGTTGGTCGAGTGTGGCTCCGAGGCGAAGGTGTAGCAATCGGTCTGGCTGTCGAGGTTCACGGCCACCTGCGTCACGTAGTTGTCAGAGGTGCGCAGCGCGCTCCCATTGTCGTTGCCCACTATGCCCGCCCGCCGCAGGTAGCCCTGGTGGATGGCCGCGTTGCCCCCGTCGTTGAGGATAGCTGCCACCGGCCGCTGGTTTAGCACGTAGCGCGCGTCCACGGTGGTAGCGGATTGCAGCTCATAGAGTTGCACCGTGGTGCCCTGGGTGGCGTTGTAGGCGGCGGCCAGCGCCCGCACGCCGGCCGTGTCGCGGGGCAGCACCAGCAGCGGCCCCGCCCGAAAGGCCCGCACGGCCGCCCCGGCCGCGCCGCGGGGCACCACCCGCGCCGCCAGTGCCAAAAAATCGACGTCATCCTTGCCCTTGCCGCTGCGGATAATCCAGCGCAGCGGCACCTTCTTATTGAGCAACTGCACGGCCAGCCCATAGGCTTTCAGGTTGAAAGTGCCGCCCGCGCTTTGGTTGGCGTTGTCCATGGCCAGCACCAGCGTGCCCGCCGGCGCGGTGAGCGGCACGGCGGTAGCGGGCGGCAGGTCGGGGTTGGCGGTCTGGGCGGCACCGGGCCGGGCGCTCAAAACCGCGGTCGCGAAAGCCAGAAAATACCGGGTAGCAAGGTGCATACGCAAGGTGGCAAAGCTGCCGCTTGGTGAGGCCGGCAAATTCCCCCGGTAGCGTTAAGCTCGCCTGAAGTCGGTATTAATTTTTCTTCAGGTAGAGGTAAGTATTTTATAGCTAGTAAATTATTGAGTCATGCTGAACGCAGTGAAGCATCTCGCGTGGCGCAGTAATCAATAACGATTGAATTTACTGCGCCATGCGAGATGCTTCACTGCATTCAGCATGACGAGGCGTGCTTACTTATGCAGCTTGCGTGCCCGCAGATACGCCAGCAGCTCGGCCGGCCGGTCGGTTTGGATGATGGTGGCGCCGTGGGCCAGCAGCCAGCCCCAGCCGTCGGCGGGTTGGTTTTCCTCTACGCTGCGCTCGTCGTCGTGGCCGGCATTCTGGCTGGCCCACAAGCCGTTGAACCACAGCTTGGAGCCCGTTTTGGGAATGGTCTGGTAAATGGAGTGCGTGAGGGCGGTGTCGGTGGCGAAGTTCAGCTCGTAGGCCACGGGCTTGAGTTGCTCTTCATACTCGCGGATGGAGGCATTGGCCCCCGGCTTGCCCAGGCCGATGATGGGCATGTAGAGCAGCTGCCCACCCAGCAGCTTGCCATTGGCGGCCTTGGCGGTGGCGTAGGTTTCATACGACTTGATGAGGGCGTGGTCGACAGTGCCGGTTTTCACCAGCACGTCGTAGGCGTCCTGGTAGTAGTCGTAGCCCTTGTCAATGTTCACCATCACCTTGCCTTTGGCGGCCAGCATGCACTGCTCGAAGGTGGGGATGCGCAGGCGCGTGGGGCCGCCGTGCTCGTTTTTGAGGGTCAGCTTTTGCAGCTCGGCCCAGGTGTAATCAGCGGGCTTGCCGTGGCCGGTGGTGGTGCGGTCCAGCGTTTCGTCGTGCATGAGTAGGAGCACGCCGTCCTTCGATTTCTTGAGGTCGATTTCGACCATATCCACGCCCATTTTAATGGCCGACTCGATGGCGGGAATGGAATTTTCAGGCTCGTGCCGCCAGTCGGCGCGGTGCGCCACTACGATGACTTGCTTGGTATTCGGGTCTTTGAAGGTGCGGATGATGGCCTGCACGGGCTGCTGGGCCAGGGCCGGGGCGGCGAAAAGCAGGGCGGTGGCGAGGGAGAGGAAGGATTTCATAAGGAAGTTAAAAAAGTGTAGATGTGCTCGTCAGACTGTGTGCGCCTCACCCCCTGGCCCCCTCTCCGAAAAGGAGAGGGGGAGCCAATTGTCAATTGCTCATTGTGCGTCCGGCTCCCCCTCTTTTTTGGAGAGGGGGCCGGGGGGTGAGGTTCCCGCGTGAGGGCTAGTACCCCGGGTTCTGCTTTATCGCCGGGTCGGTATTCACCTGCGCCTGCGGCACCGGCATCAGCAAGTGGTGGCTGTCAATGGTAATCAGAATGCCATTGGCTGAGAAATAGCTGTTCATCACCGAGATAGCCGTGCTCGTGCGTAGCAGGTCAAACCAGCGCTGGCCTTCGCCCACCAGCTCCAGGCGGCGCTCCAAGGCGATGGCGGCGCGCAGGGCGGCCTGGGTGGTGGCGGTGGTATTGGCCAGGCCGGCGCGGGTGCGGATGAGGTTAAGATTGGTAGCCGCGTCGGTAGTGTTGGCCAGCTCGTTTTGCACCTCGGCCAGCATCAGCAGCACGTCGGCGTAGCGCAGTACCACCTGGTTGCTGCCGCCGTCGGTGATGACGGTGGTGGGCAGCACAAGCTTCTTGAGGAAGGGCGTGCCCGAACTGGTAACGCCCACGTACACGTCTTTGCGGCGGTCGGTGCTGCCATAGAGGGCATAGAGGCTTTTGGTGGGCAGGTTGTGGCCCTTGGCCCCCGACACCGTGCCCGAGGGGCTAAACTGCTGATAGGCAATACTCCCCTCTGTGTTGCCATTCACGCCGGAGGCAAACTGCACCGCGAAAATGATTTCCGAGTTGTTCTTGTTGGTCAAACTGAAAATGTCGGCCGGGTTGCCTTGCAGCGCGTGGCGGCCGCTGCTCACCACGGTTTGCAGTAGCGGCAGGGCGGCGCTGTAGTTCTGCTGGGTGAGGTACACCTTGGCCAGCAGCGCCTGGGCGGCGGTTTGGCGCACGCGGCCGGCCTGGCTCACGGTGCCGGGTAGCACCTTGATGGCGTCGGTTAGGTCATTGATAATCTGCGTGTATACCTGCGCTGCCGCCGTGCGGCCCTGGCCGAAGTAGGCGTTAGGGTCAGTAGTTTCCTGGGTCACCAGCGGCACGTCGCCGTAGAGGCGCACGAGGTTGAAATAGAGCAGCGCCCGGATGAATTTCATCTCGCCCACGCGGGCGTCGCGGGTTGTAGTCGAGGCGTAGCTGACGTTGCCGATGTGGCTCAGCACCACATTGGCCCGCTGAATGCCCTGGTATGAAGCCTGCCACACGCTGGTAACCACGGCGTTGGACGGGATGGTGGTAAACTGGTCGAGCTGCCCATAGATGCCGTCATCATTGGCCGGCACCTCGTCGTAGGTGTTGTCCGACGGGATTTCGGTGATGGCCGGCAAATACAGGCCGTACAAGCCCTGGGCTTGCAGCGTGCCGTACACGGCGTTCACGTACTCCTCCACCTCCGTCTCGTTGCGCAGGAAAGCGCCGAGCGTTTTCGAGGTTTGCGGGTCCTGGTACAGGTTGTCGTTGCAGGCGCTGGTGCCGAGTAGCAAGCCCAGCGCGGCGCAAAAAAGCAGGGATTTTTTCATGGCTGGGAAAACTTAGAACGTGAGGTTGAAGCCAGCCAGGAATGACTTGGCGATGGGGTAGTTGGCTTGCGAAAAGCCGTTTTGCAGCACGTTGTCGATGCTGGTGGCATCGGGGTTGCGGCCCAGGAATTGAGTAATGGTGAATAGGTTATTGGCCGAGACGTACACCCGCGCCCCGCTCAGGTGCGCCTTGCCGGCCCACGCGGCCGGCAGGTTGTAAGCCAGTTGCAGGGTGCGCAGGCGCAGGTAGTCGGCGTTTTTGTAGAAAATGCTCGACGAGCGCACCTGGCGGCGGGCGCTGGAGAAATTACCCAGGTTGGGCTGGGCCAGCGTACCGTTGGGGTTATCGACGGGGTGGTAGCGATTCTCGAAATAATACTGATTCGGCAGCCCAAAGCCTTCGCCCGATTCTTCCTGGTTGGCCAGCTCCTGGTCGAAGATTTTGCGGCCCTTGATGCCTAGCAAACTAAAGCTCAACTCAAAGTTCTGAAAATTGAAATTGCTCGAAAAACCGTAGGTAAACTTCGGATTGTAAGTACCAAAGCCCTTTCGGTCGTTGAGGTCGATGACGCCGTCGCCGTTGAGGTCTTCCACCTTGTAGTCGCCCACCAGCGTGCCCGACAGGTGGGGCGTGTTGTCGATATCGGCCTGCGATTTGTACACGCCCGTTACATTGTAGCCGTATAATTCGGCGATGGGGCCGCCCACCTGCGTGCGCCAGGTGCCCGCCGAGCCGGTGAGTATCTGCGTCTGGCCGGGAGCCAGGGCCAGCACCTCATTCTGGTTGGTAGCGAGGTTGCCCGAGAAGCCCCATTTCACCGGCCCCAGGTTGATGTCATTGCCGCCCAACTCAAGCTCAAAGCCGCTGTTGCGAATCTTGCCGATGTTCTGAATCGAGGACGTGAAACCCGATTGCTCCGGCACTGGTACGTTGAGCAGCAGGTCTTTAGTAGTCGAGCGGTAGTAGTCGGCGGCTACGGTCAGCTTCTGGCCCAGGCCCAGGTTCAGACCCACGTTGGCCGAGGTTTTGGTTTCCCAGCTCAGGTTGGGGTTAGCCACGGTGGTGGCCGCAAAGCCGGGGGCCAGCGTGCCGCCGTACACGTAGTTGTTGGCGTTCACGAGCGCCTGCGAGCTGTAGTTGCCAATCTGGTTGTTGCCCGAGAGGCCGTAGCTGGCCCGGATTTTGGCAAACGTCAGCGCCTTGGTTTGCGGGAAAAACTTCTCGTTGCTCAGTATCCAGCCGCCCGTGACGGACGGGAAATTGCCCCACTTGCGGTCCGGCCCAAAGCGCGACGAGCCGTCGCGGCGGGCCGTTACCGTAAACAAGTACTTGTTGGCGAACGAGTACTGCACGCGGCCCAGGTACGACACCAAACTCCAGGTGTAGCGCGTGGGCACCGCCACAAAGGCGCTGGCCCCGCCGATGTTGGGCAGGTTATCGTCGGCAATGTTGGAGCCCGTGATGAAGGTGCTCGCGCCGCTTTCCTGCTGGTAGGTGTAGCCGGCCAGCACGTCGAGCGAGTGCTCGCCCCACTGCGCGGCGTAGGTGGCGGTGTTCTCGCTCAGGTAGTTGGCGATGAAATCACGGTTTTCGGTAGCCACGGCGGGCTTGGGCGCGGCCGTGCGGTAGGCCCCGATGGCGCCGGGGTTGTAGAAGTCGAAGTAATTGCTGTTGACGTCGCCGCCCAACAACGTCTTGAGCGTGAGGCCGGGCAGCGGCTGGTAGCTGAGGTAGGCGTTGCCGAAGGTGCGGAAAAACGAGCGGTTGCTGGTGATGCGCGTGGCCAGGGCCACCGCGTTTTCACCCAGCGCCCCGTCCTCCGGCGTGTTGGCCGCGATTTGCTGGCTGATGGCTAGCGACCCATCGGCGTTGCGCGGGCTGAAGAACGGGTACATGATGTACAGGTTCGAAATTGGGTCGGTCGAGAAGTCGGCGTTGTTGTTGAAGTACTGCTGCCGGTTGAACGACGGGTTGAGGCTGGCCCCGAGGGTAAATTTATCCGAAGGCCGCACGTCGAGCTTGAGCGTGCCGCTGTAGCGCTTCAGCCCGTTGTTGAGCACGATGCCCTGCTGGTCGAAGTAGTTGGCCGACAAGTAGTAGTTGGTCTTGGCCGAGCCGCCCGAAAATGCCACGTTGTAGCTGCTGATGAGCCCTTTGCGAAACAGCTCCTTCTGCCAGTCGGTATCCGTGAGGCCGGGCGTGCCGTCGAGGTAGGGCTGCAAATAGTTGAGGCGCAGCTGGCGCAGGCTGGCCCCTTTGGCCAGGCGCGTGGCGCGGTCGTCGTTGATGCTGCGGGTGCTGGGGTTGGCCGACACGTAGCCGTAGTCGCGGGCCTCGGTGAAGAACTGCGCGGCCTGGGCGGCGTTCACGTACTTCACCCGGTCGGCGCGCTCCTGCCAGCCCGTGTACACGTCGAGGGCCACGGTCATCTTGTCGGCGCGGCCCTTTTTGGTGGTGATGAGCACCACGCCATTGGCCGCCCGCGAGCCGTAGATGGCCGCCGATGAGGGGTCTTTCAGAATATCCAGCTTCTCAATGTCCTGCGGGTTTATCGAGTTCAGCGACGAGCCCTCGCTCAGCGGGAAGCCATCGACCACAATGAGCGGGTTGCGCCCCGCCGTGAGCGTGCCGATGCCCCGAATCACGATTTGCGGGTCGGTGCCGGGCTGGCCCGAGGCGTCGTTCACCACCACGCCGGCCGCCTTGCCAGCCAGTTGCTGCCCAAAACTGCTGCCGGCGTAGCGGTTCAGCGCCGCGCCCTTTACCTCCGAAATCACGCCCGTCACCTTGGCCTTCGACTGCGAGCCGTAGCCAATCACCACCACGTCGGTGAGGGCTTTATTTTCGGCTTTCAGCCGCACCATCAGGCTGTTGTTGTCGCCGGCATTTACCAGGAAGTCGTTGATTTTCTGACTTTCGTAGCCCACGTAGCTCACCGTGAGCACGTAGCGCACGCCGGCCCGCAGGTTGTCGAAGGTGAAGACGCCGCTGGCATCGGTGGCCGCGCCGCGCAGGTTGCCAGTGCTGCCGGCCTCATTCAGTAGCACCGTCACGCCGATGAGCGGCTCGCCCTTATCGTCGAGCACGGTGCCCTTCACGCGGGCTGTGGCCTGGGTGGCCGGGCGGGTGCCGGGCTGAGCAGCGGCCGGGCTAGCCAGCAGCAGGCCGCAGGCCACGAGGCCCACCGGCCAGTTCTGCATAAATCGTAGTCGGTTTCTCATAAAGCAACTGATAAAGTGGGGAATGAAAAAGGCAAGGCGGGGCCGCTCGCCCAGAAAAGGGCGTTTAAAAGCAGCTTAAACCGTGATTGGGAGTAGGGGAGACCTAGGGCGACTTGCGAATAGTGACCTGGCTAGGAGTTTGAATAAAAGTCAGATTGTTGGCCGCGCACACGGCGCGCAGTACCACGGGTAGGGCATCGGTAGCGGCAAACTCACCCGTGAACGAGAGCCCGCGCACGGCCGCCGTATCGTAGGCCACGCGCACGTGGTAGCGCGCCCCTACCTGGGCAAACACGGTGGCGAGGTCGTCTTTTTCAAACGTGAGTCCGGTCGGGATTTCGACCGCCAGCGGCCGGGCCGGCCGGGGTGCGGGCCCAAACGTGTGCAGCCGCACCTGCCGGGTGCGGGCGTTCACGGTCAGTTCCTGGCCGGGCGTCAGGAACTGCTCGCGCATGGTGAGGTGGCTGGCCGCCGTGGCCCGCACTACTACCTTACCTTCCAGCAGCCGCACGGCTACCAGCTGGCTATCAGCAGCCTGCACCCGGAACTTAGTACCCAGCGCCGTAGTCGTAATCCCATTAGTCAGTACCGTAAAGGGATGCGCCGCATCCTTAGCTACCGCAAACAGCGCCGTGCCGCGTAGGCTGACCTCGCGCCGTGCCTGGGCGAAGGGCGGGTAGTAGGCCACCGCGCTGCCCGGCTGCAAGGTCACCACCGAGCCATCGGGTAGCGGCAGGCGCAGCAGGGTGCGGCCGGTGTTGGCGCGGCGTATCAGCGCCGGGGCGGGAGTAGCCGGGCGGGTGGCCTGGGCCAGCGGCGCGGGGCTGGCAGGCCGGTAGGCGAGGCGCAATACCGTCAGGCCCACGGCCAGCAGCACGGCCGCCGCTACGGCCCAGCGCGCCCAGTTGCGGCGGGCGCGGGGCGCAGCGGTTTCTTCGGCAGCCAGGTGCCAGCGCAGGCGCGCCCACACCCGCGCCGATTGCTCTTCGCTGAGCAGGCCGGCCGCGTCTGCTGGGTACGTGGCAAACTCACGTTCCAGGCGCTCGTGCCAGGCATCTTCGTCGGGGCCGAAAAGCGCGGCGAGCTGCTGCTTGTCGGCCGCCGTGGCGGTGCCGGCCCAAAACTTCTGAATAAGGTGCTGCGCGTCCGGTGTCATCACCCCTAAATACTCGGGGCCCTACGAAAAGGGGATGCCGGTCGGCGTTGCTAAATCGTTAGGGTAAAGTTTTTTGGGTAATGGTTTGGTAACGCGCCCGGCGAGCCAGGCAAACCGCTACCCTAGCTCCAACAGTACCAGCAGCCCCGCCACAGCCAGCGCCTGCGTGTGCGTGTGCGTGCCGCCCAGCTGTATGTACTCCCGAATAAACCGCGTCGATTGCTTCAAATAATCCCGCACCGAAGCCACCGAAATACCGGTGGCCGCCGCCACTTCCTCGGCCGACTTGCCCTCGAAGCGGCACAGCCGAAACACCGCCTGCTTGCGGGCAGGCAGGTGGGCCACGGCTTCTTCGACCAGGGCCAGCTGGGTGGTGTACAGCTCCTCGTCGCCTAGCTCGTCGGCCACGGCCAGTTCGGCCAGGTCGGTTTCGGGCTGCAGGATGGCGGCTTCGCGTAGCTTCTTTTTGAGGAAAGACGCGGCCTTGTTGTAGCTCACCACAAACAGCCAGCCGCCCGCGCCCTTGGCGGGGTCGATAGCCGTGCGGTTTTCCCAAAGGGCGATGAATACCTCTTGCAGCAAGTCCTCGGCCGCGTCGAGGTCGGGCACCATCTTGCGGATGTTGGCGTACACTGGCTGCTTGTAGCGGTGGTACAGCGCCTCGAAAGCCGCCCGCTCGCCCTGGCTGAGGGCGGTTAGCTGCGCGGCTTCAAAATCGGGGACGGCCATAATCTGCTACGGGGTAACCTGCTAAGGTAGACGGTGCTAAGCCGGTAATGCATTCACCGAAAACAGGTTGCTACCGGCCCCCAAAGGTACGAAACCCGCCTGGGATGGGCGGGTTTCGAAATTGTGAAGCGGTGGGTGGGTTGCTGCTCAATAGATATGTTCGTCATGCTGAGCGGAGTCGAAGCATGACGAACGTTATCTATACCAGCAGACTCAGAAAATCCTGCTGGCCATTCAAATACTCAAAGCCGAAGCCCTCGGCCGCCATGCGGGCCATGATGCCGGCCTCGTCGCCGTGCTGCCGCACCTCCACGCCGATGAAAACGGGGCCTTTCTCCTTGTTATTCTTCTTGATATACTGAAACTGAATGATGTCCTCGCCCTCGGCCAGTACGTTATTCACGAAGCGCCGTAGCGCGCCCGGCGCCTGGTTGAAGCGCACCATGAAGTAGTGCTTGAGGCCTTGGTGGCGCTGGGCGCGCTCCTTGATGTCCTCCATGCGGGTGATGTCGTTGTTGGAGCCGCTCACGATGCACACCACGGTTTTGCCCTTTATCTGGTCGGCGTAGGCGTGCAGGGCCGAGATGGCGAGCGTGCCGGCGGGCTCTAGTACCATACCCTCCTCGTTATACATTTTCAGCAAGTCTTCGCACACTTGGCCTTCGGGCACGAGGTGCACCTCATCAAGCAGCGCTTGGCAAATCTCAAACGTGAGCTCGCCGGGGCACTTCACGGCCGCGCCATCCACGAAGGTGTCGAGGCTGGGCAGGGCTTGCCGCTGCCCGGCGCGTAGGGCGTCGTGCATGCTGGGCGCACCTAGGGGCTGCACCCCGATAAGCTTGGTGTGCGGGCTCAACTGCCGAAACACGCTGGCCAGCCCCGAGGCCAGCCCGCCGCCGCCGATGGGCATGAAGCAAAAGTCAATTTGCGTGTCGTGGGTCGCTTTCAGAATTTCCAGCCCTACCGTGGCTTGCCCTTCCACAATGGCGAGGTCGTCAAACGGGTGCACGAAGGTGCTGCCGCGCTCGTCGCAAAACGCCTGCGCCGCGTGGTAGCAGTCATCAAACGTGCGGCCCGTGAGGTGCACCGTCACCATGTCCTTGCCGAAGAGCCGCACCTTGTCCACCTTCTGCGCGGGCGTTTGGGCGGGCATGAAAATGTCGCATTTCAGGCCCAGCAGCTGGCAGGCGTAGGCCACGCCCTGGGCGTGGTTGCCGGCGCTGGCGCACACTATTTGGCGGGCCGGTACGGTGGTCGGCAGCGTGGCAATCTTGTTATAAGCCCCCCGAATCTTGTACGAGCGCACCACCTGCAAGTCCTCGCGCTTGAGTAGCACGGTGGCGTCGTAGCTGCGCGACAGCCCTAGGTTGTGAATCAGGGGCGTTTTGGTAATGACGCCCTTGAGGCGGCGCGCCGCCTGCTCGACGTTTTCTAGGGTGACGGCAAATTCGGTGCTTAGTACCTCGTGCATAGTGCTTCGAAATGGGTGCTTAGAAGTTGGTGCCTGATACCTAGGAAAGACAGCCGCACGGGCAGTTCCTAAGCACCAGGCACCAAGCCCTAAGCAATACTAAAAATTATGCTTCTACATTCTCGCTGCTGCGCGAGCGCAGCTCGCGTACGGTGGCACCCGTGGCCCACAGCTCCGACTCGCGCACTTCCTGCAACTCGGCTTCCAGCTCTTTGCGGTAGTTCGGCGTCGAGCCGCGCTCGATGGTGCGGCGGGCTTCTTCACCACTGGCTACGCTGTCGTAGAGGTCGTTGAGTACGGGCAGAGTAGCGTCGCGGAATTTACCTTTCCAGTCTAGGGCACCGCGCTGGGCCGTTACCGAGCAGTTGGCAAACATCCAGTCCATGCCATTCTCACCTACCAGCGGTACGAGGCTCTGGGTCAGCTCTTCTACGGTTTCATTGAATGCTTCTGATGGCGAGTGACCACGCTGGCGCAGCACTTGGTACTGAGCCTCGATGATGCCAGCTAGGGCACCCATCAGCACGCCACGCTCGCCGGTGAGGTCGGAGTAAACTTCTTTCTTGAAATCAGTCTCGAACAGGTAGCCCGAACCTACGCCAATACCCATGGCGATGGCTTTTTCCCAAGCCTTGCCGCTGGCATCCTGGTACACTGCAAACGACGAGTTCAAGCCGCCACCGGCCACGAACAAGCGGCGCAGGCTGGTGCCGCTGCCCTTGGGCGCTACCAGAATTACGTCGATGTCTTGCGAGGGTACGATGCCCGTCTGGTCGTTGAAGGTGATGCCGAAGCCGTGCGAGAAGTACAGCGTCTTGCCGGGGGTGAGGTACTGCTTCAGCGTGGGCCACAGCGCAATCTGGCCGGCGTCGCTCAGCAGGTTGCAGATGATGGTGCCCTTGTCGGCCGCCTCCTCGATGCCGAATAGCGACTCGCCCGGCACCCAGCCATCCTTGAGGGCGCGCTCCCACGAAGGCGTGCCCTCGCGCTGACCTACGATTACGCGGAAGCCATTGTCGCGCATGTTCAGCGCTTGGCCGGGGCCCTGCACGCCGTAGCCGATAACGGCGATGGTCTCGTTGGCTAGAAATTCAAGGGCCTTTTGCAGCGGAAATTCGTCGCGAGTGATAACGGTTTCGGGTACGCCGCCAAAGTTGATGGTTGCCATAGTGGGGGTGAATGTTGCGCGGGCGTTGTAGTCCGCGAATGGTTGGAAAAAAGGTGTTTTTTGAAAACGCGGACTGCGAAGCCCGCGCAACTGGTTTACATCGTGAAGACCTGTTCGCGGTCGTTCAAAAACTCATTTTCGGCCACTTCCTCGCTGGGTTCGCGGCGCTCAAACTCTTGCAGCTTGCGGTGGAAGCCTTCGCTGGCCTTAATGATGGCAATGCGCGCCGAGCGCACAAACTCAATCAGGCCGTAAGGCTGCAAAGCCTTGATGAGATTGTCGGTTTCCTCGCGGTGGCCGGTGGTTTCAAACACCGTATAGTCCTTGCGAATCACCACGGCCCTAGCCCCGTTTTCGCGCAGCAGGCGCTCCACGAGTACCTTCTCGGCAATCACGTCGGTGGGCACTTTGTAGAGGGCCATCTCCTGCCAAATCACGTCGGCGTTGGTGTTGTAGTACACTTTCAGCACTTCCACCTGCTTCTCGATTTGCTTGGCTAGCTTCTCCACTACTTCCTCCGTTTCCACAATCACGATGTTGAAGCGGTGAATACCTTCAATCTCGGAAGGCGACACGTTGAGGCTCTCGATGTTGATTTTGCGGCGCGAAAAGATGATGGCAATGCGGTTGAGCAAGCCCACCTGGTTTTCGGTGTACGCGGTGATGTTGTATTCTTGGCGAGCGGCGGGGTCTTGGCTCATAATCAGTAAGTTTTAAGCGTATGAAGCGTATGTCATGCTGAGCGGAGCGCAGCGAAGTCGAAGCATCTCTACCGCTTCGTTGTTGACGTCAGGAGTTAGTTCACCGGTAGAGGTGCTTCGACTCCGCTGCGCTGCGCTCAGCATGGCTACCTTATATTAATTAGCTACTACCGCAGCCGTATCTCGGCCACGCTGCACCCCTGCGGCACCATCGGGAAGATGTTATTCTCCTTAGTCACCATCACTTCCAGCAGGAAGGAGCCAGGGTGCGCCAGCATCTTCTCCAAAGTCGGGCGCAGGTCGGCGCGGGCATCCACGCGCTGACCCGCGATGCGGTAGCCCGCGGCCACAGCCACATAGTCAGGGCTTTGGATGTCCACGAACGAGTAGCGACGCTGGTGAAACAGCTCCTGCCACTGCCGTACCATACCCAAAAACTCGTTGTTCAGGATGATGATTTTCACATCCACGCCCGTCTGCATGATGGTGCCCAACTCCTGAATGGTCATCTGCACGCCGCCGTCGCCAATCACGGCCACTACCGGCCGGTGCGGCGCGCCAAACTTGGCCCCGATAGCCGCCGGCAAAGCAAAGCCCATGGTACCTAGGCCGCCGCTCGTGACGTGGCTGCGCGACTGATTTTGCAGCGCGTAGCGGCAGGCTATCATCTGGTGCTGCCCCACATCAGACACGATAACTGCTTCGCCACCCGTGATTTCGTTGAGCTGCTGCATCACTTCGCCCATCGTCAGCTCTTCCGAGGTCGGGAATAATTCTTCCCGAATCACGGCGTCTACTTCCTGCGCGTTGTAGTCGTTGAAGCGGGCCAGCCACTCGGGGTGCTCGCGGCGCTCAATTAGCGCCGTGAGTAGGGGTAGGGTTTCCTTACAGTCGCCCCACACCGGCACGGTGGTTTTTACGTTCTTATCAATCTCGGTGGGGTCGATGTCGAGGTGCACCACCTGCGCCTGCTTGGCGTACTTGTCGAGGCGGCCGGTCACGCGGTCGTCGAAGCGCATCCCGATGGCAATCAGCACGTCGCACTCGTTGGTGAGCACGTTGGGGCCGTAGTTGCCGTGCATGCCCAGCATGCCCACATTCAGCGGGTGGCCAGTGGCCAGCGCGCCCACCCCTAGGATGGTCCAGGCCGCCGGGATGCCGCTTTTCTCCACAAATTCCTTGAACTCCTGCTCGGCCTTGCCCAGCACCACGCCCTGCCCCCAGAGGATGAACGGCCGCTTGGCACTGTTAATCAAGGCCGCCGCCTGCTCGATGTACTCCTTGCGCACCACTGGCGCGGGCCGATAGCTGCGGATGTGCGTGCAGCGCTCGTAGGCTGGCGCGTCGAAGGTCTGCATCTGCGCGTTCTTGGTGATATCCACCAATACTGGCCCGGGCCGGCCGCTGCGCGCGATGTAGAACGCCTTCGCCAGCGCCTCGGGAATCTCCTCCGCTCTCGTTACCTGGTAGTTCCACTTCGTGACGGGCGTCGTGATGTTGATGATATCCGTCTCCTGAAAGGCATCGGTGCCCAGCAAGTGCGCAAATACCTGCCCCGTAATGCACACCAGCGGCGTGCTGTCAATCATGGCATCGGCCAGCCCGGTTACGAGGTTGGTCGCACCCGGCCCGCTCGTGGCCAGCGCCACACCCACCCGGCCCGAGCTGCGCGCATAGCCCTGCGCGGCATGAATGCCGCCCTGCTCGTGGCGCACCAGCACGTGGTTGAGCTCCGGCTGAAAGTCGTAGAGCGCGTCGTAAATCGGGATGATGGCCCCGCCGGGGTAGCCAAAAATAGTGTCTACGCCCTCGGCCACCAGCGCTTGCAGCGTGGCTACTGCGCCGGTGATGGGCGTAGTCTCGGGGGCAGCGGCCGGGCTAGCGGCGGGCTGGGCTAAGGTCTGCGTTGACATAATTTTCTTCTACTAAATCGGTGATGCAGCCGTGGCTGGCGTCGCTCACGGTGCGGATGTATTTGAGAAGTACGCCCTGCTTGGCGGGCAACGGCGGGCGCTGCCAGGCAGCACGGCGGGCGGCGAGCTCGTCGTCCGAGAGCTGCACGTTGATGGTGTTCGCGGTGGCGTCGAGGATAATCCAGTCACCATCTTCTACCAGCGCCAGGCCGCCCCCGTCAAAGGCCTCGGGGCAAACGTGGCCAATCACGAAGCCGTGGGTACCGCCTGAGAAGCGTCCGTCGGTTATCAGGGCCACTTTGTCACCTAGGCCGGCGCCCATGATGGCCGAGGTCGGCTTCAGCATTTCGGGCATACCTGGCCCACCTTTCGGCCCCACGTAGCGAATCACCACTACCTGCCCGGGCTTGATTTTGTGCTCAGTAATGCCTTGGTTTAGTTCTTCTTCCGAGTTGAAGACAATGGCCGGGCCTTCAAACCGCAGGCCTTCCTTGCCGCTGATTTTGGCCACGCTGCCCTTGGTGGCGAGGTTGCCATACAGCATCTGGATGTGCCCGTCGGCCTTGATGGGCTGGTCGAGGGGGCGCAGCAGGTCTTGCTCGGCACCTAGGGGCTTCACGTCGGCCAGATTTTCGGCCAGCGTGCGGCCGGTCACGGTCATCAGGTCGCCATTCAGCAGGCCATAGTCGAGCAGGGTGCGCTGCACGGCGGGCACACCCCCAATTTTTGACAAGTCCTCCATCAGATACTTGCCGCTGGGCTTGAGGTCGGCGAGCACCGGCACGCGGTTGCTCACGGCCTGGAAGTCCTCCATCGTCAGGTGCACGCCGGCCGCGTGGGCAATGGCGATGAGGTGCAGCACGGCATTAGTCGAGCCGCCGAGCACCGTTATCACCACCATCGCGTTCTCAAATGCCTCGCGGGTTAGGATGTCGCGAGGCTTCAAGTCTAGCTCCAACAGGCGGCGCAGGTAGGCGCCCGTGTCGAGGCATTCCTGCACCTTGGCGCTGCTCTCGGCGGGCAGCGACGACGAGGCGGGCACCGTCATCCCTAGGGTCTCGATGGCGGCGGCCATGGTGTTAGCCGTGTACATGCCGCCGCAGGCGCCGGGGCCGGGGCACGCATTGTGGATGATGCCCTGGTAGTCTTCCTCCGAAATCTGCCCGTTTACCTTCTTGCCGTAGGCCTCAAAGCACGATACAATGTTGAGCTGCTGGCCCTTAAACTCGCCGCCCCGGATAGTGCCGCCGTACACCATTAGCGAAGGCCGATTCAGCCGCGCCATGGCGATGAGGGCGCCCGGCATGTTCTTATCGCAGCCCACCACCGTGGCAATGGCGTCGTAGTAGTGCGCACCGGCCATGGCCTCAATCGAGTCGGCGATAATCTCCCGCGACACCAGCGAAAAGCGCATCCCGGCGTTGCCGTTCGTGATGCCGTCGCTCACGCCGATGGTATTGAAGCGCAGCCCCACCAGCCCCTGGGCGGCCACGCCGCGCTTCACCTCGTCGGCCAGGCCATCGAGGTGCATGTTGCAGGTGTTGCCCTCGAAGCCCGTGGAGCAGATGCCCACAAACGGCTTACGCAAATCCGCATCCGACAGGCCCGCGCCGATGAGCATGGCCTGCGAGGCGGGCAAGCTGTCGTCTTGGGTATAGATGCGGCTGAATTTATTGAGTGACATGGTATTAGTGCTTGGTGCGTGGTGCCCGTTACCGAGGCGTTGGCGGTGGTTTGGCCCTAAAAAAACCTTCCTGGCTGCGGGCTAGGAAGGTTTTCTTTGGCGTAAGAAGTCCTGGCTAGCCCGCGAGGGTAGAAATAATGACCACGGAAATGACGGGTAGCAGGCGCGGGTGCATGAGGCAGATTAGTGAAAAAGCGGGCATAAAAAAAGCCATCCTGGGATGAGGATGGCTGGCAGCAGTCAGGTGGTTACCCTAGCAGCATAGCATCCTCGTTCCCCGTGAAATAATCACGGCGACGACGCTAATAATATGGAACAGCTGGGCTTGCATGATGCAAACGTACAGCTAGTTGCGGGCTTTTTCACTAAAGTGAGCGTTTTTTATTGAAAAATGTTGCGCGGACTTTGTAGTCCGCGACGGTTAAGGGCGCTCGCCACGCGGACTACAAAGTCCGCGCAACAGCTAGATAATCGTGCTTACGCCCACCGCGATGTTGTGAGCGTTCCATTGCTGCTCGTTCGAGTCGGCAATCCAGAAGGCCACGTAGCTGCCCACTTGCTCGGTGGTATAGGGCGCAGTGGGGTTGAGCTCGGGCGTCAGAATCTGGTTGGTAAGCGCCTCATCCACAGCTTCGCGCACTAGCTCGGCTTCTTCGGGCAGGCCCACGTGGTCGAGCAGCATGGCGGCTGAAAGGATGGCCGCCAGCGGGTTGGCAATGCCCTTGCCTTTAGCCTGGGGGTAGGAGCCGTGTATGGGCTCAAACACCGCCACTTCGGCGCCTACTGAGGCCGAAGGGAGCAGGCCCATTGAGCCGGCAATAACCGAGGCTTCGTCCGAAATGATGTCGCCGAACATATTCTCGGTCAACATCACGTCAAACTGCTTGGGGTTGATGATAATTTGCATCGCAGCGTTGTCTACAAATAAGTAGTCAACGGCCACTTCGGGGTAGCTAGGCGCAATTTCTTGCACCACCTCGCGCCACAAGCGCGACGTTTCCAGCACGTTGGCCTTGTCTACCAGCGTCAGGTGCTTGCGGCGGCTATTGGCTGACTGAAACGCGAGGTGCGCGATGCGCTCAATCTCGGCGCGCGAATACGTGCAGTTATCGTAAGCCGAGCCGTCTTCGGCGCGGCCCTTCCCGCCGAAGTAGATGCCGCCCGTCAACTCCCGGAAAATCACGAGGTCGGTGCCTTCGATGCGGTCAGCTTTCAGCGGCGAGTGCTTCAGTAGCGCCTTATAGGCCGTCACGGGGCGGATATTGGCAAACAAGCCCAGCTCTTTGCGCATCTTCAGCAGGCCCTGCTCGGGGCGCACCTTAGCGGTGGGGTCGTTGTCGTACTTGGGGTCGCCGATGGCGCCGAACAGCACCGCGTCGGAGGCGCGGCAGGCGGCCAAGGTTTCGTCGGGCAGCGGGTTGCCGGTAGCGTCGATGGCGCAAGCGCCCACTAGGTGCGAGGTAAACTCAAAGCGGTGGCCGAAGCGCTCGGCTACGGCGTCGAGCACTTTCACGGCCTGCCGACAGACTTCCGGCCCGATGCCATCACCAGGCAGTAAAGCTATTTTCTTGGTTACCATGTCCATGCGCGTTGTTGTTCGTAGGCCTCGATGGCCGATTTTTGATTTACTAAAAAGTCGATGTCGTCGTAGCCATTAATCAGACATTCCTTTTTGTAGGGGTCGATGGCGAAGCTGAACGTTTCGCCCCAGGCTGGCACAGCCAGCGTCTGGGCGGGCAGGTCCACGACGAGCTCTAGGGTAGGGTCGGCCTCAATGGCAGCTAGCAAGCGCGCCAGTACTTCGTCGCTCACTTGCAGCGGCAGTAGACCCGTATTCAGCGCATTACCCCGAAAAATATCGGCGAAGTAGCTCGAAATAACAGTGCGAAAACCAGCGTCGTACAGCGCCCAAGCGGCGTGCTCGCGGCTAGAGCCGCAGCCGAAGTTTTTGCCGGCTACCAGAATCTGGCCGCTGTAGCGCGGGTCGTTCAGCACAAAGTCAGCCTTGGGCGAGCCGTCGGGGTTGTAGCGCCAGTCGCGAAACAGATTTTCGCCAAAGCCCTCGCGGGTAGTTGCCTTCAGAAACCGGGCCGGAATAATCTGGTCGGTATCAATGTTTTCCAGCGGCAGCGGCCGGCCGGTAGTGTGCAGGGTTTGAAATTTTTCCATGCTTGGTGCCTAGTGCTTGGTGCCTAGTGCTTGGTGCTTGGTGCTTGGCAAATTCTAACCACCAAGCACTGTGCACTAAGTACTAATCAGTTCAAATACTGCGTAATGTCAACGATGCGGCCCTGCACGGCCGTAATGGCGGCTACCAGCGGCGAGGCCAGCAGCGTGCGCGAGCCTGGGCCTTGGCGACCCTCGAAATTGCGGTTAGAGGTAGCCACGCAGTACTTGCCGGCCGGGATTTTGTCCTCGTTCATGGCCAGGCAAGCGCTGCAACCAGGCTCGCGTAGCTCAAAGCCCGCTTCGGCCAGAATCTTGTCGATGCCCTCCGCAATGGCTTGCTGTTCTACCTGCTTAGAGCCCGGCACGATGATGGCCTCCACGTGCCCAGCCTTGTGCTTGCCTTGCACGTAGGCAGCTACCGTGCGCAAATCTTCAATGCGCGAGTTGGTGCAGCTGCCGATGAATACGTAGTCGATTTGCTTACCTAGGAGCGACTCGCCGCGCTCGAAGCCCATGTACTTCAATGACTTGTCGAAGCTTTCGGCTTCGGCCTCAGGCACCTGGCTGGGCACGTGGCCGGTGAGCGGAATGCCCATGCCGGGGTTAGTGCCGTAGGTAATCATGGGCGTGATGTCGGCTGCGTCGTACACAAACTCGGCGTCGAATACCGCGTCCTCGTCCGAATACAGCGTTTCCCAGTAGCCCACGGCATCATTCCAGGCTTGGCCCTTCGGTGCAAAAGGCCGACCCTCGACGTAGGCAAACGTGGTAGCATCGGGGGCGATGAGGCCGCCGCGGGCGCCCATCTCGATGCTCATGTTGCAGACCGTCATGCGGCCTTCCATGCTGAGGCCGCGCACCGCACTGCCCGCGTATTCCACGAAATAGCCAGTAGCGCCGCCCGTACCGAGCTGCGCGATGATATAGAGAATCAAGTCCTTGGCCGTAACGCCGGGCCGTAACTCCCCTTCTACCGCTACGCGCATCCGCTTGGGGCGCGTGAGCAGCAGGCACTGCGAGGCCATCACCTGGGCTACTTGGCTGGTGCCGATGCCGAAGGCCACCGCGCCAAACGCGCCGTGGGTGCTGGTGTGGCTGTCGCCGCACACCATCGTGAGGCCCGGCTGGGTTAAACCCAGCTCCGGCCCGATAACGTGCACAATACCCTGACGCTGATGACCTAGGCCGTATAATTCAATGCCATATTTCTGGCAGTTATCGGTCAGCTTATCTACCTGCGAACGCGAAAGCGGCTCCGCGATGGGGAGGTGCTGGTTGAGAGTCGGCACGTTGTGGTCGGCCGTGGCAATAATCTGGTTGGGGCGAAATAGCTCTAGGCCGCGCGCGGCGATTTCATCAAACGCCTGGGGGCTAGTTACTTCGTGAATCAGGTGGCGGTCGATGTACACCACGTCTTGCCCGCTCGCGATGGAGCGAACGACGTGGGCATCCCATATTTTATCAACTAATGTGCGCGGCATGGGTTTAGGTATAATCGTTTTTTACGTTTGTCATGCTGAGCGGAGCGCAGCGGAGTCGAAGCATCTCTGTCGCTTCATCCAAACCGTTCGACGGGGCGGTAGAGATGCTTCGACAAGCTCAGCATGACAAACGTCTTTTAGCAGATAAGTAATAAAAAAAGCCAAGGAAACGAAGCAACAGGGGGAAGTTTTGGTCGTGTCAACGAGTGTGAAAGAATGGCGTTATTGGGTTGTTAACCCGACCCCCTGACTTCCCTGCTCCCACCCACTGGCAGCACCTGCCACCCCGTTTCCTTAGCCCGCTTAGCCGATGGCTACTAGTTTTTCTTGTTCGATAAGGATGTGTAAGTCAGTGTCAACCACTTCGCGCTGGCGGTCAGCGAGCTGCAAGAAGCTGGCGTAGGCCGCGTTCAGGGCCGGGCGCTCTAGGTTGTAGCCGAGCTTTTGGAGGCGGTAGGCCAGCGCAGCGCGGCCCGAGCGGGCCGTGAGTACGATAGTCGAATCGATGGCGCCAACCTCTTTGGGGTCGATAATTTCGTAGGTTTCGCGGCACTTAATGACGCCATCCTGGTGGATGCCGCTGCTGTGCGCGAAGGCGTTGGCGCCCACAATAGCCTTGTTGGCTTGCACGGGCATGCTCATGAGGTGCGACACGAGGGCCGAGGTTTCGGTGAGCAGGCGGGTATTTACGTCGGTGTAGAGGTTCAGCGTGGGGTGCTGGCGCATAATCATCACTACCTCTTCGAGCGAGGTGTTGCCAGCGCGCTCGCCCACGCCGTTGATGGTGCACTCTATTTGCCGGGCCCCGTTGCTCACACCCGCGATGGAATTGGCCGTGGCCAGCCCTAGGTCGTTGTGGCAGTGGGTGGAAAGAATGGCCCGGTCAATACCCTTTACATTCTCGTACAGGTACTTAATCTTGGCACCGTACTCGTGAGGCAGGCAGTAGCCGGTGGTGTCGGGGATGTTGAGCACAGTGGCCCCGGCGGCAATCACGGCCTCGCACACACGAGCCAAAAACTCGTTGTCGGTGCGGCCGGCATCTTCGGCATAAAACTCGACGTCTTCGACGAAGCTCTTGGCGAGTTTCACGGCGGCCACGGCGCGCGCTACTACGTCTTCGCGGGTGGTGCGCAGCTTCTGCTGCACGTGCAGGTCGCTAGTGCCGATGCCGGTGTGGATGCGCGGGCGGCGAGCCGAGCGCAGGGCATCGGCGGCCACGCGAATGTCGTTCTCCACGGCGCGGGTAAGGCCGCACACCGTAGCTTCGGTAGTTTGGGCCGCGATGGCCGCCACGGCGGCGAAGTCGCCAGGGCTCGACACTGGGAAGCCGGCCTCGATGACATCGACCCCCAGCGCTTCGAGCTGCCGGGCAATAACCAGCTTCTCCTGTTGGTTTAGCTTGCAGCCCGGCACCTGTTCGCCGTCGCGGAGGGTAGTGTCGAAAATCTGAATTTTTTGCGTCGCCATAGGAGTAAAAACCCGCCGGGGCGGGTGCAGCTTTGTTATTGCGCTGCAAGTACCAGGATTTTTCGACGGGCAAAAAACATTTTTTAGTGATTTCTATTATTTCCAAGCGGATAGCTTATTTTGATAATAGTATAATAATCAGTAGTTTATACGGTTGTATTTTACAATGCCAAACAGAGCCAGCGACCCGGTTTTTCAGCTGATAAAATCCCTGACGCAGTCCGAAAAGCGCCATTTTCGCCTGTTCACCAACCGCCAGGGCTCGACCGAGGGCCTGAAATTCTTGCAGCTTTTCGACGCCTTCGACGCCCAGGAAACCCTCGACGAGGAGCGCGTACTCGCCCAGGTGCCCACGCTCAAGCGCGCCCAGCTCGCCAACCTCAAGGCCAACCTCTACCGGCAGCTGCTGGCTAGCCTGCGCCTCTACCACGCCGGCCAAAATCTTGATATTCAGCTGCACGAGCAGCTCGACTACGCCCGCGTGCTCTACAACAAGGGCTTCTACCAGCAGGCCCTGCGCATGCTGGCCAAGGTGAAGCTGGCCGCTCAGCAGGCCGAGCTGCCGCACGTGGCGCTGCTGGCCATTGATTTTGAAAAGCTTATCGAGTCGCAGTACATCACGCGCAGCTTGCAGGGCCGGGCCGAGTCGCTGGCGGCCGAGGCCACGGCTACGGCCGCCCACCTGGGCCAGCAGCACGCCTTGTCTAATGCTTCGCTACGGCTCTACGGGCTGTACCTGCAAGCCGGGCACGCCCGAAATCAGGCTGACCACGAGCGATTTACGGCGTACTTCCGGGCGCACGTGCCGGCGACGCTGGGGCGGGCCAGCGGCTTTTGGGAGAAGCTCTATTTCTACCAGGCGCAGGTGTGGTACCACACCATCAACCAGGATTTTCGGGCCTGCTACCGCTACGCGCAGAAGTGGGTCGACTTGTTTGAGTTGCAGCCGGCGCTTCAGGAAAGCCAGACGATGCTCTACATCAAGGGCTTGCACAATCTGCTGGCGGCGCTGTTCAACATGCAGTACTACAGCAAGTTCATGGAGGTGCTGCGCAAGCTGGAAGACTTTTCGGCCAGCCAGACGCGCCGCGCCACGCCTAACACCGAGGCCCTGCTGTTTCAGTACATCTGGACCAACCGCATCAACGCCTGCTTTCTGGAGGCGCGCTTTACCGAGGGCGTGGAGATGGTGCCCGAGCTGCTGGAGCAGCTCGGCGAATACAAGTCGCAGCTCGACCTGCACCGCACGCTGGTCTTCTACTATAAAATTGCCTGCCTCTACTTTGGCAGCGGCCAGTATAAGCAGGCCATCAAGTACTTAAACCGCATCATAGACCAAAAGGAGCAGGGCTTGCGCGAGGACTTGCAGTGTTTCGCGCGCATCCTCAACCTGGTGGCGCACTACGAGGCCGGCCAGGATGCCGAGCTAGAGCATCAGGTGCGCTCGGTGTACCAGTTTTTGGGCAAGATGAACGACCAGCAGCCGATGCAGGTGGCGGTGTTTCGCTTCCTGCGGCGGGTGGGCAGCGTGGCCCCCGGCCAGCTGCGCGACGAGTTTAGCAAGCTGAAAGCCCGGCTCGAAGAGATTGCCGCGCAGCCCTACGAGCGGCGGCCATTTCTGTATTTCGACATCATTTCGTGGCTCGAAAGCAAGCTTTCGGGCCGCTCGGTGCAGGACGTGATGCAGCAGAAATTCTTGACGATGAAGTAGGCTTGATGAGCGGCGTGGGCAGCAACCCCCCTTTTTAGCAGTTGCAAAACCCTTAAGAAACAGCTGGCCCCGCCTGGTAGTGCGGCCGAAGGGCGAACTAACAGGCGGGGCTACCGGGGGCTAAGCTTGTTTTTGCAGAAACCGGACGAGCCGGCAGAAGAGTGAAGCTTGTTTTGCAGCGGCTGGGCAGGCCAGTATAGAGGGGTAGGAAATACCAGGGGCGGAAAGGCTAAGTTTGGGGGTAGCTCAGAAAGTGGACAACAGCGGCACCCGGCACGACCAGGCATTTGCTCTGCAAAGGTGGAGCGGGGCAATAGGCTGGTTTTAGCGTAGAAATACCCGTTTTTCTGACCCCCGTAGAAATACGGGGGTACCCCCTTTCTTCTGTCGTTTAGCCGTCGAGCAGGCCGTGGCGCACGGCGTACACGCCGAGGCTGGCTACGTTGGGCGAGCCCGTTTTTTCGAGCAGGCGCTGGCGGTGCCCGTCCACGGTGCGGCTGCTCAGAAAGAGGTCTTCGGCGATTTCGGCCGTAGTGCGGCCCTCGCAGATGAGGCGCAGCACGTCGAGCTCGCGCTTGGTAAAGTGCACTTCCTCAGTGAGCAGCAGGCTGGTGGCGGGCTGGCGGGTGGGGTGCTGCACGCCGCGCACCAGCGCCCGCGACACGCGCTCGCTGAAGTAGTGGCCGGTCGTGAGCACGGCTTGCAGGGCCTGGGTCAGCTCCGCCTGGTTTACGTCTTTGGGCAGGTAGCTGCGGGCCCCGAGCTTCATCATCTGGGTGATGAACTTGTCGGCCGAGAACATCGAGAGTACGATGATTTTGAGGTCGGGAAACTCGGCCAGCAGGCGCTCGGCCACCTCGGGGCCGTCCATGCCGGGCATTTGCAGGTCGAGGAGCAGCACGTCGGGCAGGCGCTGGCGGCACAGCGCCAGCAGCTCGGCATACGCGCCGGCTTCCACTACCGACTCTACGAAGGGTAGCGATTGTAAAATGTAGCGCATGCCCTGCCTGAACAACGGGTGGTCGTCGAGCAAGGCTATCTGAACCGGAAAATCAACTGTAGCCATGTTGCAAAGGTCGCCTGCCCGTGTCTCAAACGGCCCGGCAGGGGCCGTGGGGTAATGCAGACTTAACAGTACGGGAACGCAGCGGCGCGGGTAGAGGAGCTACGCGCCAGCCCGCGCTGCTACGCGGCGGCCAGCGCCGGCACTTCTACCAGCGTGCGCAACCCCTGGCCGGGCTCCGACTCCTGGCGCAGGCGGGCGTGCAGCATCTGCACGCGCACATCGATGCTGCGCAGGCCCGCGCCCTTGATGAGCGCCGGGCCCTCGGGGCCCGAGGTGGGGGCCAGGCCGCAGCCGTCGTCTTCGACCACCAGCGTGAGCAAGGGGCCGCGCTGGCGCAGCAGTACATCGAGGCGGGTGGCGCCCTTGGCGTGCTTCAGGGCGTTGTGTATCAGCTCCTGGCAAATGCGGTAGAGGGCCAGCTCCTGGGCCAGGGGCAGCGGCTGTGGGTAGTCTACCTCCAGCTCCACGTCGAGGGCCCCGGTTTCGTTGCTCACGTCTACCAGGTGCTGGAGGGCTTCGGCGAGGCCGTAGCGCGAGAGCACGGCCGGAAACAAGCTGTGCGAAATGCTGCGCACGTCGTGCACGGCGGTGCCCATCAGCTCGTTGACCATGCCAAACAGGCCGGCGTCTTCGGCATCGGCGGTGGGCTGGCTGTTGGTTTCGAGGCGGCCCATGAGCAGGCGGGTCGTGGCCAGCGTGGCCCCGATACCATCGTGCAGGTCGCGCCCGATGCGCTCGCGCTCGTGCTCCTGGGCTTCAATCACGGCGGCCAGCAGCTGGCGCTGGTACTCGGCCTCGGCCTCGCGCAGGCGCAATTGCTGCTGGAGCAGGCGCTTTTGGTACGTGACCACAAACAGCACCAGCGCGCCGCCCACCAGCAGCAGCAGCCCGATGCCGATAATCAGGAGCTTAAAGAATTCGTTTTCGGCGGGCGCATCCATAAAGCCAGGCTGTAGCAGCCGTAAAGAAAAAGAAGAAAGCAAGGCCGCACCACCGCCAGCACCAGCCGCTGCAGCTCCACCGAGTAGTGCGCCAGCAGGTAGTTGCTGAACAGCATAATCAGCAAATCGCCCAGCACGAACACCAGCAGCCCCACCGACACCCAAAAGAACGGGTCGCGCTGCGGGTGCGCGACGTGCAGCTCGCGCAGCAGCTTCCAAAAATACAGCGCGGCCAGGGCGAATTGCAGCAAATCGGCCGTAATCTGGAAGGTGGTGGGGTAGTGCACGCGGTGAAACTCCACCCAGCTCGTCCACAGCGCATACCCGCTGAACACGGCCACCACCCACGGCATCACCCGCCCGAAGGTGGCCGACTTGAGCGCCGCCCGGTAGGCCAGCGCCAGCAGCCCAACCTCCCCAATCGCGATGAGGGGAAACAGAAACAGGTTGGAGGGCAGGTGCAGGATGCGATGCAGGGTCATGACGGTGAGCTCCATCACCACGTCGAAGGCGGCCAGCAGCGCTAGGTAGCGCTGCGCCTGGGGCAGCCGCCGGTAGCGGGCCAGGCCAATAGTGGCCGCCACCAGCACTAGCCCTACTGCCAGGTAGCCGGCAATGGACGCAAGCAGGTTGATGCTCATTAGGAAGAAGTAGGCAGCGGGCAGGTTCGCCGCTACCCCTACGTACCTGGCATACTGCTTTCTGGCCCCGCCCGTTTAGGTTAGCTGGGCCGGGCCCGCATTGGCGGGTGCCGGGCGCGCCCACAGCACTAGCATGTAGGCGAGGTAGAGGATTAGATTGGTACCACCACGAACGCCCCAAAAAACTATTTTTTGTAGCTGTGCAGTGCAGTAGGTCAGTAGGTAATGGCTGAATAGATTAATCATCATATTTGCTAAACTATACGTCATTAAAGCTACAGACAACCAGAAGAAGGGGTCGCGGTATAAATGTTGCACACGCAGCTCATTGAGCAGCTTCTGGAAATAAAGGCCTGCCAAGCCTATCTGTGCTAAGGCAACAAGTATTTCCAGGCTGATAACGTAGGTCGTAACCGTAGAAAAGAGTGGGCTATTAAGCAAGGCGTACAGGCAAAAGAAACCCAGTAGCCACGGCACTATCCGGTTGAAAACTGCCGACTGAAGTACCTGCCGGTACAGCAGGATTTGAAGCACTATCTCCCCCGCCGCGATAAACGGGAACATGAACAGGTTGTTCTTAAAGCCAAATACATTCACTAATAGCCAAAGAGTTATCTCCATCGTGGCGTCGAAGCATACCAGCAGCGCCAGCCAGCGTAGGCTGGGCGGCAGCCGGCGATAGCGTACTAGCCCCAGCAGGCCGGCCGCTATTTCTAGCCCGGTAATAAACGAAACCAGATAATTCAGATAAGCATCGAGCATACTATAAAGGCAGGCTGGTTGAAGAGGCTGGCGGCAAAATGCAGCCTAGTGATTGGGCGGGCACGCCTGCATTCCATCATAGTAGTCGTCGCCAGTCGGCAGCCCCTCGATGCTGCCCTGCGTGCGGCTGCCGAGCGCGCCGATGTACACGACCAGGTCTGCGGTCGGCTCGGGGTCTTGGATGAGGCTGAGGTTGAGAAACAGCGTTTTATTGGTATAGGGCGGGGCCATTGCCAATGGGTCCTGGAAGGTGCTTACCTCAAAATTACCGCCTTGCAGCGGGCCGCTGTCGGTGGTGAAGATGCCGGTGGTAAAGTCCTGGGGCATCGTGTTTGCCCAGTCGCTGAGCCAGCGCACGGCCTCGGCCCGCGGTAGCTGGGTGCTGGGGCCCGGCGCGGGCTCCACGGTTTGGGTGGTGGTGGCCGGGGCCGGCGTCGGGATGTAGTAGGGCGTCAGCGGCTCGCTGGTGTCTTTGGCCGGCGTGTCGGCGGCAAACAGCGCCACGCTGAAGCGCGACCCGCTCGCCGGGCTGGGCATCAGCAGAAAGCGCGCCTTGATGCTGCGTACCCCCGGGGCCGTGACCAGCGCCACTACCTGGTCGAGCGAGAAATTCAGAAAATTCAGGCGCGCGCCGCCCGGCGCCTCAAAGGCCTGCTCCAAGGCTGTGGCGTCGCCACTGTCGATGAGCGCGGCCCAAGCGGCCGTGTACTGGTCGTACTGCTCGGGCGTAATAAAATCAGGGTATTCAGACATATAAAAAATTAATTGCTTGTAGCCGCCAAATGTACTAGGCTATCCTGCTATTTTTATAGCCCGAGCGGCAGTAAATCGATGGGCCGATGCGCCTGGGTCTAAAGCGCGCAGAAGCTGCGCTGCCCCACCGGCACCCAGGCCAGTGGCTACTGCTTGGCGGCCACCGGCTTGAAGCTGACGGCCGCGCCGCCGCCCGGCGCCAGCCGCAGCGTGAGCTTCGACTTATTGGTCACGACCTGCCGAGTAATCTGGTAGCTGGCCGGGTTGCGCTGCCAGTCGGCATCCGGGCCATCGGCGTAGATGATGGCCTCGTAGCGGCGGCCGGGCGTGAGGAAATCGAGCTTCACGGGCTGCTGGCGGGCGCTTTCGTTGGTGATGCTGCCCAGGTACCACTCATCACGGCCCTTGGCTTGTCGCACGGTGGTGAGGTAGTCGCCCGGCTCGGCAGCGAGGATGTGCGTGTCGTCCCAGTCCGTCGGCACGTCCTTGATAAACTGAAAGGCGTCGAGGTGCGCCTCGTAGTTTTCGGGCAAGTCGGCGGCCATTTGCAGCGGCGAGTACAGCGTCACGTACAAGGCCAGCTGCTTGGCCAGCGTGGTGTGTACCTGGCGCTTGGGGTCGCTGGCGCTGTAGCCTTGCAGCCGGAAGATGCCGGGCGTGTAGTCCATCGGCCCGCCCATGAGGCGGGTGAAGGGCAGGATGGTTTCGTGGGCGGGCGGACTGCCGGTGCTGAAGGCGTTGTACTCGTTGCCGCGGCCGGCCTCGCTGGCCAGCCAGTTGGGGTAGGTGCGCGAAAGGCCGGTGGGGCGCACGGCCTCGTGCATATCCACGGTTACGTGGTGCTTGGCCGCCATTTCGGCCACCCGCACGTAGTGGTTGCTCATCCACTGCCCGTCGTGGTGCTCGCCGCGCGGGATGATGCGGCCCACGTAGCCGGTTTTCACCGAGGAGTAGCCGTAGTGGTTCATGAAGGCGTAGGCCGTGTCGAGGTGCTGCTCGTAGTTGGTGGCCGCGCCGCTGGTTTCGTGGTGCATGATGAGGCTCACGTTCTTGCTTTTAGCATAAGCACTAAGGCCGGCCACGTCGAAGTCGGGGTAGGGCGTCACGAAGTCAAACACCCGCTCTTTCCAGTTGCCAAACCAGTCTTCCCAGCCCACGTTCCAGCCTTCTACCAGCACGCCGCCCAGGCCGTGTTGCGCCGCAAAATCGATGTAGCGCTTCACATTCTGCGTATTGGCCCCGTGCCGGCCGGTGGGGAGGAGGCGCCCCCGCGCGTCGAGCGTGTCGAGGCTTTCGGCGTATTTCCAGTCGCTGCGGCCGACCTGCATTTCCCACCACACGCCCACGAATTTCATGGGCTTTATCCAGCCCGTATCGACAATTTTGCTGGGCTCATTTAAATTGAGAATGAGCTTGGACGCCAGAATGTCGGTCGCCTTATCACTCACGATTATCGTGCGCCAGGGCGTGCTGGCCGGCGCGTGCCAGAAGGCTTTGCTACCCACCGCGTCGGGCACCAGCCGGGCGGTGAGGCGGTGGCTGGCCCGGTCCACGTGCAGCTGCATGGCCGGGTAGTCGACCTGCGCCGCCTCGTGGATGTTGACGTACAGGCCGTTATCAGCCTTGAGCATGAGCGGCGTGGCCACGCCCTGCGCGTCGGGCGCGACGCGCACGGCTATCTCGGTCGAGTTTTTCACCTGCGCCGAATTGTCGACCGCGCTCAGGCGCGACTTCGTGTAGAGGTACTCGTTGGTGTCGTAGTCGGCGGGCAGCCAGAAGGCCTGGTGGTCGGCGGGCAGCGCAAACTCGGTGAGCTCGTCCGTCACCACGCAGTTGCCGAGCGCCAGCTGGCGCGGCAGCTCGTAGCGAAAGCCCACGCCATCGGCAAACACCCGAAACACGACATCGACGCGGCGGCCGGGCGCGGCGGGCTGCCGCAGGTGCACCGTCAGCTGCTGGTAGTGGTTGCGGATGGTCTTGACTTCGCCCAGCACCGGCTGCCAGGTTTCATCCACGTCTTTCACCTCGCTGCCCGTCAGCGTCAGCGGCCCGTCGAAGCCCTGCTTATCCTGAAAAACCAAGCCCAGGCGCGAGGTATTTACCACGGGCTTGGTGCCGTAGGTGACGGCGTAGGTGGGCCGCCCGTCGGCGCTTAGGGCAAAGGTCAGCTTTACTTTATCGAGGTGCGCGGTGAGGGGCGCTGGGGTTTGCGCAGCGGCCTGGTGGCCAGCCAGCAGCAGTAGCAATAGGTATTTTTTCATGTGGAAAACGGAAAGCCGGCCCCGCGCGCGGCGGCCGAAAGGAAGGGTAGAGTAAGCGCAAAGGTACCGGCCGCCCGGCGCGCCCGCCCGTAAAAAGCCCTGCCCGGCCGCCTGCGCCGGGGTTTCTGCTTAAGTTGCGCCCGTGCCTGCTTTTTCGCTTTCCGCTCTTTCCCAGCGCCGGCCGCGGCGCTTTGCCGCGCTGCTGCCGCTGGCGCTGCTCTCGCTCACCACCGCCTGCGGCCAAAACCCGCCCGCTACCGCGCCCGCGCCGCCCGGCCTCGTGCGCGACTCGGCCACCGGCCGCGCCGACTTGCCCTGGCTGCGCCAGCAGCTCGATAGCTCGGCCACGCTGCGCCGCCAGATGGTAGGCGTGGCCCTGGCCGATGCCGCCACCGGCGAGGCGCTGTTTGGCTACAACGAGGCGCGCTACTTCACGCCGGCCAGCACCATGAAGCTGCTCAGCCTCTACGCCGGCCTCACGCTGCTGCCCGACTCGCTGCCCAGTTTGCGCTACTTCTCGCGGGGCGATACGCTGTTTTTCCAGGGCACCGGCGACCCCACCCTGCTGCACGGCGACGTGCCCTCGCGCCGGGCCTACACCTTCCTGGCCCAGCGGCCCGAGAAGCTGCTGGCTTACTGCGACATCGCTACCGTGCCCGCCTACGGGCCGGGCTGGACCTGGGACGATTTCAACTACTACTTTCAGCCCGAGCGCACGGCGTTTCCGCTGTATGGCAACACGGTGCGCTTCTACGCGGCGGCCCCGGCGCTAGTGCGGCCCCGGCCGGGCGCACCGGCCCAGGCGCTGCCGCAGCGGGTGCGGGTGTACCCGCGGGCGTTTGCGCCGCTCACCGAGCGGGCGGGGGTTGATTTTCGCCTCTCGCCCGACCAGGACGACGACATGCACGTGTTTCGGGCGCAGCTCGAAAACCGCTTTACCTACCGCCCAGGGGTTAAAAAGTGGATAGACGAGGTGCCCTACCGCACCAGCCGGCAGCTGTTTTTGCGGCTGCTCGGCGACACGCTGCGCCGCGCCATCGTGGGCACGGCGTGGCGCCCGCGCCCCGGCCGCGACAGCATCCGCACCTTGCGCGGGCTGCGCGCCGACTCGCTCTACCGCCGTATGCTGCGCGTGAGCGACAATTTCCTGGCCGAGCAATTACTACTGATGACCAGCACGCAGGTGGGCTACCGCGACTCCTTGAGCGGGGCGCGGGCCATTCGCTACCTGCTCCGAAACCAGCTGCGCGACCTGCCCGACCGCCCCGACTGGGTCGATGGCTCGGGGCTGTCGCGGCTGAATTTGCTGACGCCGCGCGCCCTCACGGCGCTGCTGGTGCGCCTGCACCGGCAGGTGCCCGAGCCGCGCCTGCTGGGCTTGCTGGCGGCCGGCGGTGGCCAGGGCACCCTGCGCAAGCGCTACTTCGAGGCCGGCCCGCCCAGGCTGCCGTGGCTGTGGGGCAAAACCGGCACCCTCACCCACACCTGCAACCTGGCGGGCTACGTGCGCTGCCGCAGCGGCCGGCTGGTGGCCGTCACGTTCTTCAACAACGGCATTCCGGGTAGCGACCAGGCCACCCGCAACGCCATGGAGCGCCTGCTGCGCGAGGTGCGTGAGCGGCTGTGAGGCCGCGCGCGCTTTCACTTGGGTTGCAAAAGAAGCGCCGCTCGGGCTACCCGATGTCCTTCAGGTTGGCGGCTACCTCGTAGGCTACGCCCAGCGGCTCCAGCACGGCAAAGTGCTCGGTGCCGCAGGCTATTTTCAGCTCTTCCTTGCCGCGCAGTGTCTGTGGGTCGATGGGCTCGGCCTGACCGGCGCTGCCCTTGGTTTCGACCACGAAGTAAATGCGCTGGTCGCCGCGCAGCACCAGGGCCCAGTCGGGGCGGTAGCTGCCCAGCGGCGTCGGGATGAGGAAATTGCGCGGCAGCTTCACGTAGAACTCGACGCGCTCGGCCGCGTCGCAGCTGGCGGCAAAGTGGCGCTCGGTGGCGCTGTCGACGGGCACGTAGTTGTAAAGCGTGCGCTCGGGGCGCTGCACTTCGTAGAGGTTGCGGGCGTACTGCGCTAGTTCTTCGTCCTCGAAAAGGCGCATCTCGTATTCCTGCCCACCCAGCTGCTCGTACTTGATGCCCGCTACTTGCAGGCGTTGCAGCGTGCGCCGGATGGCCCGCACCACGTTGTCGAGAAACAGCTGCGGGTTGATGAGCAGCTCCTCGGCCCGGCCCGACTGCCGGAGAATCTGGTAGATGGTGGGCCGGGTAATATCGACGCGGCTTTGCAGGTAGCCGTACACGTCGGGCACGGCGTAAGCCGCCGTATTGAGTGTGATTTGCGCCTCGGCCGCCAGCATACCCGCAATGCCCTCATCGGTGTAGCTCAGGCGGGCCTTGCGGGCTTGCAGCTGCGGGGCGTGGGTGGGCGGCGTACGGTGCCGGTCGCGCAGCTCGGCCACGGCCCCGGCTATCAGCTCCTCGGTTTTGAACTCGACGCGGTAGCGCGTGCGGTGCTTGATGCGCTCCCAGAGCGCGAAAAACGCCGGGTGATTTTCGGGCGTCAGCTCCTTCGTCAGGCGCAGCTGGCGGCGCTCGGCCGCGTCGCGGGTGCGGCCGGCGAAGGCCACGCCGGTTTCGTCCTGGATTTCGCGCTGCAAAGCCGCCGAAAAGTCTTCGTAGCTTTCATTGGCAATGACGGTCAGGATGTTGAGCGCCTTATCCTGCACGCGTTGGCCGCTGGCATCGACGGGCAGGCGCAGTCCCCGGCCGATTTCCTGGCGCTTCTTCACGTCGCTCTGCGTCTCGTTGAGGGTGCAGATTTGGAAGACGTTCGGGTTGTCCCAGCCTTCGCGCAGCGCCGAGTGCGAAAAGATAAATTGCAGCGGTTCGTCCTGGCTTAGCAGGCGCTCTTTATCGCGCATTATCAGGGCGTAGGTGTCGCGGTCGAGGGCCGTGTCGCCGCGCGTGTCCTTGCCGGCCGGGCTGGCCTTGTCTTGCGAAAAGTAGCCGTCGTGCACCTGCGCGGCGGGGTAGGGGATGAGGCCGGCGTATTCTTTTTTAGCGGCGTACTGCGCAAAAATCTCCTCAAACCACTCGGCAAACCGGCCGGGCCGACGCTCTTTGCTCGCGGGGTCGTAGAGCCGGTAGCTGGCCACGCGGTCCACAAAAAACAGCGACAGCACCTTGAGGCCTTTGGGCTTGAGGCGCTTGAGCTTTTCGAAGTGCCACTTGATGGTGCGCTCGAGCTGGTAGCGCAGCACGGCCTCGGTGAGGCCGCCCACGTCCTGGCCCGCCACTACGCGCAGGCCGTTTGAAAACGTAACGCTGCCTTCCTCGGGGTCTAGCTCATTCACAATGAAGCCCTCGCGGTAGATGTCGCGCTGCTTGCTCAGGGCGTAGAGGTCGCTGCCCAGGCCGGCGCTCACTTCCTTCTGTTTCACGCCGCCTTTCTCATTGGCGTAGAGGAGCAGCCGGGCCTTGTGCGCCGTTTTGCCCTGCTCGATGCGGCGCACCCGCACAAAGGCCGCGTTGTAGTTGCCATCGGCCGTAATGCCGTCTACCTCAATCTGTTTTACCAGCCCCAGGTCGTAGGCCTGCACCGGGTTCAGCGAGTACACGAGGTTGTAAAACGCCTTGTGCGTGGCCGAATAGCGCAGCGTGGCCAGTGGGCGCAGCTCGGCCAGGGCGGCCTTGCGGGCGTCGGTTTCCAGGTTCTGGGGCTCGTCGACCACCACGATGGGGCGCGTGGCTTGCAGGTACTCGATGGGCCGCACGCCCGTTTCACGGGTTTTGTTGATGAGGTTGCTGTCTTTGGCAAACGAGTCGATGTTGATGACCAGAATCTGCAAGGCGTCGCTCACCGCAAAGCTGCGCAGCGCGGCCGGGTTGCCGCTGTCGTACACCGCGTACTGCACCGGCGGGTAGCCAAAATGCGCCTGAAAGTGCTCGTGCGTGATAGCCAGCGACTTCCACACGCCCTCCCGGATGGCTACGCTCGGCACCACAATCACAAACTTGCGGAAGCCATACGTGCGGTGCAGCTCGTAGATGGTGCGCAAATACACGTAGGTTTTGCCGGTGCCGGTTTCCATCTCCACCGTCAGGTTGAGGGGCAGGCTGTCGGCGTCGGTTTCGCCCGCCGCGTTCTTAAACACGCAGGGCACCAGCTCGGTAGCCAGCGGCAGCCCCCGCGCCGCCTGCCCGGCCCGGATGTTGTCGAGCAGTTGCGCCTCGGCCAGCACCAGCCGGTTAGCAATGCCTTTCTCAGTAAACGCCAGCGAGCCGGCCGCCGCGCCGGCGCTCACGGCCACTTCGAGCGGCCCCTGGCTCAGGGGCTGGCCTTCAAAGGCATCGACCACGGCCTGCACGGCCGCTTTCTGGTAGTCCTGCTCGGCGTCAAATTGGAGTTTCATAATTAGGATATCCAGCTATCGTTTAACCCCACCCCCGGCCCCTCCCCTCCGGGAGAGGGGAGCCGACCGTAAACTGACGTTAGCAAACATCTTTCGGTCGTCGGGCTCCCCTCTCCCGGAGGGGAGGGGCCGGGGTAA
>NZ_DASTEP010000093.1:0-41788 GCF_035709525.1 Hymenobacter sp. | reverse complement strand
GCCGTTGGCCTGGGCGGCCACGTTGGCATCGGTGAAGGTGTAGGAGCTGGCGGCGCTGGTGGTGCCGTGGCCGGCCAGCTGGCCGATGGTAGCGAAGCGCACCCCGTCGAGGCTGCGCTCGATGTCGAAGTGGTCGTTGTTTTTCTCCGAGGCCGTGCCCCAGCGCAGCAGCGCGTCGCGGTTGGCCACGGCCTGCGCCGTGAAGTCAACCAGCACCACGGGCAGCGGCAGCGCGCCGATGGTGAATGAAACGGGCTGCGTCGTCACCCCGCCGTTGGCATCAGTGGTAGCGATGGTCACGGTGTAGGTGCTGGGCGCGCCGGAGCGCACGAGCTGGCTGGCGTCGCTCACGTAGAGGCGGCCGGTGGCCGCATCCAGGCTCACGCCGGCGGGCAGGGTGCCCGCCGTGAGCACGGCGCTGCTGAGGCCGTTGGCCGTGCCGGCCAGGGCGTTGCCCTGGGCATCGTAGAGGCTGCCGGCGCTGCTGTAGCGGCTGGCCGTGGCATCGGCAAACTGCGCCAGCACGTCGCCGTTGGCGTAGCTGCCTTTGGTGGCGTTGTAGGTGGCGTAGGTGGCGGCGAGGTCGCTGCCCACGGCCACGGTGTAGGTGGCGGCGGGCGACTGGTTGCCGGCCGCGTCGGTGGTCGAGTACGTGAAGAAGGCGTTGCCCACGTAGCCCGCCTGGGGCAGGAAGCGCAGAGTAGTGGCCTGGGCGGCAGTCAGGGCCTGGCCGGCTGTCACGGGGGCGTAGGAGGTGCCGCCCGTGCTGTAGTACAGCGTGCCTTGGGTGGTGGCGTTGGGCAGGGTAGCCACGGTGTAGGGGCTGGCAGCCAGCGCGCTTTCGAAGTCGGCCCCGGCCAGCGGTGACAGCAGCACGCCGTAGGGCGCGGTGGGGCTGGTGCCGGCCGTGTTGCCGATGAAGGGCATCCGCGCGTTCACGACCGCCGCCGCCGTGGGCTGCTGGTTGGGCACGCTGGTGCTGAGGGTCGCGGCGTTGTTGCCAGTGTCGCTGTCGCCGGCCACGCTCACGCTGGCCGACAGGGCCACGCCGGCGGCGGGCTGCACCAGGGCAAAGGTGTTGGCCACGGCCCCGGCTTGCCCGGCCGGCTGGCCGGCGGCGATAGTCCAGGTGATGGTGTTGCTCGCGCTCGAATACGTGCCGCCGCCCGTGATGCTGCCCGCTACCGGGGCCACGCCGGCCGACAAAGTCACGACCTGCGTCGTGGCCGCGCCGGTGGCCGAGGGGCCGCCGTTGCCGGTCGTCACGGTGTAGGTCTGGGTGGTGCCGGCGGGGGCCGAGGCCGGGCCGCCGAGGCGGGTCACGGCATCAAACACCGGCGTCACGGCCACGCTGGCCGAGCCCACGGTGTTGCCTTGGGCCGTGCTCGTGTTGGGCTCGCTTGTGTCCGACGAGGCCGACGAGTAGGCTGCCACCGGGCCGTTGGCCGGGGCTTTTACTACTACGGTGTAGGCCTGCTCGTCGCCGCTGGGCTGGCTGGAGATGGCGGGCCACGTCACCAGGCCGGTGGCCGGGCTGTACACGCCGCCGTTGCTGATGCTGCCGATGGTGAGGCCGGCGGGCAGCTGCAAGGTGGGCATCACGTTGGTAGCGGCGGCCGCGCCGTTGTTGCGGTAGCGGGCCGTGAACGTGAGGTCGGAGCCGGCCGGGGCCGAGGCCGGCGCGCCGGTCAGCGAGGTTACCAGGTCGGCGGTGGCCGCCGTGGCCGGCGCGATGCTGGTGGCTACGCTGGTGGCGTTGTTGCCGGGGCTGAGGTCGGCAGTGGTCGAGGTAGCCGAGGCCACGCCCGCCACCTGCCCGCCCGAGGCGTCGGGCATCAGGAAGGTCACGTAGTTGAGCACGCTGCTGCCGCTGGCCAAGCTGGCCGTGGCCGGGAAGGAAACCACGCCCGAGCCCAAGTTGTACTTGGCCCCGTTGGGGTAGTCGTAGGTATTGGTCGTGCCGTTGAAGGAGCCCGTCTGGCCTGCTACCAGCAGGGTAGTGCCCGAGAAGCCGGTGGGCAATTGCAGGGTGGGCACCACGGCCGCCGCTGCCGAGGGGCCGGCGTTGGCCGTGGCCACGGTGTAGGTTACGGCGTTGCCGATGGCGGCCACGGCCGGGCCGCTCACGCTGGTGCGCAGGTCGGCGGCCGGCGCGATGGTGGTGCTCACCACGGCGCTGTTGTTGGCCGGGGTGGCATCGGGCGTAGCCGAGCTTACCAGGGCACTCACGGCCAGGTTGCGGGCCGGGGCCACGAAGCTCAGGGTATACGCCTGGGTAGCACCCACCGCCATGTCGGGCTGGGCCGGGAAGGTCACCACGCCGGTTTGCGGGTTGTAGCTGGCCATGGTGGCAGTAGCGCCCGCCGCGTCGGTTATCGCCACATCGCTGAGGCCCACCGGCAGCTGCACGCTGGCAAGTACGCCGGCCGTCTGGGTGCCGCTGGCGTTGTAGCCGCTGGCGGCCATCGGGCCGTTGTTGGTGAAGGAAGCCATGTAGCTCACCACCTGGCCGGCCGTGGCCGAAGCCGGGCCCGTGAGGGTGGCGGCCAGGTCGGTGGCGGGCGTCAGCACGATGGCCGTGGCGGCGGCATTGTCGGCCGGCACGGGGTCCACGTTGGCCGTCGTTACCATGGCGGTAGCGAGCAGCTGGCCGTTGTTGCCGGTGCTGGCCGGGGCGGTCAGCGTCAGGGTGTGGCTCACGTTGGCCCCGCTAGCCTGGCTGATGGCCGGGAAAGTCACCAGGCCCGTCAGCGTATTATAGGTAGCGCCGCTGGTCAGGAAGGTAATCGTGTTGCCGCTGAGCGTACCCGCCTGGCCATCTACCTGCAAGGCACTAGTAGCGAGGCCGGGCAGCAGTTGCACGGTTTGCACCACGCCCGTGGCCGAGCCACCGGCCGAGGTAGCCGAGCCGTTGTTGCCGGTCGTCACGGTCAGGGTGATAGGGCTGCCCACGGCCACCGTGGCGGCCGAGGCGCTGAGCTTGGTGTACACGTTGGCGGGGTTGCCGGTGGCGGCGGCCGGGCTCAGCGGGGTGCTGGTCGGGCCGTTGAGGTAAGCCAGGTTGTTGGCCGGGCTGGTTTCGCCGGCGGCGGCCGTGGCGGGCGCTACCGAGGCCGAGGGTGCGAAGCCGGAAGCCGGCATCACGAAGCTCACGGTGTTGGCTACCGCTTGCCCGGCGGGCAGGCTGGCCAGCGGCGGGTAGATTACCCCGCCGGCCGGCACGCTGTAGGTTACGCCGTTGTAAGTCACGCTGGTAGCGCTGGTGCTAGTGTTGTAGTAGCCGCCGTTGCTTACGTACACGTTGCTGAGGCCGGTAGCCAGCTGGGCGGTTTGCACCACGGTGGGGGCGGCGCTCGGGCCGTTGTTGCTGGTCGTAAGGGCCAGGGTTACGAGGTCGCCGGCCACGCTGGTGGCGGGGCCGCTGAGGCTGGTAGCCAGGTCAAAGGCCGGCGTCAAAGTCAGGCCCATGGTCTGGCGGTTGTTGGCCGTCTGGCCGGCTTCGCTGGAGGTAGTGGTGGCGCTGGCCGTGGCCATTACCGGCCCGGTGGCCGGGGCGTCAAACTTGATAATCGATACCAGGCTGCCGCCGTTGGGCAGGCCCGTAAAGCTGGCGTAGGACACCAGGCCGGTAGCCGCGTCGTACACGCCGCCGCCCGAGGCCGTTACGTTGGTCAGGTTTTTCGGCAGCTGCACCGTAGCCGTCATCCCCAGCGCGCTGGCCGGACCATTATTGCTGAAGGTAGCCGTGAACGAAGGCGGCGTGCTGGCCGAGGCCAGTGTGCCAGCCGGCACAGCCGCGCCGGGCACGATGGTAGCCGCTACATCGGCCACCGGCGGCACCGTGGCCAGAATGGCCGAGGCGTTGGGGGCCCCGTCGGCGCCCTGGCCGCTCACGGTGGTTACGTTGCTCGTGATGCTCTGCGTGCCCGTGGCCGTGGTGGCCGGGGTGAAGCTGAACGTGAAGCTGCTCGTGGCCCCGCTGGCCATCGAGGCGGCCGTGCCGAAGTCGATGGTATTAGCCATCGTGGGCATGTAGGCCGCGCCGTTTACGAAGATGTTGGTCGCGCCCGAGGGCAGGGTTACGGTGCGGGTCACGGTGGCGGCCATGGCCGGGCCTTCGTTGACGAAGGTCACGGTGTAGGTGCCCGAGGGCTGGGCCGGCGTGAGGGTAGCCGGGCCGGTGATGGAGGTCGTGACATCGGCGGCGCAGGTGGTGCCCACCGTAGTGCCCGCGATAGCGTTGCTAATCTGGGTGTTCACGATGCCCGCCGCGCCGGCGGCCGCGCCGTAGGCGATGCTGGTGCCGCCGTTGCGGGTGGTGCCGTTGGCCCCGGCCGCGGCCGAGGCGCTGGCTACCGGGCCGTTGGCGAGTACTACGCCGCCGCCGCCGCCGCCGCCGGGGCCGTGGGGGCCGTTGCCGCTGGCGCTGCCCGTGTTCGAGCCACCGTTGCCGCCGTTGGCGGCCAGGGTCACGCCGCTCAGGCCGGCCGGGTTCTGGGCCGTAAGCAGGATAGAGCCGCCCGCGCCGCCGCCGCCGCTGCCGTCGTCGGCCACGCTGCCGTTGGCGCTGCCGCCGTTGGCCACGATGCTGCCCGAGCCCGCCACGGTGCCCGTGCGCAGCAGCACAATGCCGCCGCCCGCCGCGCCGCTGCTGGCCGCGCCGTTGGTGGGCGTGCCGGTGTTGTTGTTGGTGCTGCCCGCGCCGCCGCCGCCGCCCAGTACTAGGCGCGCGCTGCTCACGGGGCCAAAAGCCGCTCCCGGCTCGCCGCCCACTGGCTCGCTGCTGCCGGCAAACTTGTTGCCGCCGCGGCCGCCGGTGCCGCCGTTGGCCCCGCCGCCGCCGCCGCTGTTGTCGATGTTGTTGTTGCCGCCGCCGCCGGCGTTGCCGGGCGCGCCGCGGCTAAAGCTGCCGCCCGCGTAGTTTTCGTTGGCGCTGCCGTTGTCGATGGTCGCGTTGGTGGTGGCGTCGTTGGGCGTGCCGGGCACATTCACGTAGCGCGGGGTGCCGGCCAGGCCTTCGCCTTTCTGGGCGTGGGCGTTGGTGGCGGAGGTGCCCACGTAGTCGAGGTTAGCGCCGGCCGCCGTGGCCTGGGTGCGGCCCCCGCCGCCGCGGAAGCCCCGGCCCGAGGCGTCGATGCTATTGCCGCTGAAGTTGGTCTGGCCGGCTACGTCGAGGGCGAGGATGCCGCCCACGCTACCGGTCCAGGGCAGGGCCGCGATGGTCGCGCCCAGCGTCAGGTTGCCGTACTGCGGAATGCGCACTACCTGGAAGCGGCGCGGACCAGCCGAGGCCGTAGCCGCCGCGTTCACGTAGCTGTTCACCAGGGCCGAAGTCAGCGTAATGGTGCCGCCCACGGTCACGTCGATGGGCGTAGTGTTGCTGGCCACCACGTACTCGTAGGTGCCGGCTTGCAGGTTAGAAGTCAGGTTGCCGCTGGCCCCGCCGCCGGCCACGCCATCGCCGTAGCTGTCGGTGTTGGTCGAGTTGATGTCCGCGCCCTGCATCTGAATTACCAGCAGCAGGTCGCCCTTGGCAATGGTGTTCGAGGCCGCCGGCGTGCTGCCGCGCGTGCCCACGCCCACCACGAGGCTGGTAGCGCCCGCCGCCGCCGAAGCCGTGGCCGGGTAGTAGGTGTTGGGGTTGTCGAGCAGCGTGGGCGAGCCGTCCTTACCAGGAATGGCGCAGGCCGAAGCCGTGCCGGCCGCGCCGGTATTGCTCACGGGCACGGCGTAGGTAGCCGGGCTGCTCACGGTGCCCGCGTCGTCGGTGGCCACGTAGGAGAAGCCGGCCGTGCCGCCAAAGCCGGCCGCCGGGGCAAACGAAAGCTGGGCGGCCTGGGCCGGGGTCAGCGTCAGGGTGCTGCTGGTGAGGGCCACGCCATTGACGTAGAAAATACCCTGCGAAACCGGGGGCAGCGCCGCGATGGTGTAGCTGGCGACCGTGCCGTCGGCGGTGGCGCTCAGGGCGTTCACGGCCGTAGCGGCCTGGCCGGCGGGGCGGCTGGTGTTCGTGATGTTGGCGGCCACCGGGGCCAGGCGGCACCAGGTCATTTCCTCCAGCCCGATGGCGTTGGCGGTGGGGTCGGCCTGGAAGGTCGAGAGGTTGCGATAGGTAATGGTAACCGACGTAACCGGGCTGGCGAAATACACCGTTACCGTGCCGTCGGTGGTGTTCGTGATGTTGGTGGTGCCCGTGGCCACGTTGCCCGTGATGGCTACCGTGTTGGCCGCGCCCAGCGCGGTCAGCGAGGGCAGCACGGTCGTGCCGCCGTTGCTGCCCACGAAGGTTACCTGGTCGATAAAGGCCGTGGCCGGGTTGCCGTTGGCGGCGGCGGTTTCCGAGCGGTCGATGTCCTGCACGCGCAGGGTGTAGTTGCTCACCGCGCGGTTGAAGGTGAACGTTACCGTCGAGGTGTTGTCGGTGGTGTTGGCGTAGTCGCTCATCCATTGCAGGGTTTGCACGCCGTTCAGGCCGCTGGCCGTGGCCACGGTAGCCAGGCTGCTGGTCGTGGCCGTGGCGGGCGAGGTAAAGCCGCCACTGCTGATGGTGGTGAAGGCCGAGCCGGCCGGCGCGGCCAGCGCCGCGTGGGCGCGCCAGTCGTCGGGCACCGGTGTGGTGTTGCGGAAATTGAGCGAGGCCGTCGTCACGCACGCGGCATTGCTCACCGGAATGGTGTAGGTAGCCGCGCTGGCCGAGGTCTGGTTGTTGCCATCCTTGGCGCGGTAGGTAAACGTGACGTTGCCACTAGTGCCGGCCGCCGGCGCAAAGCGCAAGCTGGCCGCCTGCGCCGCCGTAAGCGTCAGCGAAGCAAAGTTGGCCGCCGTGATGTCCGTGTACGTCGAGCCCGTCGAGTTGTACGACAGCACGCCCTGCGCCGTGGTCGGCAGCGAAGCCAGCACGTAGCTGGCCGGGGCGCTGTCGATGGTCGAAGCCAGCGCGCTGATGCTGGCGGCCCCCACCGAGCTCAGCACGGTAGGCGTGGTTACGTCGAGGGCCACGGGCGGGGCTTCGCACCAGGTCATCTGGTCGATGCCCACTACCTGCGCGGCGGGGTCAGCGGCGTTGCCTACGTTGGCATAGGTGATGGTGAGGCTGGTGATTGGGCTGCCGAAGTAGGCCGTCACGGTGCCGTCGACGGCGCTCGCGGTGTTGGCCACGCCAGTGGCCACGTTGCCATTAATGGCCACGATGCCCGCGCCGGGGTTGTCGGCCAGCAGGGCCGGCACCACGGTGGTGCCGCCGTTGGCCCCCACAAAGGTGATGCGGTCGATGTAGTCAGTGCCCACGTCGATGTCCTGCACCTTCACCGTGAAGTTGGACACCGGGCGGCTGAAATTGAACGTTATCGACGACGAGTTGACGTTGCCGGGCGCGTAGTCGTTTTGCCAGCCCAGCGTGTTCACGCCGTTGAAGTTGCTTACCTGAAAAACCGACGCCGTCGGCGCGCCCGAGCTGTAGTTGCTCGAACTCACGAAGGTGGCGTTGGTGCCGGGGGCAGCCACGCCGGTGGGGCGGTTTTGCCAGTTTTCGCCCGCCGGGCGGCTGCCAAAGGCAAACGGCGTGGCCGTGCCGGGCGCACAGGCCACCGGGTATTGCAGCGGAATGGTGTAGGTAGCCGTGCCCGAGGTTTGCACCGGCGTAGCGTCGTCGCTCAGCGAATAGGTAAAGCTGGTGCTGGCCCCCGTGAAGGCGGTACTGGGCGTGTAGCGCAGGCTGGCCGCCTGGGCGGGCGTCAGGGTCTGGTTGAGGGCCACGGCGGCGTAGGTGGTGCCGGTGGTGTTGTAGAGCAGCGTGCCAGCGGCCGGCAGCGAGCGGATGGTGTAAGTGAGCGCGCCATCGGCCTGCCCCACGAGGCCGGCCAGGCCCACCTGGGTGGCCGTGCTCAGCACGGGGGCCGTGGTCACGTTGGCCACCGTGGGGGCCACGCGGCACCAGCTGAGGTTGTCGATGCCCAGCGACTGCGCATTCAGGATGGAGGCGCCCGTCGCGTTGCGGAACGTCAGGGTAATCGACGTAACCGGCGTGGCGTAAGCAGCGATAATGGTAGCATCGTCGGCGCTGGTGTTGTCGCCGCCCGCCTCGCGGCCCGTGGCCACGTTGCCGCTGATGGTGTTGTAGCTAGTCACGGCATTGGCGCGGCTCAGGGTCGGCGTCACGCCGGTCGTAACGCCGTTGCTGACGAGCGCGCCCGTAAACGTCACCTGGTCGACGTAGCCATTGGACAGCAGGCCCGCGAGGCCCGCGTTATACACCGCGTCGATGTCCTGCACCCGGATGCGGGCGTTGGTGACGGGCTGCGCAAAGGTGAACGTAACCGAGGCGTTGCTACCGCCCGAGTTATAAGTGGCGTTCCAGGCCAGCGACTGCCCGCCGTTCACCGCGGCCGTTTGCAGCGAGGTAGTGCCGGCGTTGGTGGTAGTAGTGTAGGTAGTGCCCAGCCGCGTGGCCGAGTACACCGTGGGCACGCCCTCGGTGGCGCGGTTTTGCCAGTTTTCGCCCGCCGGGCGGGTAGCGAAGTTGAGCGTGGCGGCCGTTACCGGGCAGGTGGTTTGGGCCCAGGCGCGGCTGCCGCCCAGCCCGCCGAGCAGCACCATCGCAAAAATGAAAAGGCTGCTGGCTGGTACTGAAAAGGGCGGCGCAGCAGCGCCGGCTCTTTCAGACAGTATGGTACTAAGCCAAGCGGCTGGATAAAGGCCGGTTATCCAGCGCCTGCGGCGTAAGATGTTCGACATAAAAAGTAAGGAGTAGATATAGAGTAAGTTGATGAATAAATGCAAGTCGTTTAGTAGCAGCAAAAATAAAAAAGCGCCGCCGGAGCCATTTTCAGAAGTTGTATTATAGCTGTAGCGACTCCGAGTGATTTTGGTATTAATCTAATCTTGAGTAGGACGGGCACCGCCGAATTTTTCAGTAATGGTACTTTTGCTGGTTACGGTGTTGCTTTAAAGTGAAATAGCCTGATTAGGAGCGCTCACTAATTGATGCAAATCATTATTATTAATAGCAAAGGTCATTTTTGTAAAACACATAAGCATCTGTAAATCAGATATTATAAAGCGTTCAGCTTAATATTTATTTTGTATTATTACAAGTAAATGCGTGATGGTAGAACGATGCTCCCGAGGTATCAAAAAATCACCCTGTTAGGTGGGTGGTTTAGTATTCCAGCACCTGGTCATTATCTGGGTTTGATACAAAAGCCGAATGACGACCCGCCTTGCCGGCCCGCCTGGGCCTACACGCAAAAAAGCCCTTCTCCTGCGAGAAGGGCCTTTCGAAAGCAGCAGCTAGCCGCGCCAGGGTATTAGAGCTTGGACAGGCGCAGGGTCTGGCGCAGCGGCGAGCCATCGGGCTGCGTGCCGGCCACTACCAGTAGGTAGGGGCCGCTGGCCAGGTCGCGCAGGGTTAGCGCTTGGGGCTGGCCGCCGGCCAGCGCCCAGCTGCGCACTACCCGGCCGGTGGCATCGAGCAGCTGCGCCCGCACGGTGGTGGCCGCGTCGAGGGCGCTCAGGTCGAGGGTGGTGCGGTCGGCGGCGGGGTTGGGGTAGGGGGCCAGGGCCACGGTGGCGGCCTGCCCAAAGCGCACGGCCCGCACCGGCGAGTAGGTGCCCGTGCCGCCCAGGTCTACCTGGCGCAGGCGGTAGTACACGGGGCCGGTGGCCTGGGCGGCCACGCCCGCATCGGTGAAGGTGTAGGCCGAGGCCACGGCGGTGGTGCCGCGCCCGGCCACGGTGCCGATTTTGGTGAACGTAGCGCCATCGAAGCTGCGCTCTACCTCAAAGTAGTCGTTGTTGACTTCTGAGGCGGTAGCCCAGTTCAGCAGGGCATCGCGGTTGGCCACGGCCTGGGTTGTGAAGGCGCTCAGCACCACCGGCAGCGGGGCCGGGGCATTGACGACGCGCACATTGCCCGAAAACTCGGAGGTAGCCCCGCCCAGCGTGGCCGTGCTGGTGAGCAGCGCGCCCGCCTGCACCAGCGCCTGCTGCGCCGAGGTCAGCGCTATCGTAAACGTGAAGCCGCTGGCGTTGGTGTCCGCGCCCTGGTCGAAGCCATTGATGGGGCCCGAGTAGCTCTGGCCGGTGCTGGCGTCGGCGTCGTTGGTGCCCTCGGTGAGGGTAGTGAGGTAGGTTTTGCCCTGGCCAAAGTTGGCCCCCGTAGCGTTGACGCTGGTGGGGTTGGCCTGGGCCAGGAACAGCTCGATAATCGCGCCGGGCTTGGCGTAGCCGGTCAGCACCAGGCTGCTGCCCGTGAGCCGGGCCGTGCGCAGCACGGGGTAGTTCTGGAGGTTGTTGGCCCCGGTGGTGGCGGCGCTGTTGCGCGTCACAAAGGGCGAAGTGCCGAGGTTTTCGTTTTCGCCGCTGGCAATCAGGTCGATACCGATGTTGCCGGTAGCGGCCGCACCTTTGGCCGACAGGCTGGTGCCGTTGCTGTAAATCGAGTTGCGCGAGATAACGGTGGTGCCGCCCGCTACTTCCACGCCGGCCCCGTAGTTGCCGGTCGAGATGTTCTGGCTGAAGGTGTTGCCCGTGCCGTAGAAGCGCACGGCCGCCGATTCCGTCTGGTCGGTGCTGTTGCCGATGCCGTTGTTGGTGAAGGTGTTGCCCGTTACCTTATGGCCGCCCGTGCTGGTGTAGCTGTCAAAGCCCTGCGCCGCGCCGTCGGCCAGCAGGTTGCCCGCAACCGTAGTGGCGCTGCCGTGCGAGTCGATGCCGTCGTAGATGGAGCCGGTGCGGGCGTTGCCGCGAATCTCATTGCCGCTGATGGTGGTGCCGGCCACGTCCGGGGCCAGGTAAATACCCGAGCCATTGGCAAAGCCAATCAGGTTGTTGGTAAAGCTCACGCCCGTGCCGCTGGCCACGCGCACGTTCGAGTTGTTGTTGGCCACGGGCGGCACCGCGAAGCTGGTGGCCGCGCTGCCGAGCACGTTGTCGGCGATGAGCACGTTGCTGGCCGTAATGGTGAGGTTGCTGTTGCTGTTATTGTCGAAGAAATTACCAAAGCCGTAGATGGCCAGCCCGCGCACCTGGCTGCCCGCGCCGGCTAGGCTCAGGCCCATATTGATGGCCGTGCTGCCCACCAGCTGCACCTCGGGGCCGCTGAGCTTGCTCAGGGTTGTAGCCTGCGTGCCCACCGTGCCACCGTTGCCGAGCAGCGCGTCGTTGGTGTTGCCGATGTTGTAGGTCTGGGTGGCCCCGTTCACAATCGTATTGGTGCCCGTGAGCTGGGGCAGCGCCGTGGCCGGCGTGATGACGGCTACCTTGCCATCGGGCAGGGCCGAGGCCGGAATCATGAAGATGCTCGACTCGTAGCCGGCGGGCAGGGCCACGCCGGCCTGGCTGGCGGCCGTGTTGCCAGCGCTCAGATTGCGGGCGTCGGTGTAAGAGCCGCTTTGGGCCAGGCTGCTTTCGCCGCCCAGCGCGTTGCTGTTCAAAATGAACTGGCGCAGCGAGCCCTGGCCCGCGTCGTTGGTGTTCACCACCACGTCGAAGTTGAAGCCAAAGTCGGGGCCGCTGTTGGTAGCGCCGGTGCCCACGCTGGCCGGGGCAATGCTTTGCGGCACGCTGGTGCTGGTGCTGAGTGCGCCCAGCGTCTGGCTGCCGGTGTTGGCAGCGGCATCGGCGAGGGCGGGGTTTTCGCCGCCCACCCGCGAGGCTGTGCCGCTGTAGGTGGGCACGGGCAGCAGGCCGGCCACCGAGCCGGGGCGCGCACTGCTCACGCTGCCATTCACCACGCGCACGGTGTAGCCCGCGGCAGGGTTGGCGGCAAAAGAGTAGTGGCCGTTGGCGTCGGTAGTGGTAGTGGCCACGAGCGCGTCACTAGCGTCGTAGAGCTCCACGGTAGCGCCGGGGCGGCCGCTGGCGGCCGTGCCCAGCGCAGCGCGGCTGCGGCCCGCGCCACCGCCGTAGTTCGCATCCTCATACACGTAGCCCGTGAGCGCGGCGATGGCTACGGCCGCCACATTGCCCGAAAACTCGGAGGTAGCCCCGCCCAGCGTGGCCGTGCTGGTGAGCAACGCGCCCGCCGCGAGCGTGCCGCCGGGCAGGCTGCTGAGCGGAATGCTGAACGAGAAGCCGTTGGCGCTGTTGTCCGTGCCCTGGGCAAAGCCATTGATGGTGCCCGGCCCGTAGCTCTGGTTGGTGCTGGCGTCGGCGTCGTTGGTGCCCTCGGTGAGGGTAGTGAGGTAGGTTTTGCCCTGGCCGAAGTTGGCCCCCGTGGCGTTGGGGGTAGCGGGGTTGGCCTGGGCCAGAAACAGCTCGATAACCGCGCCGGGCCGGGCGTAGCCGGTCAGCACCAGGCTGCTGCCCACGATGCTGGCCGTGCGCAGCACGGGGTAGTTCTGGAGGTTGTTGGCCCCGGTGGTGGCGGCGCTGTTGCGCGTCACGAAGGGCGCGGTGCCGCCGGCTTCGTTGTCGCCGTTGGCTTGCAGGTCGATGCCCACTTGGCCGGTAGCAGCCGCACCGTTGCGGGCCGTCACGGTGCCATTGCCAGAGATGGCGTTCTGGCTGATAACCGTGGTGCCGGCGGCCGCGCGGTTGGTGCCGGTGCCCACCAGCAGGAGGCCCGCGCCGTAGTTGCCGCTAATGCTGTTTTGCGCCACGCGGTTGCCGGCCCCGTAGATGCGGAGGCCACCCGTTTCGTCGGGGGCCAGGCTGGCCGTGCCCCGGCCGTTGTCGGTCACAGTGTTGCCCACGATGGTGTTGCCGCCCGCCGAGCGGAAGCTATCAAAACCCAGGCTGGAAGTGCCGGTGAGCAGGTTATACTGGATGGTGCTGTTGCTGCCGTTGATGTCAACGCCGTCGTTGCTGGCTTTGCCCTGGCCGTTGGCGCGCAGCTCGTTGTTTTGCACCAGCGTGTTAGTGACGCCGGTAATGGTGGTTATACCCTTGCCATTGGCAAAGCCGATGAGGTTGCTATACACCAGGCCGCTCGTGCCGCCCACCAGGCGCACATTGTCGGCGTTGGTGAGCGTGGCCGGGGCCGCGAAGCCGGTGGCGGGAGTGCCCAGCACGTTCAGAGCGATGATGACGCCGGTGGCGGCGCTGCGAATGTTGGCCGCCGCATCGTTGTCGGGCGCGTTGCCGAAGCCGTAGATGGCCAGCCCACCGAGGCGGGCGTTGGTGGCCGAGCTAGCCACGTCGAGGCCAAAGGCGATGCCTGCGTTGCCCACCAGCTGCACCTCGGGGCCGTTGAGCTGGCTCAGGGGCGTGGCCTGGGTGCCCACCGTGCCGCCCAGGCCCAGCAGCACATCGTTGGTGTTGCCCATGTTGTAGGTCTGGGTCAGCCCGTTTACCGACATGCAGGGTCCCGTAAGCTGGGGCAGGGCCGAGGCTGGCGTGATGACGGCCACGCCGCTGCTGAGGCGGCCGGTCGGAACCATGAAGATGCTCGACTCGAAATCGGCGGGTAGGGCTACGCCGGCGCGGCCGGCGGCCCTCGAGGTGGGGGCCAGGTCCTGGGCGTTGGTGTAGTAGCCGTCCTGGGCCAGGTCAGTTTCATTGCCCAGCGCGTTGGCGTTCAGGATAAACTGGCGCAGCGAGCCCTGGCCCGCGTCGTTGGTGTTCACCACCACGTCGAAGTTGAAGCCGAAGTTGACGTTGTAGGTGTCCGTGTAAACCGACGCTTGGCTCTGGGCGATGGTCGTGGCCGTGTTCAGGCTGCCGAGCGAGGCGTTGCTGGTGTTCGCGCCGGCGTCTACCTTCTCGGGGGCTCGGCCCCCCACGATGTTCGTGTTGTTATTGTAGTTGTTGTAGGTCTGCACGGGCACCAGGCTGCTCAAGTAGCCCGGGCGGCTGCTCGTTACTGTGGCATTAACCACGCGCACAGTATAGGTATCCGAAAAAGCCGAAACGCTGTAGTAGCCGTTGGCGTCGGTGTTCGTAGCCCCTAGAAAGCCGCCCGACGAGGAGTAAATCTCCACGCGGACACCCGGCCGGCCCACGGTGCCCGCGGCCCCGAACGCGTGGCCGATGCCGCCGCCATAGTTCACATCCTCAAACACGTAGCCCGAGATGGGGTGGTACGTTAGCGGCTGGCGGGCGCGGGCAGCCGTGGCCCGGCTGTTGCCCGCCAGGGTGGCGGTAGTGGCTGGCAGCGTGGCCTTGGCCAGGGCCGGCAGCGGTGGTGCCAGCGGTGCTCCGGTGGCCAGCACCAAGCCAAGCAGGCGTAAAGAATGATTCATAAAAAGCGGTAGGGAAGCGCTAAAGGGTGTCGGAGGTCTTGATGCAGGAGGTAGGGTAGGGCAAAAAGCAAGGGCAAGGCTGCGCCGATGAGCGGCGGCCAGGAGGGCCGCCGCCGCGCGGGTAATGCCGCAAAAGCTGGGTCGTGAGGGGGGGCTTAGCAGAAGCCGCGCCGCCGGCCAGGGCAGGCGTTGGCTAAGCTGGTAGTGTATAAAAAAGCAGAGGTCAGAAGAAGTGAGGCAGAGCGGGAGGTAAATTTTATAGCGAATAAATCCTTTTTAGGGCGCTTCAAAATTATTGGTTAACCTAATCCGTAGCCCGCGCTTATTCGTTAAACAAGAGCTTTTACAGTATGAACACCCTTTTTTAGTGGGTGAACGGTAGTCGACGCCCAGCCAAGAGCCGCCCGCCCCGGCCCGGCAAGCCAGCCGGGTAGTGAATACTATTCAAATAGCTGTTATTCAATTATTAATGCAATTGCTGTTGGGTTTAGTTATATTATTTGCTCGGATAAGTACTATATAGCGGCCATCGGCTTGTCGTTTCGGGCGGGCTAGCGCCTTTGTGCCCGCCGGGCCGGGCGGTGCGCCAGCGCGTAGCAAGCGCCGCCGAAAAAATAGTATTCTGGCTAGCCGGGCAGGAGCTGCCCGCCGCCTTCGCCGGGCCCAAAAAAAGCGGCTGCCCACCAGGGCAGCCGCTTTTTTTGGCAAGAGGACTGAAAGCCGGCCCGGCCGGCGCAGTCGGCTAGTAGGGCACGCCCCGGCTGCTTTCGGCCACCAGCGCGTGCAGCTGCTCGTTGAGGCCCACGGCATCGGTGAGCTCCTCCAGGGGCAGGTGCAGGCGGTACTTCCAGAAGTGCTGGGGGTTGCTGGGCACGTTGATTTGCTCGTCGTGGGGGTTATCGCGGCGCAGGTGGTTGTCCATGGCCAGCAAATCTTGCAGCGGGAAAATGGCCCACATGGCCGGCGAGTGCAGGTGCTGCACGATGATTTCGCGAATCACCCAGGGCTCGGCGTAATAGGGTGCGAGCTGGCGCATGCGGCCCAGCATGGTTTCGAAAAAGCGCTGGGTGCGTACCCGGTCTTCTTCCCACCAGCCGCGCAGCGTGCTCATGTCGTGGCTGCCCGGGCTCACCACCGAGAGGTAGGGCGCGCGGTCGGGGTGGCCAAACTCGGTCTGGGGGTCGGAGGGCATGCGCTGGATGTTGAGGCCCAGCATGCCGAGCTGCTTCATCACGCCGGGCACCGAGGCGGGTACCATACCCAGGTCTTCGCCCGCGATGAGCATGTTGGTGGCGTAGCGCACGGGCGGCAGCTTCACCAGCCCCTGCTCGCGCCAGAAGTCTTCGTGGCGGCGGAAGAAGTAGTCGACGTAAATGTCGTCGTAGAGGCGGCGCTTGGTTTCCTCCCCATCCAGCTCCTTGAAGCTGTCCGACTTGTTAATCGTGATGCGCGGGTGGTACAAGTCGTTGCCGGCCGGCACAAACAGCACCTCATTCACAAAGTGGTACAGGCCCGGCCGCACGCGCAGCAGGAACTCCTCGCGCTCGGGATGCAGCTTGATTTGCTCATCGATATACGCCTCTATCTGGCGCTGGCTGGCCACGCGGGGCCGCAGCTGAATGGCCTGGTACTCATCGGCCACCATAAACTCGTCGAACACCGCCTGGGCATCGCTGCCGAAGGTGCGCTCCAGCAAGTGCCAGCGGATGTAGGGCGCGCACAGGCGGCCGTAGTCGAACCAGCCCAGGCGACGCTGTATCTCGTCGCGGTGCAGGGGCAGGGCCGGCGAGAAGTGCCCGAGCAGGCCCTCGACCGAGTCGGCCGGCATTTCCCAGATGCGGAAAAAGCCCAGGATGTGGTCGATGCGCAGCATGTCGAAGTAGCGCGCCAGGTGGCTCAGGCGCTGCTTCCACCAGGCGTAGTTGTCCTCGGCCATGCGCTCCCAGTTGTAGGTGGGGAAGCGCCAGTTCTGGCCGGTAGTGGAGAAGTCATCGGGCGGGGCACCGGCCTGCTGGTCCATGTGGTAGAGCTCGGGCTGCGTCCAGGCATCCACCGAGTGGCGGTAGATGCCGATGGGCAGGTCGCCCTTCAGCACCACGTGGCGCTCGCGGCCGTAGCGCACGGCGGCGGTCAGCTGCTTGTCGAGGTGAAACTGCGTGAAGAAATGCAGCCCAAACTCGTCGAAGTGCGGGCCGTGCTCGTCTACCAGCTCGGCCAGCCCGTGCGGGGCGCGAAACTCCTGCGGCCACTCGTGGAAGTCGGCCGTGCCAAAGCGGTCGCGCAGCCCCGAAAAGGCGGCGTAGGGCACCAGCCACGACCCTTGCTCGGCCTTGAACTTATGAAACTCGGGGTCGGCCAGAAACCTGGCTTTCTCCTGCTTGTAGAGCAGCTTGAGAAACTTCCACTTGGCGTTCATCACTGGCTCGTAGTCCACGAAGTCCTTGGCGTTGAGCTCCTCGCGCAGCTTGCTCAGCTCGGCGGCGGCTTTCTTGTCCTTGAGCTTGGCAATGCTCTCCAGGTGCAAATACTGCGGGTGCAGGGCAAACACCGAAATGGCGGCGTAGGGGTACGAGTCGACCCAGGTGTGCGTAGCCGTGGTGTCGTTGATGGGCAGCACCTGCACCACGCTCATGCCGGTTTGCACGGCCCAGTCTACCAGCAGCTTCAGGTCGTTGAACTCGCCCACGCCCAGGCCGGTTTCGCTGCGCAGCGAGAAGATGGGCACCGCCACGCCGGCCCCGCGCCAGGGCCCGGCCGCGTAGCGAAAGCCTTCGTCGTCGGCCACGCGCAGGGTGCCGGCGGCGGGGCCGCCGGGCAGCGTGCGGTTGTCGCCGGTTTCGAGCTGCACCACGGTTTGGGTGGCGGCATCCCAGAGGCCGTATTTATACTGGAGCTCGGCCTCGGGATTGGCCAGCGCCACGTCGGCCTGCCAGTAGGGGTAGTCGGCATCCGACAGCACCACGGGCGGGCCCTGGTCCCAGGCCCCCAGGGCCGGGTCGGAGCCCAGCACGCACACCTGGTGCTGGCTGGCCACGCGGGGCGCGGCCAGGCGCAGGCGCAGGATAGGGGCGGGGGCGGCGGCCTCGGGAGCGGCCGGGGCGGTGGCTTTCGGCTTGCCTTTGGCCACCTTGGCAGCGGCGGCTTTGGGGGCCGAGGCGGGGGCGGGGCGGCGGAAAAGCGCCTGGGTAAAGGCCGAGGTAAACAGCTCGTGGTCGTCTTGCACGGGCACGCGCCAGTAGTCGCGCACCTCCAGGCGCGGGGTGCCGGCGGCGGGCAGGGGCAGGGGGCGGTTGGGGCCCCACTCCCACACCACGCCGCCGCCCTCGGTCAGCAACACGTATTTATAGGTAATGGGCGCGGCGGTGTCGGGGGCTACTTCCAGCTCGGCGCTCCAGCGGGCGGTGGCTTCGTCGTAGTGCAGGGGCAGGGCCTGGGGCAGGCTCCAGTGGCCCAGGGCCGGCAAAGAGCCGCACACCACGAGGCGCTCGCCGTAGGTAGTGCGGTAGGGAAGGGAGAAATGAACGGTCATCGAAGCAAACCAAGGTAAGTGCCGCAAGATACGGCCCCCCGCCGGGCGCGGTTGGGCCGGCGGCCCGGCCCCTAAGCTCGACGCCGGGCTTGCGCAATGGCTCATGGTTCTGTCTATCTTTACCCCCTTATAGTCATACCCTTTTTTCATGCGCCTTCTTTCTACCCTCTTTCTGGCCGGGGGCCTGCTGGCGGCCCTGCCGGGCCTGGCCCAGCGCCGCCCCGCCGGCTACCACGCGCCCCAGCGCCTGCACAACTCCGAGCTGCAATCGTACCGCCGCCCGCCCATGCGCGTGACGTTCGGCGTCAACGTTGCGACGTACAACGGCGACATCACCGGCCGCCTGCCCGACAATACCCTGCGCCCCGGCTTTGGCCTGGGGCTGGTGCGGCCCATGAGCCCGCACTTCTCGCTGGCCGCCGAGCTCAGCTACAACCGCCTCAAGGCCACCGACCAGCGCCCCGCGCGCGGCCTGCGCTTTGAGGGCACCAACGGCACGCTGACCGTGATGGCCCGCTATAACTTTCTGGCCGATAAGAGCATGAATTTTGGTCCCTCCTTCAGCTGGGCCAATTTCCAGCCCTTTGCCACGGCCGGGGTGGGCCTGCTGCTCTTCAACCCCAAAGCCTACCAGACGGTGGCCGGCGTGACCACCCAGCTTGAGCCCGAGCGCCGCAACACCAACTACCTCTACCCGCACCTGGGCAGCGTGCTGCCGGTGGGCGGCGGCGTCACGGTGCGTACCAGCCCCTACTTCGCCGTCACGCTCGAAGGCCTGTACTACTTCACCAGCACCGACCTGCTCGACGACGTGAGCGCCCGCGGCAACGCCGACAAGCTCGACAAGTTCATCACCGCCGGCCTCAAGGTCGAAGTCGGCCTCAAGCCCAGCCAAAAGAAGCCGCTGGTGCGCTACGACTAGGGGTGTGGCCCAGACTTTGTAAGGCGGAGCGCGTATTGCGTGGCAGCTTCTGGCTGCCACGTTTACTTCTGTCTTTTTGCTCTTATGCGCTCTGTACTTACGGCCCTGCTGGGCGGCAGCCTGCTGGCTGCCGCCCCGGCTTTGGCTGCCCCGGCCGACTACCACCTGCCCCGCCACTTCTACACGCCTGGCCGCCAGCCCTACCGCCGCCCGCCCGCCCGCCTCACCTTCGGTGCCGGCGCCGCCTACTACGACGGCGACCTTACCAACCGCATCTCCAGCCGCCCGGCCTTTAGCCTGGGGCTGGTGCGCCCGCTCAGCCCGCACCTCTCTTTCGGGGCCGACCTGGCCTACGTGCGGCTCGAGGCAAATGACTACAACGTGAGCCGCGGGCTGCGCTTCACCTCCAGCGGCGGGGCGCTCACCACCTTCGTGCGTTACAACCTGCTGGCCGATAAAAGCATGTACCTCGGCCCCAACCACCGCCCCACCCCGGTGCAGCTGTTTGTGCAGGGCGGGGTGGGGCTGCTGCTCAACAGCGCCCAGACCTCGGCCAACAACCCCGAGCCGCCCTACGGCCGCGTGGCGCTGCCCCCCGAGCGGCCCGGCGGCTACCCTCTGCTGGCCGGCGTGCTGCCCGTCGGCGGCGGCCTCACGCTGCAAGCCAGCCGCGCGCTCGCCTTTACGCTTGAGGGCCTGGTGTACTTCACCAGCACCGACCTGCTCGACGACATTAGCCAGCGCGCCAGCCCCGAGAAGAAGGACAACTTCGCCACCGCCTCGCTCAAGGTGGAGTACGCCTTTCACCGCAAGCGGGGCAAGCCGCTGGTGCACTTCGATTAGGGAGGAGTTTTTGGGTGAGTGGATGAGTGGGTGAGTGGGTGAGTGGATGATAGTGTCATGCTGAGCGCAGCGCAGCGCAGTCGAAGCATCTCTACCTCAGTACTAACTTCTAGCGCCGGCAACGAAGCGATAGAGATGCTTCGACTGCGCTGCGCTCCGCTCAGCATGACACTATCATCCACTCATCCACTCATCCACTCATCCACTCATCGAGCCAGGTAGTCCACGGCCAGCGCGGCCAGCGTGCGCACGCCCAGCGGCAGGGCGCCCTCGTCTACCCGGAAGCCGGCCGTGTGGTGGTCGGCCACGGTGGCGGGGTCGGTGCCGGGGGCCATGCCGCCCAGAAATACGAAGAGGCCCGGCACTTTCTCTTGGTAGCAGGCAAAGTCCTCGGCGCCCATCACGGCTTTTATTTCGACCACGTTCTGGGTGCCGGCGGTGGCTTGCAGGGTGGGCAGCATCCGGGCGGTGAGGGCGGGGTCGTTGAAGGTAACCGGCACGTAAGGCTCGATGCTGACCTCGGCCGTGGCGCCGTTGGCCGCCGCGATGCCGGTGGCCGTGCGCTTGATGGCGGCCCAGATGCGCTGCTGCGTCTCGGGGCTGAGCGCCCGGATGGTACCCGAGAGCGTAGCATCGGGCGGGATGATGTTGTAGCGCACGCCCGCCTGCACGGTGCCCACCGTTACCACGGCCGCGTCCTGGGTCAGGTCTACCTGCCGGCTCACGATGGTTTGCAGGGCCGTGATGATTTCGGCGGCCGTCACCACCGGGTCGATGCTGCTCCAAGGCTTGGCCCCGTGCGCCCCCCGGCCCACTACCTTGATGGAGAAGCGGTCGGAGCTGGCCATCTGGCCCCGAGGACGGTACTGCAACTGCCCCACCGGGGCCGAGGCCCAGATGTGCAGCCCGAAGATGGCGTCTACCTTGGGGTTTTCCAACACGCCTTCCTGCACCATCAGCTTGGCCCCGCCCACGGTGCCGGGTACCGAGCCTTCTTCGGCGGGCTGAAAGATAAACTTGACCGTGCCGGGCAGGTCGGCTTTCAGCTTGCTGAGCACTTCGGCTGCGCCCAGCAGCATGGCCACGTGGGTGTCGTGGCCACAGGCGTGCATCACGCCCACGGGCTGGCCGAGGTAGGTGCTTTTGGCGGTGCTGGCAAAGGGCAGGCCGGTAGCCTCGGTAAGGGGCAGGCCGTCCATGTCAGCGCGCAGCGCCACCACGCGGCCGGGCCGGCCGCCCTTTAGGATGCCCACTACGCCGGTGCGGGCCACGCCGGTTTTCACTTCGAGGCCCAGGCGCTTGAGCTGCGCGGCGATGAGGGCGGCGGTGCGGGTTTCTTCGTTGCCGAGCTCGGGGTGCTGGTGCAGGTCGCGCCGCCAGGCCACCACCTGCGCCTGCCCGGCGGTGGCCAACTGCGCGATGCGGGCGTGCAGCGCGGCGGGGCCGGCGGCCCCGCCCGGGGCCTGGGCGCGGGCAGCGGGGGTGCCCAGGGCCAGCCCCAGGGCCGCGAGAAAGGAGGGAAACAGGTGCTTCATGCCTGCCAAGGTACGCCGCACCGACTGCGGCAGCCCGCTTGGACGCCGCCCCCGGCCGCCTCGCCCGCCCCGCGCCCCCGGAACGCTACCCGCCCGCCCGAATGTTACCCCCACGTTAGCACGGATGCTACCGAAGTGCTTAATTTTGTGGTAATATCCGGCCCTTGCCTTTTGCAGATTGCCATGCGCGTGCTTCCTTCGTTTTCTACCCACACCCTTTCCGAGTACGATGTCACTGCCCCCGGCCCCTGGGCGCAGGCGCTGGCGCAGCCCGCGTTTCGGGGGCGGGCGGCGCTGGTAGTGCTGCTGCTGGTGGCGGTGGTGGGCGTGGCGCTGCCGCCCTACTTCGTGTACGTGCAGCAGCGGCCGGGGCAGCTGCTCGCCGACCCCCTGCTGGCGTTGCTACCCTGCCGCCAGGTAGCGGTGCCCATCTTCGTGCTCATGTACGGGGCCTGCGTGGCGGGCCTGGGCTGGCTGGGCCGCCACCCCGCGCTGCTGCTGCGCGGCCTGTGGGCCTACCTGCTGCTGGCCGTGTTGCGCATGGCTACCATCTGGGCGCTGCCGCTGCTGCCGCCCGCCGACCTGATAGCCATGCCCGACCCGTTTCTGGCGCTCGTGTACCACACCGAAGCCAGCGAGGCCATGACCAAAGACCTGTTCTTTTCGGGGCACACCTCCACGGTGGTGCTGCTGGCGCTGGCCGTGCGCGGGCGCTGGTGGCGCACCGGGCTGGCCGTGGCCGCCGTGCTGGTGGGTTTGCTGGTGCTGGTGCAGCGCGTGCACTACTCGTATGATGTGCTGGCCGCGCCCTTTTTTGCCTGGCTGGCCTACTGGGCGGCGGGCTTCATCACGCGGGCGGTGGCGGCCCCGGGCGGCTGGTAGCCGGCCGGGCAACTGCCCGGCACGTTGCTGTAAGTAGTATTCAGGCCCGCCCCCGCTTAGCGGGGGCGGGCCTTTTGCGTGGGGGCCGCGCCGGGCCCCGGCTGGCCGCCCCGCACGCCGGGGGCCGGCCCGCGCAAGGCGCTGATACAACGTAAGAAGAAGTGCATTACCTTGCAAGCCAGGCCAGTCCCCGGCGCGGTACAAATGACCTGCCCGGCGGCGGGGGGTACTTCTTTTTTGCTTATGAAAACACTACTACGCTATGCCCGCCGGGCCTTCTGCTGCTGGCTGCTGGCCGCCCCGCTGGCCGGGGCCCGCGCCCAGGCCCCCGCCTGGGCCCAGGTGGCCACCGGCACCCACACCACGGGCCTCGGCGCGCTGGCCAGCGTGACGACCGCCGTGGCCACCGACGCCAGCGGCGACGTCTTCGTGACCGGCATGTTCAAGGGCACGGCCACCTTTGGCAGCACCGTGCTGGTAAGCCAGAACGGCGACTCCGATATGTTCGTGGCCAAGTACTTGTCGGCTACCAACACCTGGGCCTGGGCCCAGCGCGGAGGCGGCAACTTCTCCGACCGGGGCGCGGGCCTGGTCTTGAGCGGCGGTAGCGTGTACGTGGTGAGTACCTTCAACAGCGGCTTCACGCCGGGCTTCACCAACATGACGTTTGGCGGCACTACGGCGGCCACCAGCCCGGTGCCGCTCACCGGCTTCGGGGGCTTCAACATCGTGGTGGCCAAGTACACCGACCAGGGCACCAGTGCTGCCCTAGGCTGGGTGCAAGCCTTGCCCACGGCCTGCGGCACCAGCGGGGAGGCCATTGCCGCCGATGGGCCGAGCCTGTACGTGGCCGGCAACGGCGGCGGCGACTGGTACCTCACCAAGCTCACCGACGCGGGCCGCGCCGCCAGCCAGGGCTGGACCTACGCGGGCGGCGGCCTCGGCACCGACGTGTGCGCGGCCATCGCCGCCCGTGGCCCCAACCTCTACCTGACGGGCTACATCACCAACACCTCCACCAATGCCCAGGCCGTCACGTTTGGCAGCGCCGGCCGGCCGGCCGGGGTGGTCGTAAACGGCGTTAAGCCCATCGCCAGCCCCGATTTGGTGCTGTTCAAGTACCTTGACCAAGGCGCTACGGCCACCCTGCAATGGGTGCAGGTGGCCGGCGGCACCCAGGCCGACGCCGGCCGGGGCGTGGCCGTGCGCGGCACCAGCGTGTACGTAACCGGCCACCTTACCAACAACACCGAAAACGACTGCGGCGTGGTGCTGGCCGGCACGGCAGCCCAGGTCGGGGCTACCCCCCTCATTACCCAAGACCTGCTGCTGGCCAAGTATACTGATAACGGCACCAGCGCTACCCTCAACTGGGCGCAGGTGGCCGGTGCCGACCGCGAAGACAGCGGCGAGGCCGTGGCTGTGAGCGGCACCAGCGTGTACGTGGCCGGCAGCATCTTTGGCGGGCCCAACCAGGTGTACCCGCCCTACTTTGGCGGCGCGGGCAACACCATAGGTACCCAGACGCTGATAGGCCAGGGCATCGGCCACAAAGACCTGGTAGTGGCCAAGTACCTCGACAACGGCCCCACCGCCACCGTGCAGTGGGCGCAGGTGGCCGGCGGCGGGCAGGTCGATGAGGGCCTAGGCGTGGCCGTGAGCGGCCAAAGTATCTTCGCCGTGGGCAGCGTGATGAGCCCCGCCAACTTCGGCGCGCTGCCCCTGGCCAGCGCCGCGCCCGGCAGCCTCAACGTGCTGGCCCGCCTCGTCGATAATACCCTGCTGCCGCTGGCCGCCGCGCCCGCCGCCCCGGCGGCCGGGGCCGCCCTCTACCCCAATCCCGCCCACGGGGCGGCCACCCTCGGCGGCGTAGCGCCCGGCGCGGCGGTGCAGGTGCTCGACGGCCTGGGCCGGGTAGTGGCCACGGCCACGGCCGATGCCACCGGCACGGCGCGCGTGGCGGCCGGGCTGGCCCCGGGCGTGTACGCGGTGCGCGCCGGCAGCGCCGCCCTGCGCCTCACGGTAGAGTAGCCCTTTACTACCAAAGCCCTACGAAAAAGGCCCGCACCAACTGGTGCGGGCCTTTTTGGGTTTCTGACTTCTGGTTAGCAAGCGCCAGCCAGAAACCAGAAACAACGCCTACTCTACCGTCAGGCGCTGGGTTAGCACCTGGTCGCCGGCCACGAGGCGCAGTACGTACACGCCAGCGGCCAAGCCGCGGGTGTCGAACTCGGCCGACGCGCCGGCCGCGTTCAGCGCGATGCTGCGGCTGGCCACGGGCTGGCCCAGCACGCTCAGCAGGGTAGCCTGCACGGCGCGCTGGCGCGCCAGCGGCGGCAGCTGCACCGTGAAGCTGCCGTGCGCGGGGTTGGGGAATACGCTGACCTGCGCGGCGCTGAGGCCGGGCTGGGTAGCCAGCACCCCGGCCGGGCGGAACACCAGCGCAAAGCGCCCGGTAGTGGCCGCGCCCACCGCCTGCGTGAAGGCGTAGCGCGTGCCCGCCAGCAGCGGCTGCTGGGTGCCAGCCTGCGTATCGCGCAAATACACGGACAGGCCCGCGAAGTTGGCCAAGTCGGCCACTTCGAAGGCGAAGCTGCCGGCCACCGGCGTAGCCAGCGCCAGCGGCACCACTACCTCGGCCGTGCCGGTGAGCGGGGCCAGGCCCTGGATGGCCAGCGGCGCGGAGCCCGCCAGCGCGGCCAGGTTCAGGCCGGTGCTGTTGGGCAGCTTGGTGGCGTCGTAGTCGGCATCGACGCCCGCCGTGGCCCCGGCCTCGAAGTAGAGGTAGGCTTCATCGGTGAAACCCGCGCCGGCCACGCGCAGTTGCAGCTGCGGGCGCGGGTCGGCGGCCGGGCGGCCAAAGGGCGTCTGGGTGCCGAAGGTGGTGACGCGGTTGGCGTTGGTCAAATTCACGCTGCCGGTGGTGCCCGCCGCGGCTACCTGCACGAAGTAGCCCGAGCCGGCTTCAATCAGCGGCGAGGCGCTGCCCATGCCGTTGACGTAGGTGCGGTACACGCCGTTGTACTGGCTGGTGCTTTCAAACACGTACATGGCCGCGCCCACGCCGGGGCGCTGCGTCGAGGTCACGGTGCTCCAGTCGAGGGGCGAGGGGTAGGGATTGCCGAGCAACTGCCAGCCGGTGGCGGCGGTAGCGTTGGCCCGCGCCAGCGGCCCCACACTTTGCGCGCCCGTGTTGAAAGTGCCCGTGAAGCGCACCGGCGTAGCGGTGGGCGGCGTGTTCACGGTGTAGCCCCGGCTGGGCGTCATTACGTCGCTGCCGCTGGCGGGCGAGAAGAAGCCCTTGTCGAAGTCGCCGTAGTTGGAGGTAGTCGTGGCGATGCGGTCCTGGTTGTAGCCAAACACCGTGGGGAAGGGCGTTACCAGGCTAGGCGTAGCGCTGGTGTTGTAGGCCGGGTTGAAAACCGGGGCCACGCCGCCCGTGCCCAGGCTGTCGACCGCCACCGCCGCCACCGGCGAGCTGAAGTGGCGGTAAGCCGGCCCGCTTTGCACGCCGCCCGTGATGGCGCGCTGCATCGAGGCCGTGCTGCCCAGCACCGCGCCGCCCGTGTTATCGACCAGCGCCGTGCCCGCCGCTGTCGATAGCAGGCGCAGCACCTTGCCGTTCAGCGTGAGGTTGCCGCTTTGCAGGCGCACCACCTGGCGCACGGCCAGGTTGTTGGTCAGCGTTACGCCGGCGGGGTTGTTCACCGTCAGGTTGCGCGCGCCGTTGGGCAGTAGCGGTCCGGTTTGCTGGGCGGCCGTGCCGACGAATACGTAGTTGGCATCGGGGCTGAAGGAAAGACCCGCCGCGCCGGTGAGCGCGAAGCCGCCGCCGGTGGCGTTGGCCAGGCCGGTGGCATTCACCTCAATCAGCGTCGCGCCGGCAGCCAGCACCAGGCTGCCCGGCCCCTGCACGTCGAAGGTGGCGTCGGTTTGGAGCGAGCCGCCGCTTTGCACGGTCAGCACGCCATTCACGGTGAGGCTGGAAGCCAGCGTGGCCGCGCCGGTGCCGGTGATGGTTACGTTGTTATACGCCCCGCCCACGGCCTGCGCCGTACTCACCGTGAGGTCGGTGAGGGCCGCGGCGGTGCTGAAGGTGGCGGTAGCCGTAGCCGAGGGGCCGCTGTTGGTGCAGTTGGTGGCGATGCTCACCACGTAGCTGGTGCCCGGCGTCAGGTTGCCGAACGTGACGGGCGAGGTCGTGGCCGTTACCGTCTGGGCCGCGCCGCCCGCGCTGGGCGTGGCGGTGGCGGTGTAGCTGGCCGCATTGGTGCCGCTGGCGGCCGTGAAGCTGACCGTGAGCGAGGTAGCCGTGCTGGCCGCCAGCGCCAGCGCCGTGGGCGGGTTGCAGGCCGGGTTGGTGACGCAGATGGTGAAGGTGCCATCGGTGGGCGTGAGGCCGTAGGCGTAGTAGCGCACGTAGTAGCGCGTGCCGCGCACGAAGTTGTTGCTGGAGAAGGTCTCGCCGCCCGAGCCCGACGCGTCGATGCAGCCCAGGCTGCTGAGGCTGCCGCAGGTGCCGGTCAGCACTTCCAGCACCCCGTCGGGGGTGCCCGCGGCGCGGATGGTGTGCGTGGGGCCGGTGGCCACGAAGGTGTACCACACATCATTGGCCGAGGGGCTCACGTAGCCGCTGCACGCCGAGGCTGGCCGCGACTCGGTGGCCCCCGTGAGGGTGCCGGCCGTAGTCACGCAGCTGGTGCCCGAGGTCAAACTCACGGCCGTGCTGCATTCGTCGTTGCCGGGCCGGGTGGCGAAGGCCAGCGCGTCGGTGACGGTGCCGCCGCCCGCGCAGTTGCTCGTGATGAAGATGGTGTAGTTCGTGCCCGGCGTTAGGTTCGTGAAGCTCACCGGCCCGGCGGCCACCGTTTGGGTGGTAGTGGCGGGCACGGTGGCGATGGTGTAGGTGCCGGCCGTGGCATCGGGCGTGAAGCTAAACGTAGCCCCGGTGCCCGTGACGTTGCGCACGGCCAGGTTGGTGGCCTCGTTGCAGGCAGGCGGGGCAGGCGTGGCAAAGGTGGTAGTAGCCGTGGCCGAAGAGCCGGCACTGCCGCAATTACCCGTGATGCTCACCGTGTAAGTAGTGCCGGCCGTGAGCCCGGTCAAACTCACCGGCGAGGTCGTAGTGGTGCGGGTGGTAGTGGCCGGCGAGGTCGTAACCGTATAAGATGCCGCCCCGCTGCCCGTAAAGCTCACGCTGGCCGTAGTGCGCGTGAGGCTGCTCACCGCCAGGTTGCTGGGTTGCACGCAGGGCGTAGCCGGTGCTACGATGGTGAAGTTGGCGTTGGAGATGTCGAAGAAGTAGTTGTCGGCCGCCTCCACCATGATGCGGGCCGTGGTGGTGCTCACGGTGGGCACGGTCACGCTTTCGGTGCCGTCGTTGGCCGTGTTGGCCAGTAGCACGGTGGGGTAGGTGAGGCCGCCGTCGGTGCTGAGGCGGATGTTGACGGTGGCGCAGTTCACGCCGTTGGCGGTGGTGCCGGCTACGTTCCAGGTCACGGTCTCGCTGGTGCCGCCGGCCCAGGTCGCGGCCGTGTTGGGCGCGGTTACCAGGAAGGGCCCGGCCGCGCTGGTCGTCGTCAGGTCTACCGTCGAGAAGCCGCTGTTGATGCCGCCCACGATGCCCTGCGCACCAAGGTGCTGGTCGCGCACGGTGAGGCGAAACTTGAGGCTGCGCGACACCGTGGGCAGGCGCTCGCCGATAACTACGGTGTTATCCACGAGGCTGCTCAGGCGCGGGAAGTAGCGCGTGGGCGAGGCCGTGGGGTTGAAGGAGCGAAACAGCGGCACGTTGTTGTTGGCCGTCTGGGTGGCCGTGGGCGAGCCGCTGCCGCCCAGGTCAAACTCTTCCCAGCAGTAGCTGAGGGCGTCGCCATCCTGGTCGTAGGCGTTGCCCGTGAGCCGGAAGGGCGTGCCGATGGGCATGACCTTGCCCCCCGCCGGCAGCGTCACCACCGGGGCCGAGTTGCCGGTGCTGCTGGTGGCCGCGCACTGGGTAGTGCCGATGTACGCCTGAATTTCCTCGAAGCTGGCGACGTGGAAATACGGGTCCGAATTGGGCTGCAAGTCGCTGGCGCTGCAAATGCCCGCGTAGGCCATGATGGTTGAGCCCGAGCCCGGCTCGTAGGCCGTGCTGGGGTTGCGGTTGCCGTTGCAGCTGCCCGCCGTGCTGTTAAACGTATGGTTGCCGCCAAACTGGTGCCCCATCTCGTGGGCCACGTAGTCGATGTCGAAGGCATCGCCCACCGGGGCCGGCGAGCCCGTCACGCCCTGCGCCTTGGCCCCCGGCTGGCACACCACGCCCAGCCCCGCAATGCCGCCGCCGCCCGTGCTGAAGACGTGGCCGATGTCGTAGTTGGCATTGCCAATAAGCTGGTCTACGTTGTCCTGGTTTTCGCCCAGCATGGCGCTGCCGTCGTCGTTGGAGTAGGGGTCGGTAGCGGCGTTGGTGTAAATGAGCTGGCTGTTATTGGCCACCAGCACCAGGCGCACGTCCAGCTCTTTTTCGTACACACCCACCACGCGGTTGACGCTCGTGACCATGGCCGCCTGGGCCGCCGCCACGGTGCCGCCGTGGTAGGCTGTGTACTCGCCGGTGGCGGCCAGCGCCAGCCGGTAGGTGCGTAGCGTGCGCGACGTGATGCGCTGGTTGGCACCGCCCGCCGGCCGCGCCACGCGGCTGTTCTTTACCTCGCAGGTAAAGGAATTGCCCGGCATGTCGCGCTTCCAGAAGCTCAGGTACTGCGTAGTAGTAGTGCGGCTGGCCGGGTCGATGTAAAACGCGCCCGTGGCCGCACTCAGCACCTGCGCGTGAAAGCCCTGCGGCGTGAAGTCGAGGCGCACGCTGGCGGTGGGGTCCTCCACGCCCACGCCCACGTAGGTTTTGATGGCCGGAAACTGCGCCGCCAGGGCTGGGGCCATCACCGGGGCCTCCAGCACCCGGAAGGTGGCCGTGCTGCCATCGGGCAGCGGCAGGGCCAGCAGTAGCGGCGCAGCGGCGGCGCGCCCTTCGCGGGGCGCGGTGGCCAGGGCGGCGCGCATGCCGGCCACGTTCAGGGTCAGGGGCCGCGCGCCGCGCAGCCTGGCCGCCACCGGCGAAGCGGCCGCCGCCTGGCGGGCACTGGCATCGGTGCTGAAAAACGAGGGTGGCGCGAGCTGCTGCGCCTGCGCGCCCAGCGCGGGCAGCAGCAGGCCGAGCGCGCCGCTTAGCCAGCGCCGGGCCTGGCCCGGTGGCATAGCAGTAGCCAGAGAGAAGAGCTTTGCCATAAGTAAAAAAGAAGGGGGAATGGTGGGGGTAAATACACCGTCAAAAGTAAGTATAGTAATGCTTGTTGTTGGATTAATCTAGCTGTTCTCGCTCAAGAAGAAATTGAAAAGGCCTGCGGAGGTAGTTGCGCTGGCCCAACACCCAAAAAAGAAGGCCCGCACCAGATGGTGCGGGCCTTCTTTTTTGGGTGTTGGGTGCTTGGTGTTAGGCGTTGGGTGCTCTGGCAGTAGGTTCTTTAAAACGCTGGCCAGTTCAACACCCAACGCCCAACACCTGCTACTCCACCGCCACGCGCTGCACGACCGTCTCGGCCCCGGCCACGAGGCGCAGCACGTACATGCCGGGCGCCAGGGCGCGGGTGCTGAACTCGGCAGTAGCGCCGGTAGCCGTAAGGGCGATGGTGCGAGTGGCCACAGCCTGTCCCAGCACGTTGAGCAGCGTAGCCTGGGCCGTGCGCTGGCTGCCCAGCGCCGGCAAGGTCAGCGTGAAGCTGCCGTGGGCGGGGTTGGGCGCTACCGATACCTGCCCGGCCGCGAAGGCCGACTGCGTGGCCGTGGGCGTGGTAGTAGTGAGGCTTACCGTGGCGGTCGAGGTAGTGTTGCCCAGGCAGGCGCTTACTACGCTCACGGTGTAAGTCGTGCCGGGCGCGAGGCCGGTCAGGTTCACGGGCGAAGCCGTGGCGGTGTAGGTGGTCGTGGCCGGCGAGGTCGTGACGGTGTAGCCCGTGGCCGACGCGCCGCCCACGAAGCTAACCGTGGCCGAAGTAGCCGTGAGGTTGCTCACGGTGAGGCCGGAAGGGGCGGGGCACACCGGCACTACGCACACGGTGAAGGTGCCGTACACGGGGGCCGTGTTGGTGGTGTAGGCAAACACGCGCACGTAGTAGGTGGTGCCCACCGTGAGGCCGGTCAGGTTTAGGTTTTCGGTGCCCGAGGCGTTGGCATCTACGCAAGCCACGCTGGTGAGCGTGCCGCAGCTGCCCGACAGGGTTTCGACCACGGCGTCGAACGCCGCCGTCACCGACACGCGGTGCAGCGGGCTGGTAGCCACGAAGCTATACCACACGTCGTTGGCCGTGGTGCTGGCCCCGCCGCTGCACGAAGACGCTGCCTGCGACTGCGTAGCCCCCGAAATGCTGCCCGTGATGCCCACGCAAGTGGGGTTGACGGTCAGCGCTACAGCACTGGTGCAGGCATCGTTGGAGGGCGTGGTGCCAAACTGGGCCGAGGTAGTAGCCACGCCGCCCGCCGAGCAGTTGGTTTGCACGATTACCGTGTAGGCCACGCCCGGCGTGAGGCCCGTGAAGCTGGCCGTGGGGCTGGTGACGGTCTGGGTAGCGCCGCCCGGCAGCAGGGTGATGAAGTAGTTGGTGGCCGCCGAAGGCGACGTGAAGCTCACCGTGGCCGACGTGCCCGTGACGCCCGTGAACGTGAAGCCCGTGGCCTCGTTGCACACCGGCGGCGGCGTGGTGCTGAAGGTAGCCGTGGCCGCCGTGGAGATGGCCGCGCCCGCGCAGCTGCTTTGCACGCTCACGGTGTAGGTAGTGCCCGAAATCAGGCCGGTTAAATTCACCGGCGAGGCCGTGGCCGTGACGGTGGTAGTAGCCGGCACGGTGGTGATGGTGTAGCCCGTGGCCGAGGTGCCGCCCACGAAGCTAAGCGTGGCCGTAGTAGCCGTGATGGCGCTTACCGCCACGCCGGTAGGCGCGCCGCAAGCCACGGTAGGCGCCGAGATGATAAAGTCGGCGTTCGAGATGTCGAAGAAGTAGTTGTCGGCCGCCTCCACCATGATGCGGGCCGTGGTAGTAGCCACGCTGGGCAGCGTCACGGCTTCCGAGCCGTCGTTGGCCGTGTTGGCCAGCAGCACGGTGGGGTAGGTGAGGCCGCCGTCGGTGCTGAGGCGGATGTTGACATTGGCGCAGTTCACGCCGTTGGCGGTGGTGCCGGCCACGTCCCAGGTAATGACCTGGCTGCTGCCGCCGGGCAGCGTCACGCCCGTGTTGGGCGAGGTTACCAGAAACGGCCCCGCCGCGCTGGTGGTCGTGAGCGATACCGGCAAGATGGGCAGGCCGCTATTGACGCCGCCCACCACGCCCAGGCCCGTGTTGGCCGCCGTGAAGCGGTCACGCAGGGTGAGGCGGAAGTTGAGCGGGCGCGACACCGTGGGCAGGCGCTCGCCCAGCGTCACGGTGTTGCTCACCAGGTCGCTCAGGCGCGGGAAGTAGCGCGTGGGGTCGGTGGTGGGGTAGTACGAGCGGAAGATGGGCGACGTAACGCCGGCCACCTGGGCATCGCCCGGCGCGCGGGTAGTGGCGGCGCGGTCGTACTGCTCCCAGCAGTAGGTGATGGCGTCGCCGTCCGAGTCGTAGCCCCCGGCCGTGAGCTTGAAGGGCGTGCTGATGGGCAGCACCTTGCCGCTGGCCGGCAGTATCGGCGTGGGCGGGTTGTTGGCCACGCTGGTGGTGGCGGCGCAGCTGGTGGTGCTCAGGTAGTCGAGTATCTGGTCGTAGCTGGCCACGTGGAAGTAGGCGTCCGAGTTCACCTGCGTGTTGTTGAGCGCCCCGCAAATGCCGGCGTAGGCCATAATGGTCGTGCCCGAGCCGGGCTCGTAGGCGTAGGCCGCGCTGCGGTTGCCGCCCGCGCAGCTGCCCGCGTTGCCATCAAAGGTGTGGCTGCCGCCAAACTGGTGCCCCAGTTCGTGGGCCACGTAGTCGATGTCGAAGGCATCGGCCACCGGCGAGCTGGTGCCGGTGGTGCCGCGGGCCTTCTGGCCATTGCGGCACACCACGCCCAGGCCCGCCACCCCGCCGCTGGCCGTGCTGAACACGTGGCCCACGTCGTAGTTGGCTGCGCCCACGAGGGCGTCGAGGCTGGTTTGGTTTTGGGCCAGCATGGCGCTGCCGCTGTTGTTGGTGTAGGGGTCGGCGTTGGGCCGGATGTACACCAGCTGGCTGTTGTTGGCTATGAGTACCAGGCGCACGGCCAGCTCTTTCTCATACACACCCACCACGCGGTTGATGCTCGTGACGATGGCCGCCTGGCCCGCCGCCACCGAGTCGGCGGCCGTAGAGCCGGCCGGCAGCGTGCGGCAGTGAAAGCGGGTGTACTCGCCGGTGGCCGCCACGGCCAGGCGGTAGGTGCGCAGGGTGGGCCCCACGGCGCGCTGGGCCGTGCCAGCCGCGCCTTTGGCCCCGGTGCTGCCTTTGGTAGCCGTTTCTACCACGTCGCAGGCAAAGGAATTGCCCGGCATGTCGCGCTTCCAGAAGCTGAGGTAGTGCTGGGTATCGGCCCGGCTGGCGGGGTCGATGTAAAACGCCCCCGTGCGCGGCGACAGCACCTGGGCGTGAAAGCCCTGGGGCGTGAGGTCGAGGCGCAGCGTGGCCGTGGGGTCTTGCACGCCCACGCCCACGTAGGTCTTTATGCCGGGAAACTGCGCCGCCAGGGCCGGGGCCATCACGGGCGCTTCCTGCACCCGGAAGGTAGCGTTGGTGCCGCCCGGCAGGGGCAGGGTCAGCAGCAAGGCCTGGGTGCCGGCCCGGCTTTCGAGCGGGGCCGTGGCCAGGGCGGCGCGCAGCCCGGCCACATTGAGGGTGAGCGGGCGGCTGGCGGCCAGGGCCGCCTTCAGGGGCGAGGTAGCGGCGGCCTGGCGGGCGGCGGCATCGTCGCTAAAGAAGCTAGCGGGCGTTTGCTGGGCCTGGGCCGCGAAGGCCACGCCCACGCCCAGCACCCCGGGTAGGCTGCGCCGTAGCGCCGCGCGCAGCCCCGAGGCCAGCGAGTTGAGGTTTTGCATAAGCAGGGTAGAGGTTGAAAAATGAGTAGGGGGATGAAATAGGAAGTGGCTAAAGGTAAGCGGTTTTGGCGAGGCGCGGTAACGTAGGCAACATACGCGCACTGGGTAAGCACGGGCGTAGCGGCGGTGGCTTATGCACTCTTAGAATTGTTTCTGCCAGTGAACAGACGGGTTAGAGACGCATCCTTGCGTCTCGCGTCATTCAGCCTCGTCTAACGCGAGACGCAAGGATGCGTCTCTACACCCGCCGCCTGTACGTCAATGCCGAAACCACCCGCGCCCGAGTGCCGCGCCCGCGTTCCCGCTCAGCTTTCGGCCGGCACTTCTTTATCGACCTGCTTTTGCAGCGGGTCGGCCAGCTCCTGGCTGTGCCAGTGGCCGCGCCAGTACCACAGCCCCGCCACCACGGCAATGCCCACGTTGGCCACCACAAACGACCACCAGATGCCCCGGAAACCCAGCGCCGTGTGGTGCGACAGGTACCACGCCACCGGAAACTGCATCACCCAGATGCCCGTGATAGTCAGCACCATCGCCGACAGCGTATTGCCCGCCCCGCGAAACGCGCCCGACACCGTTTGCTGCACCCCCGTGAAGCACAAACTCAAGGCCGCAATGCGAATAAACTCCACCGCCTGCCCGGCCACTACCGCATCGCCCCGGAGAAAAAAGCCCACCAGCGGCCGTGCCGCCACCCAGATGGCCGCCCCCACTACCAGCAAGCCCGCGAAGCTGACGCCAATGGCGTAGTTGGCCGTTTGCACGGCGCGGGGCAGGTTTCTGGCCCCGATGTTCTGGGCCACCAGCGTGGAGCAGGCCAGCGAAATACCCAGCGCCGGAATGATGCCCAGCGCGATAATGCGCGAGCCAATGCCGTAGGTAGCCAGCACCGTAGTGCCGAAGCCCGCCGCCAGCGTGGTCAGCATCGACAGCCCCAGCGCCCGCGCCGACAAGTCGATGCTCGACGGCGCGCCCAGCCGGAAGGTGCGCCCCAGCAGCGGCCAGTCGGGCCGGTAGCCCTTCAGACTCAGCTTGATGCCCGACTTGCCGCGCACCAGCACCGCTACCCCCACCGCCAAACTGATGGCCTGCGTGATGATGGTAGCCGCCGCCGAGCCCGCCACGCCCATGCCCGGCACCGGCCCCCAGCCGTAAATAAAAAGCGGGTCGAGCGCGAAATTGAGCGCCAGCGTTACGAGGTTGATATACAGCGGAATCTTGACCTCGCCCACGCCCCGCATGAGCGCCTGAAACATGAGGAAGCCGAAGCTGAACGTGAGCCCCCAGAACAGCACCCGCTGAAACTGATTGGCCTGCTCAAAAATATCGGGCCCCGCGCCCAGCAGGTGCAGGATGTAGGGCGAGGCAACGTGCGCCCCCACCGTGAGCAGCAGCGCCAGCCCCGTTTCGAGCACCAGCGCCTGCCGCGCAATGTGGTTGACCATCGTCATATTCCGGGCCCCGAAATTCTGGGCCACCAGCACCGAGCCCGCCACCGAAAACCCCGACCCAAGCGCAATGACCAGAAAATTAATCGGGAAGCTGATGGCCACCGCCGCCACCGCCCGCGCCCCCAACTGCCCCACCCAAAAGGCATCGACCAGCTGGTAGCCGGTTTGCAGCAAGTTGCCAAACACGATGGGCCAGGCCAGCGCCAGCAGCGATTTGAGAATGGGGCCTTGCGTGAGGTGGGGGCGGGCGGCGGGAGTAGTCATACGCCCCGGTAGTACGGCGGGGCGGGCGGCAGGGTGCACAAAAAACGGCTGGCAGCGGGTGCTGCCAGCCGTGCGGCTACGTTTGCTAAGAACGTCTGGCTAACGTGAGACATGAGACGGTAGACATGAGACATGAGAACTGCTGGTTCAGCTTTCTCATGTCTCATGTCTACCGTCTCATGTCTCACTACTACACCTGCGCCATGCCGCCGTCTACAAACAGCTCGGCTCCGGTCACGAAGCTGCTGTCGTCCGAAGCCAGAAAGACCACGGCTTTGGCGATTTCGTCGGCCTCGCCGATACGGCCCAGCGGCACGCCGCCCGCCATCTGGGCTTTGAACTGCGCCATTTGAGCAGGGTCGGGGAGGACGTTGTTAAGGCCGGGCGTTTCGATGGGGCCGGGGCTCACGGCATTCACCCGAATGCGGCGCGCCTTGAGGTCGGTAGTGAGCGTGCGGGCCAGCGAGCGAATGGCCGCCTTGGTGGCGCTGTACACGCTGTTGGCCTCGAAGCCCTTGATGCCCACGATGGAGGCCATGAGCACGATGGCCGCGCCGTCGGCCAGCAGCGGCAAGGCCTTCTGCACCGTGAAAAAAGTGCCCTTCACGTTGATGTCAAATTGCCGGTCGTACTGCGCCTCCGTCACGGTTTCGAGCGGCGCAAACTCGGCGATGCCGGCGTTGGCAAACAGCACGTCGAGGCGGCCTTTTTGCGCTTTGATGGTCGCAACGACCCGGTCGAGGTCGGCGAGGCTACTTACGTCGCCCTGAATGCCGATGGCCTGGTCGCCAAGCTGTTGCACGGCCGCATCGAGCTCGGCCTGCCGCCGGCCGGTGACGAAGACGAACGCGCCCTCGGCCACGAAGCGCTGGGCCGTGGCCAGACCGATGCCCGAGTTGCCGCCCGTGACGAGGGCGATTTTACCGGCGAGTTTCTGAGAGGTTTCCATGTTGAAAAAAGGGTGTTTGGGGTTGGTTTCGGCAAGGAACTAGTGATAGTTACTCCTGGTTACTAAAGCCAATCATTTTGCCCCACAAACTGGTTACTTCGGCGTAACTAACGGCCGTTTTGGCGCGGGGCAGAACCCCGTGCCCCTTTTGCTGTCATGCTGAGCGGAGCGCAGCGAAGTCGAAGCATCTTAGCTGGTCAACTAACTTCTATCGTTCGCAACGAACCTGCCAAGATGCTTCGACTTCACTGCGCTCCGCTCAGCATGACGATGCATATTCCCAACCTTACCATCCAACCTCCCCATGCGCGACGCTGCATTTGGAACCTCGACCTGCACCATGACCCGCACGATGGGCGTGCTGGGCGGCAAGTGGAAGCCCATCATTATTGCCCAGCTGGCGCAGCGGCGGCGCTTTGGGCAGCTGGCCCAGCGCGTGCCGCTCATCTCGCGCAAGGTGCTCACCGAGCAGCTCAAGGAGCTGGAAGAAGACGGCATCGTGCAGCGCGAGGCCTTTGCCGAGCTGCCGCCGCGCGTCGAGTATTGGCTTACCGAGCGCGGGGCGCTGCTGCTGCCCATCCTGGACCAGCTGTGCGCCTGGCACAGCGCCGGCGAGACGGGGCAATGCCCGCTCGGCGCATAACCCCGGCCGCCCGAATGAGGTACACCCCGCTACTACCAGCCCGGTGCGTAGCCGGGGCTCCTCTTCCTTATGATAAAACACACCTATGACATGGGCGTGGTCGGCAACTGCGCCTTCCTGGCCCTCATCGGCACCGACACGGCCGTGCGCTGGCTTTGCTGGCCGCGCTTCGACAGCAGCTTCGTATTTGGCCCCTTGCTCGACGAGCAGAAGGGCGGCGAGTACAGCATCAAGCCCGCCAGCGCCGAGTTTACCTCCGAGCAGCGCTACCACACCAACACCAACGTGCTGCGCACCACCATCACCACGGCCGAGGGCAGCTACCGCGTTACGGACTTTGCGCCGCGCTTTTTGCAGTACGAGCGGTATTATAAACCGCTGATGTTCATCCGCAAGGTGGAGCCGCTGACGGGCACGCCCCGCGTGCGGGTGGCCTGCCGCCCGGTGGGCAGCTACGGCGAGCAGGAGCTCACGCGCCGCCGCAGCTCCAACCACATCGCGTTTTTGGGGCTGGAAGAGGAGATTCGCCTCACTACCAACATCCCGCTCACCTACGTGCTCGATGAGGAAGATTTCGTGCTCAACGAAACCAAGTACCTCGTGCTCACCTACGGCGCGCCGCTCGAAGCGCCGCTCGAAAGCACCTGCGAGCGCTTCCTCAAAAGCACCGAAACCTACTGGCGCAACTGGGTGAAAAGCACCAGTATCGGCAATTTTCACCAGTCGGCGGTGATTCGCTCGGCGCTGGCGCTCAAGATTCACCAGTACGAAGACACCGGGGCCATCATCGCGGCCAGCACCACTAGCCTGCCCGAGGCCCCCGGCAGCACCCGCAACTGGGACTACCGCTACTGCTGGATGCGTGACACCTACTACACGCTCACGGCCTTCAACAACATCGGCCACTTTGAGGAGATAGAGCGGTACTTCCAGTATATCGCCAACATCTCGACCAAAGTAGTGGGCAAGTACCAGCCGCTCTACGGCATCGGCGGGCAGGCCACGCTGACGGAAACTGAGCTGCCACTGGCCGGCTACCTCGGCAACCAGCCCGTGCGCATCGGCAACGACGCCTACACGCACATCCAGAACGACGTGTACGGCCAGGTGCTGGTGGCCCTGCTGCCGCTCTATACTGACTGCCGCTTCCGCGACCCCGAGCGCGCCGCCCCGCTGAGCCTGGTAGAGGAGTGCCTGCGCCTCATCGAAGCCACCATGGACCAGCCCGACGCGGGTTTGTGGGAGTTCCGGCACATCGCCCAGAAGCACTGCTACACGTATTTATTCCATTGGGCCGGCAGCCACGCCGCCCTCAAAGTGGCCCGCCAGCACGGCGACACCGAGCTCGAAGCCTTTGCCACGCGCTTGCTGGCCGAGGCCGAGCGCCGCATCGAGCTGTGCTATCACGAAGAGCGCGGCGCGTATACCAACGCCATCGGCTCGACTGATTTCGACGCCAGCACCATTCAGCTCATCACGATGGGCTACCTCGACCCGGCTTCGGAAAAAGCTAAGCACCACCTCGTAGAGCTGGAAAAGGAGTTGAAAACGCCTGAAGGCCTCTTCTACCGCTACCGCCACCCCGACGATTTCGGCACGCCCGAAACCACGTTTCTCATCTGCTCTTTCTGGTACGTAGAGGCGCTGGCCTGCGTGGGCCGCCTCGATGATGCCGTGCGCGAGTTTGAGCACCTCATCTCGTATGGCAACCACCTCGGGCTGCTGAGCGAGGACGTGGACGCCAAAACCGGCTCGCAGTGGGGCAATTTCCCGCAGGCCTACAGCCACGTGGGCTTAGTGAACGCGGCGTATCGCATTGCCAAGAAGTTAGATAAACCCAATTTCGTAAGTTGACACCGGGGGCAAAGTGGGGCTGCATTTAACTTGCTATTAAACAGTAAGTTATTCACTAAGAATGATTAAAGGAGGTGCTTGTGTAGTACGCAAGCCCTTTTTTATTTGCCCCGGTTTGCCCCCAGTATATATAGTCAGTCGACGTAGCAAGACAGTACCTTTACCGCATCGCACGGTTATGTCACCTCACCACACGGGTCGTCCCTAAAAAGACGAAACCCCGGCTCGTGGAACAGCCAGGGTTTCAAAGAAGCAGGTGTACCAGGCACCTACATTCTTCACTCACAATGAGAAACGAACGTGCGAAAACGGAGTTTGAATTGATATTCAAGCTTCGGATGTCTAACGGGCTACTAAAGTGGCTCGTGGGGCTGGCAATTAGCGGCGGCGCCCTGTCGGCGGCCGTCCACTACTTGTAAGGTTGGCAAGGGGCTGGGCCGTGAGGGTCAGCCCCTTGTTTATGCTGCGAATATAACGCCCGCCCACGTTTTTTGGTTGCCGCTACGCCAGCAGCTTGCGCAGCAGCTGGCGCACCTCGGTGGGCGAGGCTAGGTTGAAGCGGGCCAGCGAGCGCACGCCGGTGCCCACGCGCACGGTGTAGGTCGATTCGGGCATGGCCCGGAAGGTGTCTTCGTCGGTGCGGTCGTCGCCGAGGGCCAGCACGAAGCCGGGCTGGTACTGGGCCAGCCAGCGGGCGGCGGCGGTGCCCTTGTTGATGCCCGCGTTTTTGATTTCGATGACTTTATTGCCTTCCAGCACTTGCAGGTCGGTATTGGCGGTCATGAAGGTGAGGTGGCTTAGCATTTCGCGGGCGCGCTCCTGGCCCAGGTCGGCATCGGCACGGCGGTAGTGCCACACCAGCGAGTAGTCTTTTTCCTCGATAAACGAGCCGGCGGTGCGGGCCACGTACAGCTCCAGCACCGGGCGCAACTCGCGCTTCCACTCGTTGCGCAGCGGCTGAAACAGGTGCCAGTCCTCGCCGGCCGAGCGCAGCCACACGCCGTGCTCGGCAATGAAGTCAAGCGGTAAATCACCGAGCCAGTTTTGCAGCGTGTCGCGGTCGCGCCCGCTGATGATGACCACCCGCGTATTGGGCAGGTCCGAGAGGGCGCGCAGCAGCAGGCGCAGCTCCTCGCCGGGCTGGGCGCGCTGGGGGTTGGGATGAAAGCCCACCAGCGTGCCGTCGTAGTCGAGCAGTATCAGGCGCTCGCCCTCGGCGGCGTGGAAATCGGCCAGCAGCTGCTTGGTCACGGCGGGCGTCAGCTGCTCGGCTTCGAGCGTGTGCTGCTTTATCTTGGTGTAGGCTAGTTGGTTCATAAACAGCTTGGTCCACGAGAATACGTTGTAGCGTTTCACCAGCGCCTGCATGGCTTTCAGGCGCGCCTGCTGCTCTTCTTCGGGCATCACCAGGGCGTCGTGCATGGCCTCCACTACCTGGTTTACGTCGGTGGGGTTGATGAGCAGCGCGTCCGACAATTCGCGGGCCGCGCCCGCCCGCTCGCTTAGTATCAGCACCCCGCGCTGGTCGAGTTTGCTGGCAATAAACTCCTTGGCCACTAGGTTCATGCCGTCGCGCACGGGCGTCACCAGCGCTACCTCGGCCAGGCGGTAGAGGGCCGTCAGCTCCTCTAGCGGCAGCGAGCGGTAGAAGTACAGAATCGGGTTCCAGCTGATGGTGCGGTACTGCGCATTGATGCGGCCCACGAGGTTGTCGATTTCCTCTTTCAGCGAGGCGTACTGCGCCACCTGGTCGCGCGAAGGCACCACCAGCATCAACAGGCTCACCTGCCCGCGCCACTCGGGGTAGCGCTGCAAGAGCAGGTCAAACGCCTTGAGGCGCTGCGCGATACCCTTGGTGTAGTCGAGCCGGTCGATAGAGAGAATCACCCGCGTATCGCGCAGGGCCTCGCGGTACTCGGTGATGTGGGCGGCCGTGGCCTCGGAGGCCGCCGCCTCGGCGTAGCGCTGGTAGTCGATGCCCATCGGGAAGGCATCGACGCGCACCGAGCGGTTGGGCGTCTCAATCTGGCCGTTGTGGGCCGGGTAGCCCAGCAGGTGCGATACCGCGCTGAGAAAGTGTCGCATGTAGCCAAAGGTGTGAAAGCCAATGAGGTCGGCCCCCAGCATCCCGCGCATCAGCTCGGTGCGCCAGGGCAGCACCCGTATCAGCTCCTGCGACGGAAATGGAATGTGCAGAAAGAACCCGATGCTGGCCTCGGGCCGTGCCCGGCGCAGCATCTCGGGCAGCAGCAGCAGCTGGTAGTCGTGCACCCAGATGGTGTCTTCCGGCCCGGCCTGGGCCAGCACGGCTTCGCAAAATTTCTCATTCACCGCCACGTAGGCGTCCCAGTGGGTTTGCTCGTAGGTGGCTAACTCGCTGAAATAGTGGAAGGTAGGCCAGAGGGTGGAGTTGCTGAAACCCTCGTAGAAATCCCGGATTTCGTCTTCGGTCAAGAACACCGGCGTCATGTTGTCGTCGGCCAGCTCGGTGCGAATGTGGTCTTCTTCCTGCTCACTTTCCACAAACAGCCCCGGCCAGCCTATCCAGCGGTTGTCGCCCTGGCGGTAGATGGAGCCCAGGCCCGTAGCCAGCCCGCCTTCGCTGGGCTGGAAGGTGAGCCCGTCGTCGGTGCGCTGCACTTTGGTGGGAAGGCGATTAGAGACGATTAGCGTGCGGGACATAGACCTGACAGAAATAGTGAATCCTACCTGATACGGGAAAATTCACCTAAAAGCCAGGTTAAACCCAATTTCCAGCCGCGGCTAGTCGAAAATAATCGTTTTGTTACGGTGCACAAACACTTGCTCGTCAAGCACCAGCTTGAGGGCCCGCGCCAAGGTTATTTTCTCGACGTCGCGCCCGGCCTGGGCCAGGTCGCGCGCGCGCTGGGTGTGGTTTATCGGAATCACGTTTTGGGCGATAATCGGCCCTTGGTCGAGCTGCTCGTTCACGAAGTGCGCCGTGGCCCCGATGAGCTTCACGCCCCGCTCGTAGGCCTGCGCATAAGGGCTGGCCCCCACGAAGGCCGGCAAAAACGAATGGTGAATGTTGATGATGCGGTTAACCCAGGGCGCCACAAACTCGGGCGACAGAATGCGCATGTACTTGGCCAGCACCACATAGTCGGGCGCGTAGCTTGCCAGCAGCGCCAGCACCTCGGCCTCGTGGGCTTCGCGGCTGCGCCCCTCGTGCGGCAGGTAGTGAAACGGTAAGTTGAACCGGCGCGTGAGCTCGCCCAGCACTTCGTGGTTGCCGGCCACGGCCAGGATGTTGGCATTGAGCTCGCCGAAGGCGTGGCGCACCAGCAGCTCGCTCAGGCAGTGGTGCTCCTTGGTCACGAGCAGCACGAGGTTCTTGCGGCGGTTGTCGGTCAGCCGGATGTCGGCGGCCGGGGGCAGGGCTGCCCGCAGCTCGGCGAGTAGCGCCGCCGCAGCTACTTCGCCGGTTAGCGCGGTCCGCATAAAGAATACGTTGCCATCGCGCTCCACAAACTCGTCGTTGCGCTCGATGTTGAGGCCGTGCGCGTAGAGCACGGCCGTGATTTTATATATCAGCCCGCGCTCGTCGGGGCATTGGATGAGAAGCAGATGCGGCATCAGTAGCTGGTTTTGCCGCAAGGATAGCGGTTTTTCGGTGTCCGGGTACCGTAGCGCGAACTTTGTAGTTCGCGTTTTTTACG
>NZ_DASTEP010000092.1:0-5397 GCF_035709525.1 Hymenobacter sp. | reverse complement strand
GAACCTCACCCCCGGCCCCCTCTCCAAAAAAGAGGGGGAGCCTGATGCCCTTTAACGTTGGCTTACGTTCGCCAGCGGTCGGCTCCCCCTCTTTTTTGGAGAGGGGGCCGGGGGGGGAGGTTCACGCGCATTACAAGTTACCGCGCAGCGCCTGCTCGCGCTCAATCGACTCAAACAGCGCCTTGAAGTTGCCCTTGCCGAAGCTCTTGGCACCCTTGCGCTGGATGATTTCGAAGAACACCGTGGGCCGGTCTTCCACAGGCTTGGTGAAAATCTGGAGCAGGTAGCCTTCCTCGTCGCGGTCCACAAGCAGGTTCAGGGCCTTGAGGCTTTCGAGGTCTTCGTCGATAGCGCCCACGCGGTCGAGTACGTCGTCATAGTAGGTGCTGGGTACGCTCAGAAACTCTACGCCACGGCGGCGCAACTCGGTCACAGTCTGGCGAATATCGTGCGTGATGAGCGCCATGTGCTGCACGCCCGGCGAGTGGTAGTAGTCGAGGTATTCCTCAATCTGCGACTTCTTTTTGCCCTCGGCCGGCTCGTTGATGGGGAATTTCACGAAGCCATTGCCGTTGCTCACTACCTTGCTCATCAGGGCCGAATACTCGGTCGAAATGTCCTCATCATCAAACGTAATGAGCAGCTTGAAGCCCATCACGTCTTCGTAGAATTTCACCCACTGGTTCATTTCGCCCCAGCCCACGTTGCCCACGCAGTGGTCTACCACTTGCAGGCCCACCGGCGCACCCTGCGGCACGCCGCTCTTGCGGGCCACGAAGCCGGGTAGGAACGGCCCGTTGTACTTCGAGCGCTCCACGAAGGTGTGGATGGTTTCGCCGTAGGTGTAGATGCCGGCCATCGTCACCTCGCCGTTTTCGTCCGACACGGTGTAGGGCTCGAAGGCGGGCTTAGCGCCGCGCTTGGTGGTCTCTTCAAATGACTTACGCGCATCGTCCACCCACAAAGCCATCACCTTCACGCCGTCGCCGTGCGCGGCCACGTGGCGCGTAATGTCGGAGTCGGGCAGCAGCGAGGTGGTGAGCACGAAGCGGATTTTATTCTGCTGAAGCACGTAGCTGGCGCGGTCGCGCACGCCGGTTTCGGGGCCGGCGTAGGCCACCAGCTCGAAGCCAAACGCAGCCTGGTAAAAATAGGCCGACTGCTTGGCATTGCCGCAGTAAAACTCCAGGTAATCAGTGCCATTGAGGGGCAGGAAGTCCTGGGCGGGCTGGGCCAGCACTTCGGGCGAGGTCATGGTTTGCATGAGGGGTAGGAGAGGGTAGGGAGGAAATGAAGGTGGAGCAGCTTCCGAAGCTGAAAGCGCTGCAAAAGTACCCCACTGCCACCGACTTACCGCACCTGGCCGCTTGGTAGCCGCGCCGAATGCCTTCTCCGCCGCCTGGTGCGGCGGCTAGGGGCCCGGCACGCGGTCGGGGTAGTCCGTTATCAGCCCATCCACGCCCAGCGCCCGCAGCGGCGCGGCCTCGGCGGGCGTGTTCACCGTCCAGGGTATCACCTGCATACGCTGCTGATGGCACGCTTGCACTAGGTCGCTGGTCACCAGCTTGTAGTGTGGGCTGTAGATGCTGGGCCGAAAGCTCAGGCGCAGCAGATTTTTGGCGAGGCCGTCCTGGTTGTCGACCAGCAAGGCGGTGCGCAGCCGGCGCTGCGTGCGGTGCACCACGTTGAGCGTGCGCGGGTCAAACGACTGAATAATCACCCGGCTCTGCACGCCCTTGGCATTGACGACAGCCAGCAGCAAGCGCACAAATTCCTCGGGCGCGGGGTGGCTCACGCCGTCGCCGGCCGGGGTGGTTTTGGTTTCGATATTGTAAAACGGCGCGGGCCGGTGCATGCGCCGGGCATACGCTTCGGCCGAGTCAATAACCTCGGCCAGCAGCGGCTTATATGTCAGCAGCTTTTGCTGCTGCGCAAACTTGGGGTTGCCGTGGCTGCCCACGTCGTAGCGCCGGATGTCGGCGTAGGGTAGGCCGTAGAGCTTCAGCGCCTGGCCCTCGGCCCTGGTCAGCGGCTGGCCATCGGGGCGGTACACGAAGTCGGCGTTCATATACGGGTCGTGCGAGAGCAGCACCTGTTTGTCCTGGCTGATGGCCACGTCCATTTCCAGCGTCGTCACGCCCAGCGCCAGCGCGTGGCGCATGGCCGGGATGGTGTTCTCCGGCATCAGCCCCCGGCCGCCCCGGTGGGCTTGCAGGTCGAAGAGCGGGCGCGGCGGCGCCTGGGCGGCGGTGGTGAGTAGGGCGGCGAGGGCGAGGTATTTCATCATTCAGGGTAGCTTGGACTTTGTAGTCCGAGCGCGCGCGCAGCGCGCATCCACGTTGGGGTACGTTGGTGAAAGAGAAGTAGAAGTAGATGCGCGCTGCGCGCGTTCGGACTACAAAGTCCGAACTACCGCTACCTTACACCGCTACCGTGTCGCTGTACACCTGCCCGAAGCGGTCGGTGGCCTCAATCCGAATTTCCTTCGCCCCGGCCGAGGGCGTGGCGAAAAACAAATGGTCCGTCATGGTCGGGTCCACCCACTTGTGCTTGGCCGGAATTTGGTCGCCGGCTTGCAACTGCACGGCCAGCGGGTCGAGGCCGGTTTGCTGGCGCATCTCGCCCTGTCGCACGCCGTTTTCGTACCACACTACCTTCCATTGCGGGTCCCAGTTCCAGACGTTTGCCACCACGTCGGCGGGGTGGGCGGGCACGCTGCCTTTGGGGTAGCTGCGCAGCTGGTGCTCGCGCGGGTGGCCCACCGATTTGTAATACCACTTGATGTCGGGGCCGCTGACCTCGTACACGCCGTAGCCGCTGGGCGTGCCGTCGGTGCAAACGGGGCCGGTCCACCACGCGCCGCACACCGCGCCGTGGGTATGCTCGATGGTGTTTTCGTGGAAAACCTTCTCGCACACGTGCGTGTGGCCCGTCATGAGGTGCGCCGTGTACGGCTTCAGGATGCGGTAGAGCTCGGCCCGGTTCGACACCACGCCGCCCAGCGATTCTTCCTTAAGGTTGTTGCGGCGCTGGTCGCCGCTGTTCACCGGGATGTGCAGCGCCACGACTACCGTGGTGCCCGGCTTCACGTGGCTCAGGTCTTGCTCCAGCCATTGCAGCTGCTGCTCGGGCAGGTAGCCGATGTACTTCTTGGGCGGGCCGATGAAGAAGACGTTATCGAGCACCACGTAGTGAATCTCGCCCCGGTTGAAGGAGTAGTACGTCGGCCCAAAGTGGCTCTTAAACGTGCGCGCCGAGCCCTCGTCGGCCCGCGCCGTGAGGTCGAGGTCGTGGTTGCCGATAACCTGGAAGAACGGGATGCCGCTGATTTCAACCGCCTTTTTGTAGTCTTCAAACAGCTCGTGTTTGTCCCACACCAAGTCGCCGCAGCCGATGGCGAAGGTGGTGCTGGCGTCGTACTGCGCGGCCAGCTTTTGCAGGTCGGGCGCGGAAGAGGTCAGCAGCTCGCGGCAGTCCTTTTTGTTTATCATCTGCGGGTCGGCCCACACCATAAAGGTGTGCTTGGTATCATCAGCGGCCAGCTTTTGCAGGGCAAAATCGGCCGTCATTTTCGCCGCGCCGGGCTGAATGGGCTGGTAGAAGCGTGCCACGCCCTTTTCGTGCGGAAAGGCGTAGCCGCGCGGCACCGACACGTGCACGTACTCGGCCGTAGCGTTGCTTTCTAAGGTGTATTTGCCGGCCTTGTCGGTCAGCACAATGTTGTAGCCATCGCTCACGGCCACACCCGGCAGGCCGGTACCGTTGTGGTGCACTTTGCCTTTTATGATGAGCGGGGCGAGGCTGAGTTTGTGGCCGGCCGGGGCGGGCGCAGCGTCAGGGGCGGCGAGGGCGGCGGGGGCGAGCGGCAGGCTGAGGCCAGCACCCACGAAACCCAGGCTTTGGAGGAATTTGCGGCGAAACATGGTAAGGGGAAGGTGTAGCGCGGACTTTCAGTCCGCGAGTAAAAGCGGTACACAGGTAAAGTCGGGCGCGTTGATAAGACAGGTTACTCGCGGACTGAAAGTCCGCGCTACCGGCTAATTCTCGTAAATGGCGATGTCATCCAGCCCCAGCCGCCCATTGAGCACGGTGGGCGGGTTGCTCGGCCCCAGGCCCAGCTTATTGATGCGGAAGCGCACCGGCCCGCTGATATTCAGCAGGAAAGTGGCCGTGCGCTGCCAGTTGCCGGCATCCGAAACCACGGCCCCGGCTTGCGTCCAGGTCGCGCCCTGGTCTTGCGAATACTCCAGCTTCCACGAGCTGGCGGCGTCGGTGTAGTAGGCCCCGTAGAGCAGCGTGACTTTGGTGGCGCCGTTGGGCAGGTCAAACTTCATTTCGACCACGGCCGGCACCGTGAGGCCCTGCTGCATCCGAATGCCCTGGGTGCCGGTGTAGCGGTCGCGCCCCGAGGTATTGCCCAGAATGGCCTGGTACAGCTTCCAGCGCCCGGTGCTAAACTGCACGGTGTTGTCGGGCACGGTGGTAGTGTTCATGTCGTAGCTGCCCTTCGTAGCCTGCGGCACGGCCTCGAAGCTCTCGGGGAAGCCGGGGTAAATCGGCCCGCTGGGGTCCACGGCATCGGCGGCGGTGCGCAGCCACAGCTGCGGCACGGCGGCCTGTGCGGCATCGAGCGCGCCCACCGCAATGCCCACAAACGTGGCGCTGGCCGGCACGCGCCGGGTAGCAAAGGCGGCCGTGGCCTCGGTGTGCAGCGTCAGCTTATTACTGGCTCCGTCAGCCAGCGTTTTATCGCCCGCGTAGGTGTCGCCCGATACCGGCAGCGGCGTGATGCTCGCGCCCGTGAGGCGCACCAGTGTGCCGTCGTAGGCGTTCACGTCGGCCAGCAGCGCGCCGATGGTGATGTCGCGCACCTGCACGGCGTTGCCGCTGCTCACCTTGCGCACGCGGTCGGGCGTGATGCCTTCGAGGCGCAGCGCGCCGGCGCTCTTGGCCAGCGTCGCGCCTTTGATGTCCACCACCACCGAGTCGCCCACGGCGAGGCTCGGCGCCGCGCCGCCCGTGATGGGAATGACGATGCCGCGCACCGTGCCGCGCCGCTTGTTCTGCACCACGATGGTGCCCACGCCGCCGGGTACGTTGCCGCCCGCCGCCTCCGAAATAATAAGCCCTACTACCTGGTGCGCGCCCGACAGCTGGCCGGGCTCCAGCACCACATTCGAGCCCTGGTAGAGGCGGCGCAGCTCGTCGAGCGCCACATTGGGGCTGGGCGCGCCGGCCGCGTAGTCGGGGTTGTCTTTGAGGCAGCTGGTGGTGGCGAGGGCGAGGAGGAGGAGTGAATAAGGAAGTAGGCGGAATTTCATAATTGAAAGAATTTGGAAGCGGTTAAAGCTCGTCGGCCGTGTAACCCCACCCCCGGCCCCTCCCCTCCGGGAGAGG
>NZ_DASTEP010000091.1:0-20249 GCF_035709525.1 Hymenobacter sp. | reverse complement strand
GCCGGGAGTTAGTTCCCTAATAGAGATGCTTCGACTTCGCTGCGCTCCGCTCAGCATGACGAAGTAATAACCAGCATTATACAAGTCAGTATCGACTTCTAAATGAATAAATTCATCCAAGGCATCATTGCCTTTTCCCTTAAAAACCGGGGTTTTGTTTTTCTACTTACGCTCGTGGCGATTATCGCCGGGGTGGTGAGTTACCGGAACACGCCCATCGAGGCGTTTCCGGACGTGACGAACACCGAAATCACCATCATCACGCAGTGGCCCGGCCGCTCGGCCGAGGAGATTGAGAAGTTCGTGACCGCGCCCATCGAGATTGCGCTGAACCCCGTGCAGAAGAAAACCAGCGTGCGCTCAACCACGCTCTTTGGCTTGTCGGTGGTGAAGGTGATTTTCGACGACGGCGTAGATGACGCCTTTGCCCGCGTGCAGGTCAACAACCTGCTGGCCGGGGCCGACCTGCCCGACGGCGCCGAGCCCGAGGTGCAGCCGCCCTACGGTCCCACTGGCGAAATTTACCGCTACACCTTGACCAGCAAGAACAAAACCACCCGTGAACTGAAAACTATTCAGGACTGGGTGATTGAGCGCAACCTGAAGGCCGTGCCCGGCGTGGCCGACGTGAACAGCTTCGGCGGCGAGGTAAAGAGCTACGAGATATCGGTAGACCCCAGCAAGTTGCAGGACTTCGGGCTGACGCCGCTCGACCTCTACACGGCCGTGCAGCGCTCGAACATCAACGTGGGCGGCGACGTGATAAACGAGGGCCAGCAAAACTTCGTGGTGCGCGGCATTGGCCTGCTCAACAACATTTCGGACATCAACAACACGGTCGTCAAGAACGTGAACGGCGTGCCCATCCTCATCAAGGACGTGGCCAAGGTGGCCGAGTCGGCGCTGCCGCGCCTGGGCCGCGTGGGCCGGGGCCTGGAGGACGATAAGGTAGAAGGCATCGTGGTAATGCGCAAGGGCGAAAACCCTTCGGAAGTAATTGAGCGCCTGCAAGCGAAGGTGCAGCTGCTGAACGAGAAGATTCTGCCGCCTGATGTAAAAATCAGCACCTTTTACGACCGCCAGCAACTTATTGACTTCTCGACCGAGACCGTGATTCACAACCTCATGGAGGGTATGCTCTTCGTGACGGTGATTGTGTTTCTGTTCATGGCTGACTGGCGCACTACAGTCATCGTTAGCATTATCATCCCGCTGGCGCTGCTGTTTGCGTTCATCTGCCTGCGCCTGCGGGGCATGAGCGCTAACCTGCTCAGCATGGGCGCAATTGACTTCGGTATCATCATCGACGGCGCGGTAGTGATGGTGGAAGGACTCTTCGTGGCCCTCGACCACAAAGCCCACGAGGTAGGCATGGAGCGCTTTAACAAGCTCGCCAAGCTGGGCCTCATCAAGAAAACCGGCCGCGATATGGGTAAGTCGATTTTCTTCGCCAAGGCCATCATTATCACGGCTTTGCTGCCCATTTTCTCGTTCGAGAAAGTAGAAGGTAAGGTGTTCTCGCCGCTGGCCTGGACGCTGGGTTTTGCCCTCCTAGGTGCCTTGATTTTCACGCTGACCCTGGTGCCGGTGCTGGCCAGCATTTTGCTGCGCAAAGACGTGCGTGAGAAGGATAACTTTATCGTGCGCGGCATCAGCAAAGGCGCGAAAAAGGTGTTTGACTTCACCTACGCCCGCAAAACGGCGAGCCTGCTGTTTGCCACGGTGCTGGTAGCAGTAGGGGTGGGGATGTTCCAGTTCCTAGGTACCGAGTTTTTGCCCGAGCTCAATGAAGGCTCGATTTACGTGCGGGCGCAGCTGCCGCTCAGCATCTCGCTCGACGCCTCGAATAAGCTCTGCAACGAGATGCGGCGCGTGTTCGTGAGCTTCCCCGAAGTGAGCGACGTGGTGAGCCAGACCGGCCGCCCCAACGACGGCACCGACCCCACGGGCTTCTACAACAACGAGTTTCTGGTGCAGATAAAGCACACCGACGAGGTGCAGAAAAAGATGAAATCCAAGGCCTACCGCGAGGACCTTATCGAGCGGATGAAGGAAAAGCTGAACCGCTTTCCCGGCGTTGATTTCAACTTTTCGCAGCCCATTACCGACAATGTGGAAGAAGCTGCCTCGGGCGTGAAGGGCTCGATTGCGGTGAAAATCTACGGCACCGACCTCAAGCTGATGGAAAGCAAAGCCCGCCAGGTGTACGAGGTGCTGCAACACGTAGACGGTATTGACGACCTAGGGCTGCTGCGCAACATCGGCCAGCCCGAACTGCACGCCGACCTCGACGAGCGCCGCATGGCCAGCTACGGCATTGACAAGGCCGATGCCAACGCCGTGCTCGAAATGGCGGTGGGCGGCAAGCAGGCCAGCCAGATGTACGAAGGCGAGCGCAAGTTTCCCATCCGGGTGCGCTACGAGGCGCAGTTCCGCCAGAGCCCGACCGAAATCGCCGCCCTCATGGTGCCCACCCAAAGTGGCAAAACAGTGCCTCTGAACGAAATAGCCGACGTGAAGCCCGTCACCGGCCCCAGCCTCATCTACCGCGACGACAATACCCGCTTCTCGGCCGTGAAGTTCTCGGTGCGGGGCCGCGACATGGGCTCGGCCATTGCCGAGGCGCAGGCCAAGGTGAACAAGGTAGTGCAGCTGCCCAAAGGCTATAGCATGAAGTGGACCGGCGACTTCGAAAACCAGCGCCGCGCCTCGCAGCGCTTGGCGCAGGTAGTGCCCATCTCGCTGGCGCTTATCTTCTTCATTTTGTTCATTCTGTTTGGCAATCTGAAAGACGCCGGCCTGGTGCTGCTCAACGTGCCGTTTGCGCTCATCGGCGGCATTGCCATGCTGCTCATCACGCACACCAACTTCTCGATTTCGGCCGGTATCGGCTTCATCGCCTTGTTCGGTATCTGTATTCAGAACGGCGTGATTCTCATCAGCGTGTTTAAGCAAAACATGCTGCACAAGATGAGCCTCGACCGCAGCCTTTCGGAAGGCGTGGCCTCAAGGGTGCGTCCTGTGGTGATGACGGCGCTCATGGCTATCATTGGCCTGCTGCCGGCCGCCCTCAGCACCGGCATCGGCTCCGAAACCTCGAAGCCGCTGGCTATCGTGGTTATCGGCGGCCTGCTCACGGGTACGGTGCTTACGCTGTTCATCTTCCCGCTCATCTTCGAGCGCACCTACCGCGCCGAGCACACGCATTACGCCGACGACCTGCCGGCCAATCGTCCGGCGTCGCATGCCTAGGGGTAGTAATTAGGGATTCGACAAAAAGGAGCTTGTGCCACTGGCACAAGCTCCTTTTTACTGCATGCCGCCACTGGCGCTGGCCGCTGTTTAGCGCGCAGCGCGTAACGGTAGGCCGACCAGTGGGGCGAGTCTCCAGACTTGCGTAACGGGTAGTGCTTCAAGCACAATGAATTTAACAAAAATAACATAGGTATTATATGCCTTGATAGTCAGGTGTCTTATCTTGCTTCGCGAGTCTGCAGACTCGCCCCACTGGCGCTGGCCTGCCGTTACGCGCTGCGCGCTAAACAGCGGCCAGCGCCAGTGGCGTGAAGGAATGTAAAACGATTATGGCGTACCCCATCCGCGACCAAACAGGGCTGTACTTTCTCACCTTCACGGTGGTAGAGTGGCTCGACGTCTTTACCCGGCCGCGCTACAAAGACATCGTTGTCGAGAGCTTGCGCTACTGCCAGCAAAGCAAGGGCTTAGAACTATTTGCGTACTGCTTGATGACAAACCATCTGCACCTGATAGCCCGCGCCGCCGATGGCCACGAACTGTCCGACATCGTGCGCGACTTCAAGAAATTTACGGCGCGGCGAGTGTTTGAGGCGATTGTGGCCAACCAGCAAGAGAGCCGCCGGCAGTGGCTGGAATGGACGTTGCGTAAGCAGGGCGAATTCAAGCCGAAGAATACGAACGTGCAACTCTGGCAGCAGCGTAGCCACGGGGTAGAGTTGAAAAGTGAAGCCGTTACGCAGCAGAAATTGAACTATATTCACCAGAATCCGGTGCGGGCGGGTATCTGCTATCGGGAGGTGGATTATGTGTATTCCAGCGCGTCGTTTTATGCTGGGTTGGAGGCTGTTTTGGAAGTGAGTTTGCTGTTCTGAGTTATTTAAATTGCGCGAGTCTGGAGACTCGCCCCACTGGTCGCCCAGCAGTTGCGCGCTGCGCGCTAAACTGCGGTCAGCGCTTTCAGCGCTTTCCTAAAAAGCCTGCTACTACGCCCCGCCACGTCTCCGGGTGCTTGAGCCAATATGGCTCGTGTTCCGAACCTTCGAAATCCTGGCGCTGCTTGGGGCCGGCCAGGTTAGCAAAAATGGCGTCGGTTTCGGCGCGGGTTACTTTAGGGTCGGCGGTGCCCCAGAGGAGCAGGGTAGGGGTTTTGATGCGGCGGGCAAACTCCTCGCCTTGTAGGCTGTAGGCCCAGAAGCCGTTCTGCACACCGCCCCAGAATACCAGCATATCGGCCAGGGGGAAGGCCGGTACCTTCATCGAATGGAAGCGATTATACACTGTTTGGCGCATGGTGCCGTAAGGGCACTCCAAGATGTTCATATCGGCCTTTACGCCCAGCTCGGCCTCGGCCCGCATGATGGCCACGGCGCCCATGCTCACGCCGTAGAGCACGAGCGAATCGGGTCGGCTGGCCGACTGACGGGCGCGTAGGTAGCGCACGGCGGCGGCCACGTCGTTGGCCTCGCGGTAGCCGATGGTGGTGCGGCTGCCCGCCGAGCCGCCGTTGCCGGCCTGGTCGACGAGCAGCACCGCGTAGCCGAGCTGCCGGAAGTAGCCCGCCTCGTGCAGCAAGTGCGCCTTGTTGCTAGTGTAGCCGTGAAACAGCGCCACCGTGCCCCTAGGTACCGCTGTATCGGGCCGGGCGTACCAAGCGGCGAGCGGGCCATTGGGGCTGGCGATGGTAATATTTTGCACCGCAAAACCGGGCGTCAGCAGGCTTTGGGGGCGGGGATTGTGCACGCCCGTCAGCAGCACCCACAGCTTGTGTGCGGTAGTAAGCTGCTCGGGGGCAGGCGAATGCGCGCCCGGCTCGTCGGTAAAGTGCGTGAAGCGCCAGGCGTGCATAAACGCCACCACGTTGCCGGCTACAAAAATCAGACTTCCAAGTAGCAGCAGGCGGCGTTTCATGAAGTAAGTAGGTTAAAAGCGACGGCCTTTGAAAGAATTGGTTGGCCGGGCCACTTTGCGGGCGGGTGCCGACTGGCCCGCGCCCGCCGTTTTGCGGAGCGCCGCTACCTCGTCGGGCGTCAGGTCGCGCCATTCGCCGGGCGCTAAATTACCAATGGTCAGCTCGCCTAGGGCCACGCGCACCAGCCGCAGGCAGGGCAGGCCCACGGCGGCGCACATCTTGCGCACCTGCCGGTTCATACCCTGCGAGATAGTAAGCGCCAGCCAGCTCGTCGGAATGCTGGCCCGGTAGCGAATGGGCGGCGTGCGCGGCCACAAGCCGGCCGTGGCGGCCTCATCTAGGGCGACTGTTTCAGCTGGCAGCGTGAAGCCCTCTTTAATCTGCACGCCCTGCCGCAGCTGACCTAGGGCTGCCTCAGTGGGAAGGCCCTCCACCTGTGCCCAATAGGTTTTGGGCACCTTGTAGCGCGGGTCGCTGAGGCGGTGTTGCAATTGCTTGTCGTCGGTGAGTAGCAGCAGGCCCTCGCTGTCGAAGTCGAGCCGGCCCACCGGGTACACCTCGGGCACGCTCACGAAGTCTTTGAGCGTGGCGCGGCCGTGCTCGTCGGTAAACTGGGTGAGGACTTCGTAGGGCTTGTTGAGGAGGATGTAACGCATAAGTAACACCAAGCTCTAGCTTGGTGAATCGTTGAATGATGTTCGGGCGCGCTAACCTGACGTAGCACCAAGCTGGAGCTTGGTGTTACACGCCGCCTTGGTACTTGCGCGTGGCCCACTCGGCTGTGAGTAGTGCCAGTAGCGCGAAGAACAGCCACTTTAGGTTAATCAAATCCTTCAAGTCCTCTTCGCTGGAAATAACCGGCTTGAAGTTGCGCGCCGCGATGTCCTGCGCCAACTCATCGAGCTGGGCGGGGTAGTAGAGCTGCCCGCCGCTGCGGCGGCTCAGCTGCGCCAGCAGCCGGTGGTCGGCGCGCGACTCCTGGGCTTCGAGAGGCTGGTTTTGCACCAAGATTTCGCCCGCCGCCTGCTGGGCCTGGCCGCCGAGCGTAGCGCGGGCCTGGTAGCGGTAGAGGCCGGCCGCCAGCGGCCCTAGGTGCAGCGGCGAGCCATCGGCGGGGTTGCTGAATATCACGGTGCGCTGCTTGCGGGCCGAGTCGGTAAGCGTGAGCGTGATTTTCTGGTCGTAGATGCGCTCGAAAACGGCGTTGTAGGTTTCCGCACCTAGCGTCACGTCGTCCTGGGTGCCGAAGGCGTCCTGGGTGGGGTATACGTCGAGGCGCTTTTTGTTGGCGTTTTGGGTCAGCAGCTGCAAGGTGCGGCCGATGAGGCGGTCGTAGGCTTCGGGGCGGTCGTCGTGGGACACGGCCTCCTGCAAGCGCCACTGCCAGGTGTTTTCGGCCAGCAGCGTGGCGGCGCGGGGCGTGGCCGTGGCGCTGCCAAATACCAGCAGCGGCTTCTGGGTGGGCAGGCGGCCCACCTGCTGCCACAGCGCGGCCTCGGCTCCGCCGCTCAGCCGCAGCTCGCCAAACGGCACCGGCGCGGGCGGGTACTGCCCAAAGCGCCGCCGGCTTTCCTCCTCCACCGGGAAGCGGGCGAAGCCAGGGTTGGGTAGCGGCGTCACCTCGTCGGTTTGGCTGCCGCGCGGCTGCACGGTTGCGCCGCCATTCAGCTGGTTGTAGGCCGCGAAGTCGGACTGCGCGCCCAGGATGTAGAGCACCGGCACGCGGGCGGCCCGTACCCGTGCCAGCAGCTCCTGGCCCAAGCCGCCCTTGGCGGGCAGCTGGTGCAGCACGGCCACGTCGAAGGTAGTGCCGGCCGGAAGCGGCGCACCCACGCCGGCCACGCTTAGCGTGAGGTCAAAATTGTTATTAGCCAGAATGGCGGCCCGCAACGCCTTCAAATCGGGGTGGGGGGCGGCCCCGGCCAGCAGCACGCGCAGCTTGCCTTTTACTACCTCGACAAAGGCCGTGCGGGCGTTATTAAGCACCGTAAACTCGCCGGGCTGGGGCACCACGCGCACTTCGTAGCGGCGCTTGCCGGGCGCGGGTGCGGTGAGCAGAAACGTGGCCTTGAGCCGGCGGCGGCCAGCGGGCAGCGCCACGCGGCGCGATTCCAGCACCCGGCCGCCCTCGCGCACCTCCACGGTGGCCGTGCCGCCCGCGTAGCCTTCGTAACCGATTTCGGCTTCCAAAGGGAATTTATTGCCGCTGAACGCGACCCGGTTGTATGCCAGGTCGGTGAGGCGGAGGTCTTTTTTGGCGATGGTATCGCCCAGGGCCACGCCGAAAATCGGGAAGTTGAACTCCGCAAATTGCGGCTCCTGGCCCTGGTTCACGATGCCGTCGCTCACGAGCACCACGCTGGCCAGGTTGCGGTCGGCATTGGCCTCGCGGCTGTCGGCGAGCAGCTTGTTGAGGTCGGTGCGGTCGGCGGTGAAGCGCAGCGAATCAGGCGCGGCCTCGGCTTTGGTGAGGGTGCGGGTTTCGACGCGAAAGCCTTTTTCGCGTAGCGTGGCCGCTAGCTGCGGCAGCCCAGTCGTGAGCTGGCCCAGGGCCGGCTTGGGCGTGAATAAGCTTACCGACTGCGAGTTGTCAACCGCCAGCACCACGGTCGGGGCCTCCGTGCGGGTAGTCGTGGCCTTGACGAACGGCGAGAGCAGCAGAAAGCACAGAAAGCTGACGACCACAAAGCGTAGCGCCGCCAAGCCGTAATTAACGGCCCGGCTCCACGGCGCTTTGGCCGAGTAGAGTAGCGCCGAGTAGCCCGCGCCCACGGCCAGGCACAGCAAAATAAACCAGGGAGAATAGGCAGTAGAAAGCAAGAGCAGAGGCGCGCCACCCAAGCAGCGCAAAGCAAGAAACGAACAAACCCGCCCGCCTACCGCCGCACGACGGTCACCAGCTCGGGGCTGCTAAAGATACTGGCCGGCGAAATGACGGGCTCCGACAACGGCAGTTGCGCGCCGTAGCGTTCCCGCAGCTTGGCTTGCACGGCGGGGTGGCTCAGGTCAAAATCGCGCAGCTGCTGCAACTGCCCCAGCTGCCGGTGCAGCCCCCGGTCGTACACTTTCCAGATAAGCTCCGAGCAGTAAATCCGCGCATCCGACCACTCAAACGCCAGGTCATAGCCGTGCCCCAGCATGGGCTGGCCCGCCGCCCGCAGTTGCGCCAGCGCGCTGGGCGTGAGGGCAGTGCCGGCATCGCGCAGCCGCTTCACCACGAAGTGCTGGCCCTGGCCCCGCGCCACCCAGCGCGCCAGCGGCGTCAGCTTCACCGGCTGCATGGCCTCAAATACCTGCCACTCGCCGTTGGTTTTATATAGCAGGCCGCAGTGGCTGTAGGGCGAATGCGTAGCCAGCTGAATGGCTTGGCTTTGGGCCGATAGTGAGGTGTGAAAAATGAGGTCTCCCTCGTGGAGTGTAATAGCCAGGGGAGCCGTGGCGGCCGTGGCCTGGCGCTGGGCCTGCCAGCGGTGGAGCTTGGCGGCGAGGCGCGGGTATGCGAGAGTGCTAGCGGTGGCCAGCGCTAAAACAGCGGCGCTGGTGAGGATTTTGGCAGGTAAAAGCATCAGGGAAAAAGACGGAGATAAGGACTATTCACAAGTGAAATTTTACCGATGCAAAGAGTTATCCGCCGATTGACGCAACTGCAAGTTTTACCCACAGATTGGGCAACGACCATTTTGCTTGTGCTGCTAGGTTTTGCGGGTGGGCTACTTGCCGCTGGCTATGTGTGGGCCAAAAGTGGCTACGAGTATCTGCCAGCTGAAATCATTGTGAAACCACCGCCCCCCAATGTTACCATATGTTTTCCCGACAGAGGCTTTGCTGGCGCAATCAACTTACAAGCAGAGTTGGCGAGACAAATGAACGCTCAGAAATTGCGCCAGTATAACAAGGAAATGGTAAACAGCAGCATAAAGGCGTGTCTGGCAGAAAGCGACAGTTTGTATGACTTCCACGTGCTGAATGTGCGCCCCACTGGCTTTAATATCATCGCTGTGGAAAGGTGGGGTTTTGCGCCTCGCAACAATTACACCCTGTTAACTGAAAAAGGCTGTTATTACCTGCACTCCATTCCAAAACGACGGAGTGCCGATTATAACAGCCTTTTAATACAGCGGCAGCAAGCCTGGCATTAACGCCTACGTCAGCATCCCGCCATCTACTTGCAGCACCTGCCCAGTGATGTACGCCGAATCGTCCGAGGCCAGAAACGCGGTGGCCTTGGCCACGTCATCCGGCGAGCCGCCGCGCTTGAGCGGGATGGCCTTGCGCCACTCATCGACCTGCTTTTGGTCGAGGGCGTCGGTCATTTCGGTTTCAATGAAGCCGGGGGCGATGGCGTTGCAGCGGATGTTGCGCGAGCCCAGCTCCAGGGCCACCGACTTGGTGAAGCCGATGATGCCGGCCTTGCTGGCGGCGTAGTTGGCCTGGCCGGCGTTGCCTTTCAGGCCCACCACCGAGGTCATGTTGATGATGCTGCCGGTTTTGGCGCGCATCATGGGCTTGGTGGCGGCTTTGGTGAGGTTAAACACCGACTTGAGGTTGACGGTGAGTACGTTGTCCCACTGCTCCTCGCTCATGCGCATGAGCAGGCCATCCTGCGTGATGCCGGCGTTGTTGACCAGAATATCCAGCTTGCCGAATTCCTTCACGACATCATCCACCAGCTGTTCGGCCTGGGCGTAGTCGGAGGCGTCGGAGCGGTAGCCCTTCACTTTGCTACCGTGGGCGGCAAGCTCGGTTTCGAGCGCTTGGCCCTTCTCGACCGACGACAAATAGGTAAACGCAACCTGCGCGCCCTGCTGGGCAAACAACGTGGCAATGGCGCGGCCAATGCCCTTAGAAGCGCCCGTAACAAGGGCCACTTTTCCGGCGAGAGTCTGATTCATGGGCCGAAAATAGTGTAGGGTAAGCTTTAGCTTGCCGTTTCGCGGTTTGGGCGGCTGGGCAGCTACCCGTGTTTGCGAACGGCAAGCTAAAGCTTACCCTACATTTCTACAGTTCCGACAGCGGCTCCTGGGCCAGGTGCTCCAGGCCCTGCGGGCCGTCTTCCTGCTCCACGCGCTTAGCGGCGCGCACCAGCGACGACGAGAAGATGAATTCGCGCAGTTCGGGCACCTCGGCGTTCAGGATTTCCTCTTTCGTACCATCCCACAATTTCAAGCCTTTGTGCAGAAAGATAATGTGGTCGCCGATGCCTACCACCGAGTTCATATCGTGGGTGATGATGGCGGTCGTGATATTGTACTCGTGCGTGATTTCGTAAATCAGCTCGTCAATCTTGATGCTCGTGGCCGGGTCGAGGCCCGAGTTGGGCTCGTCGCAGAAGAGGTAGGTGCAATTGGGCGCGATGGCGCGGGCAATGCCCACACGCTTCTTCATACCGCCCGAAATGTCGGAGGGCATCTTGTTGCCCGCATTTTCGAGGCCCACGCGCTTGAGGCAAAACTCCACGCGGTCGCGGCGCTCCTCAGGGCTCATTTCGGGCGTCAGCATTTGCAGGGGGAACTCCACATTCTGGGCCACGGTCATGGAGTCGAACAAAGCCGAGCCCTGGAAGAGCATCCCGATTTTGCGGCGAATTTCCTGTCGAATGTCCACCTTGGCGTTGGTGTACGTGGTGCCATCGAAGGTAATCGAACCGATATCAGGCTTTTGCAAACCCACGATGCACGAGAGTAGCACGCTTTTGCCGGTGCCCGAGCCGCCAAGTAGTAGGTTGCACTTGCCGGTTTCGAGCGTGCAGGTAATGCCTTTCAGCACTTGGTTGCCGTCGAAAGCTTTCTGGATGTTGGATATTTCAATCATTATTTTTAGCTGTTAGCTGCTGGCTATTAGCTGTTAGCTTTTCTTCTACAAAATGCTTGCAAAGCTTGTTTTGCTTCCGAAAAAGCCAACAGCCAGCAGCCAGAGGCTAACAGCTAAAAATTAAAGCAATACCGCCGCCAGCACGTAGTCGGCCAGCAGGATGGAGATGATGGAGTTGGTAACGGCGGCCGTGCTGGCGGCGCCTACTTCCAGCGCGCCCCCTTGCGTGTAGAAGCCTTTGTAGGCCGAAATGCCTGACACGAGGAAGGCGAATACCACCGCTTTTATCAAAGCAAACACGATGTTATAGGGAATAAAATCGGTGCGGATGCCCTCGATGTAGTCGGTGGCTACCATCGCGCCCGACAGCGTGCCGGCCAGGTAACCGCCTAAAATGCTGAGCGCCATTGCCAGAATAACCAGCAGCGGGAACATGAACATGGACGCCAGAATGCGCGGCAGCACCAAGTACGAAGTGGCGTTGATGCCCATTACCTCCAGCGCCGAAATCTGCTCGGTAATTCGCATAGTGCCCAGGCCGCCCGCGATGGACGAGCCTACCTTGCCGGCCAGCACGATGCTGGTAATGGTGGGCGCGAGCTCCAGAATCGTCATTTCGCGCACCATATAGCCGATGGTCGACTTCGGAATGAGCGGGTTGGTGAGGTTGTAGGCAATTTGGATGCAAGTAACAGCCCCGATGAAGGCCGATACGATACCTACGATAAAGATGGAATCGACGCCGATGAGCGTCGCTTCTTCCATAAATCGCCGCCAGAGCACGCGCAGCCGCTCGGTGCGCGTGGTCATGTTTTGTAAAAAGAGTACGAATGAGCCGAAAACTTTGAGCATGAGAAGGAGGTAAGACAGGCGGTAAGCTCGACTGGCCGCCCCGCCGTGGGGGCTCGCCGTAGCTTTACGGCCCATACGTAAAAAACCGGAAAACAGTGGCTCCATCTTCCCAATTAGTTGTCGTGACGGGCGGTAGCCAAGGCATCGGCCGAGCCGTGGTAGCGCGGTTTCTGGCGGCTGGCTACGCGGTGGCTACCTGCGCCCGCTCGGCCGAGGCGCTGGCCCAGCTTGAAGCCGAGCTAAGCCCCGCCGCGCCCGCCGCCCTGCACACCCTGTCCGCCGACCTCAGCCAGCACGCCGACTGCCAGCGCTTTGCCGAGTTTGTGCTGGGCTTAAAGTTGCCGCTGGCCGCGCTTATTAATAATGCTGGGGCCTTCGCCCCCGGCCGCCTGCAAGACGAGCCCGCTAACGGCTCGCGCCTGCGCGAAATGCTGGCCGCCAACCTGCTCAGCGCCTACGATGTAACGCGGGCGCTGCTGCCCGCCTTCGTGGCCCGGCGCCAGGGCCACATTTTCACTATCTGCTCCACGGCCAGCCTTATGGCCTACCCCAACGGCGGCTCCTACGGCATCGCCAAATTTGCCCTGCTAGGCTTCACCAAAACCCTGCGCGAAGAGCTCAAAACCCAGGGTATCCGCGTGACAGCCGTGCTGCCCGGCGCTACCCTAACCCGCAGCTGGGACGGGGTAGGGGAGCCTGCCGAGCGCTTCATCCGCGCTGAAGACGTGGCCGAGGCGGTGTTTTCGGCCTTCGGCCTCTCGCCGCAGGCCGTGGTGGAGGAAATCGTTATTCGGCCGCAACTGGGCGACCTGCTGTAAAGGAGATACAGTACTTCTGTCATGCTGAACGCAGTGAAGCATCTCTGCCGCTTCATCTACACCGTACTTAACGAAGCGATAGAGATGCTTCGCTGCGCTCTGCATGACAGACGTGGCGCTCTGCTCACTGCTTCACCACCTTGCCGCCGCCCGTGATACTGACGGTGCCAGGGTTGCCAGCGTAGTACAGCGTGCCCTTGCCTGCGTGCGGCCCACCCAGCACTTGCGCGGCGCGCAAGTGCGCGTAGCCGAGGCTGGTGCGGGTAGTCTGGAAGTAGCAGGCGTTGGCCGTGAGACCATCAGCGAATAGGAAGCCCGAGCCGCCCACGGTGGGGTGAAACTCGTTGGTAGTGCCCGTGAAAGTCATGTCGCCGAGCTCGTACATGTCGGTCCAGAGGTACTTGCTGGTGAGGTCGAGCTTCACGTCGCCCGCCCCGAGCAGGTGCACGAATAGCGTGTCCTGGGTCCAGCGGCTGGCGGTGCTTACGAGGCCGTAGCCCTCCTGCCGGATGTTGGTGAGGTGCGGAATGTGCAGCCGCACCTCGAAGGGCGTGTCGTAGCTGCGCGTCCAGTTGCAGGTGTTAGTGTTCTTGATAACCAGACTTTTGAGGCCTTCGCTGGTGAGCGTGATGCCATCGGCCACGTGCTCGCCGGCCCGCACTTCGGCATAGGTGTCGGTGTCGGGCACGATGGTGAGGTCCACGTTGCCGTACACTTCCACGCTGCGGGTGCGGGCGTCCACGGCGCGGCGCTGGGTGGTGATGCTACCGGTACTTTTGAGGCAGTCGAGGCGGTGGCCATCGCTGCAACCGGCCAGGCTGGCCGCGCCCGCCAGCAGTAGCGCCCCGCGCCGTAGCCCCAACCAACCCGTACTTTGCAGCCGTATAGAAAAACTCATCCTGCTAAAAATTTTCCTAAAAATATGGACCTGACCGGAAAAGTAGCCATCGTGACGGGCGTGAGCAGCGGCATCGGCCGCGCCACCGCCGAAGCCCTGCTGGCCCGCGGGGCCGCCGTGGCCGGCTGGGGCCGCCGCGCCCCCGAAGACCTCGACCACGAGCAGTTCCTGTTTTTTGCCTGCGATGTGCGCGACGAGCATGCCGTGGCCGAAGCCTTTACCAACACCCAGCGCGAACTCGGGCCCGAAGTCCATGTGCTGGTCAACAACGCCGGCCTGGGCATCTTTGGGCCGATTGATGGGTTTAAGTCGGAAGACTGGCACGCCATGTTCGATACCAACGTGAACGGCCTGTTTTACTGCACGCGGGCGGTGCTGCCGCAAATGAAAAAGCAGCACGCTGGCCACCTCATCAACGTAGCCTCGCTGGCCGCCACGGCGGGCACCGCCGAGCTGGCCGGCTACTGCGCCACCAAGTACGCCGTGCGCGGCTTCTCCGACGCCCTCTTTAAAGAGCTGCGGCCCGACGGCATCCGCGTCACCTGCGTCATGCCCGGCTCGGTCGAAACCAACTTCAACGGCGCGACGCCCGGCACCGAACCCAATCCCTACAAGATGCAGCCCGAAGACATTGCCGCCGCCATTGTCCACGCCCTGGAAGTGCCGGATGTGACGATGGTTTCCGAGATTCAGCTGCGGCCAGCGCGGGTGAAGAAGTAGCTTTGTTTTTTTGAGAGCAGTATCAAAAAACGCCCGTCATGCTGAGCGCAGCGTAGCGAAGTCGAAGCATCTCTATCGGTGAACTAACCTCTTACGCTTAGCAACGAAGCGGTAGAGATGCTTCGGCTCCGCTGCGCTCCGCTCAGCATGACGATTGTAGGAATATGGTAGAAGTCGAACACCTCATCAAAACCTACGGCGCGCAAAACGCCGTGGACGACATCAGCTTCCAGGCTGGCAAGGGCGAAATCGTGGGTTTCCTCGGCCCCAACGGCGCGGGCAAAAGCACGACGATGAAAATCGCGCTGGGCTACTTGCCGCCCACGGCCGGCACGGTGCGCGTGGCGGGCTTCGACGTGCAGCAAGACCCCATCGCGGTGCGCCGCCGGGTGGGCTACCTGCCCGAGCACAACCCGCTCTACCTCGACATGTACGTGCACGAGTACCTCGAATTTATCGGCGGCGTGCACGGGCTGAAGGGCCGCGACCTGCGCCAGCACGTGGCCAGCCTGGTGCAGCGCGTGGGCCTCACCCGCGAGCAAAACAAGCAAATCGGGGCGCTCAGCAAAGGCTACCGGCAGCGCGTGGGCCTGGCCCAGGCCCTGGTACACGACCCCGACGTGCTCATCCTCGACGAGCCTACCACCGGCCTTGACCCCAACCAAATAAGCGAAATCCGCCAGCTCATCCGCGAGCTGGGCGAAGATAAAACCGTCATTTTCAGCACCCACATTCTGCCCGAAGTCACGGCCCTGTGCTCGCGCGTGGTCATCATCAGCCGGGGCAAGCTCGTGGCCGATGCCCCCGTGGCCGAGCTCGCCGCCCGCGCCGCCGGCGAAACCGTGCTCCGCGCCGAGTTTGAAGGCCCCGTGGCCACCGCGCCGCTGGCCGCCCTGCCGGGAGTGCGCGCCGTGGAGGCGGCCGGGGCGGGCGTGGTGCTCATCCGCACCGCGCCGGGCACCGACGTGCGCGCCGCCGTGTCGCGCCTGGCCGTGGAGCAGGGCTGGCTGCTGCTGGGGCTGCGCCAGGAGCAGCAGAGCCTGGAAGCGGTGTTTGGGGAATTAACGAAGTAGCTGTTATGGGAGATTTAGCCAAAGTCAGAGAATGGATAGAAGCCGGCAAGCAGATAGGCAAACAACTTTGGTTGGAAGAGAATGGGAAAAGATATTGGCTGTCAGTTGGCGTTCAAAAATGGAAAGGTGCATACAAATTATACCTCGACAAAATAGAGGAATCGCATATGGTTGTGCATGACCATTTTGATACAGAAGAAATAACCATAGTCGATTGCTTCGAGGATATTCAAGGAGTACTTGATATAAAGTGTCCAGTCAAGCTTGACGAACTCACACCTCAAAAAGGTCAGAAAATATTTAACCCAGCATTTGATTGAAGAGTTGGGCAATGGTAAAGAAGTACACTCTGCTTTATGGGGTACAGGCCACTAACATGGATGAAGTGGGTGCGCGCGTAGCCAGAGCGCTTGACTTAAAAGTTGTGCTTCGAGAAGGCCTATACAGTGGAGAGCATGTTAGCTGCGAAGGTCATGCTGTTGATTGGCTATCTATTTATCTGCGCGATAAAAAGTATCTTGCACCGCTGACACAAGACCCTAAAAAATATGCCTTTGTCTTATACGTTCGAAATTATAAAGGCAAGAATATTGAAAAAGAAGCAAGGCACAACCACGTAAAAAAGGTTTTAGGTAAAATTGCTGGCCTGACTTTACTGAAAGAAGAAGTAGAAGAAACCAAGTACTAATAATTGCCTCTGTGCTTACCATCCTCCAAAAAGAATTCAACGCCTTCCTCAACTCACCGGTGGCCTACGTCGTCATCGGCGTGTTTTTGGTGGCTACCGGGCTGTTCGTGTGGGTGTTCCCCGACAGTAGCGTGCTCGACTATGGCTACGCCGACCTGCAATCGCTGTTCAACCTCGCGCCCTGGATTTTCCTGCTGCTGATTCCGGCCATTACCATGCGCACGTTTGCCGAGGAGAAGAAGGCGGGCACCATTGAGCTGCTGCTGACCCGCCCGCTCACCGATGGGCAGCTGGTGGGTGGCAAGTACCTGGCTTGCCTGCTGCTGGCGCTGCTAGCGCTGGTGCCCACGCTGCTCTACTACTTCTCGGTGTACAAGCTGGGCTCGCCGGCTGGCAACATCGACTCGGCGGCCACGGTGGGCTCGTACCTGGGGCTGGCCTTGCTGGCGGCGGTGTTCGCGGCGCTCGGCGTACTGGCCTCGGCCCTCACCCGCGACCAGATTATCGCCTTCGTGCTGGCCGTGGTGGCGTGCTTTCTGGTGTACACCGGCTTCGATTCGCTGGCCTCGGTATTTGATGGTGCGCCGGCGTACTACATCAGCCAGCTGGGCATCGCAGCGCACTACCGCGACCTCAGCAAGGGGCTGATTGACTCGCGCGACGTGCTGTATTTTCTCACCGTGGTAGCCGTGGCGCTGCTGGGCACCCGGCTGGCGCTGCGTAGCCGCAATTGGGGATGAGTAAGACATGAGACGTTAGACATGAGACATGAGAACTCAGCAAAGTAGAGCAGTTCTCATGTCTCGTGTCTAACGTCTCATGTCTTACTCTAAAGCTAGACTTTCAGAAAAAGATAAACCAAGTGGATACCAACGGAGAGCTAACAGCTAACAGCCAACGGCCATCAGCCAAAAAACAGGATTTGCTGCGTTTCGCCGCCATCATCGGCGCGCTATTCGTGCTGAATTTCGTGGCCCAGCGCTTCTTTTTCCGCCTCGACCTGACGGAGGAAAAGCGCTACACCATGTCGCCGGCCACCAAGAAGCTGCTCACCGACCTCAATCAGCCGGTGACCGTGACGGTGTACCTCACCGGCGAATTCCCGCCCGCCTTCCGCCGACTAGAGCAGGCCGTGCGCGAAACGCTGACCGAAATGCAGGTGTACGGCGGCGGCAACCTGAACTACGTCTTCATCGACCCCAGCGCGGCCGGCACCGAGGCCGGGCGCAATCAGTTTTACCAAACGCTGCTCAAGAAAGGTCTCAAACCCACCAACCTGGGCGCGAATGAGAACGGTAAGCGCATCGAAAAGCTCATCTTCCCGTGGGTCGTAGTGCAGGCCGGCGGCCAAACCCGCAACGTGCTGCTGCTGCGCGGCAGCCAGGTAGCTGCCCCCGAAGAGCGCCTCAACCAAAGCGTGGAAGGCCTGGAATACGAGCTGGCCAGCACCATCCGGCAGGTAGCGCCGCCCGGCGGCGCGAAGCGCCGCCTGGGCGTAATAACCGGCCACGACGAGCTGACCAACGTGCAGATGGCCGACATCCTCACGGCTTGGTCGCAGAACTACGACGTGTTTCGCGTGGACCTGAACCAGGTTAAAGACCTGCGCGGCAACCTCGACGCCGTGGTGATAGCCAAGCCCCAAAAGCCGTATTCGGAGGTCGAGAAATTTCGCCTCGACCAGTTCATTACCCACGGCGGGCGGGCCATGTTCTTCGTAGATGCCCTGCGCGTAGACCTCGACAGCGTGAGCCGCAACGGCGCCGCCCTGGCCACGCCCTACAACCTGAACCTCGACGACCTGCTATTCCGCTACGGCGTGCGGCTGAACCAGAATTTGCTGCTCGACCTCAACTGCGGGCAGATTCCGCTCGTGACCGGCATGACCGGCAACAAGCCCAAAATCGAGCCACTACCCTGGCAGCTTTACCCACTTATCAATCGCTTTAGCGCGAACCCGATTACGCGCAACCTCGACGCAGTGTACCTGAAGTTTGTGGGCAACATCGACACGGTGAAGGCCGCAGGCGTGCGTAAAACGCAGTTAATGAGCACCTCGCGCTACACCCGCGTGCTGCCCGCGCCGGTGCCCATAAACTTCAACGACGCCCGCCTGGAGCCCAACCCCAAGCTTTACAAGGACAGCTACCAGTCGGTGGGCTACTTGCTTGAAGGCCAATTCCGCTCGCTTTTCGCCAACCGCGCCGAGCCCGGCACCACTACCTACCAGCCCGACCAGAACCCCAACGCCCAACCCAGCAAAATCCTGGTGATTTCGGACGGCGATTTTTTGCGCAACGACGTGGATGCCAAGTCGCAGCGCCCCATGCGCCTGGGCTACGACCGCCTCAGCAGCACCGAGTTTGCCAACCGCGAGCTCATCCTCAATGCCACCGACTACCTGCTCGACGAAACCGGTCTCATCGCCGTGCGCGGCAAGCAAATCACCCTGCGCCCCCTCGACAAAGTACAGCTCGCCGAAAAGCGCCAGGCTTGGCAAGCCCTGAACCTCGGGGCCCCGCTGCTGCTGCTGGCGCTGTTTGGCGCGGTGCGGGCGTGGTCGCGCAAGCGGCGGTACGCGCGGTTTTAGGGTAGGCTCACCATCTCACTAAACTCAGGTTATCAGTAGCTGCGAAGTCATTGTCGCGGCTCACCAGAGTCAGCCCGTGCTGCATGGCAGTAGCCGCAATCCAAAGGTCATTCTCATTGATGGGCCGACCTTTGCGCTTTAAATTAATCTTGCAGCGAGCGTATAGGTCGCTGGTTTGCTCATCGTAGCCGAGTACGATGGCGTCGCGCAATAACTCGTCTATTCGGTGCGGGTTGGCCTCGACCCGGCCAGAATTGTGCGCGCCGTAGCGTAGCTCACCCGCCGTAATGCACGAAATGGCAAAGTATTCGGCCTGTGTTAGATGCGCCAGTACGGCCGGCTCGCGGCCCAGGAAGGCGATGATGATGTTGGTGTCCAGTAGAAATCTACCACTCATGGCTATCGACTTTGCTATCAGCGTTGATTGCCTGTTGCATCAGGGACAAATCAGCTGGCTCGATAAGGCCCGCGTGCCGCAGGAAAGCCGCGTGTGGAGAGGGCGTATTTTTCAGCAGGTCTTGCGCGAACGCTAGTAGCTGTAATGCCCGCGCTTCGTCCAACTGGTCGGCGGCGGCGGCTATTTTAGATTTGATTTCAGTAGTGCTCATAGCTGGTGCGATTTAACTGAAAAAGGCTAAGTCATTAACGATATGCGTGTGCCAAGCGTTCAGGCCGCCCAAATGAGGGCGCTTGGCGCGCAACGCTTGCCCCGGCATACGGCCGGGGTTGGCTATTTTTGGCGTTTCTCTGCAATATGCTGCACCTGGCCGGTTATTTCGCGGCGATTTTTATTGGGTTGGCCCTCGGCATTATGGGCGGCGGGGGCTCCATCCTCACCGTGCCGGTGCTGGTGTACTTGCTGGGCGTGAGCCCGGTGCTAAGCACGGCCTACTCGCTGTTTGTGGTGGGCAGCACGGCGGCGGTGGGCGCGGCGAGCTATCTGCGGCGTGGGTTGGTGTCGCTGCGCACGGCGGTGGTGTTTTTGCTGCCCTCATTGCTGGCCGTATTTGCGGTGCGCAAGCTGCTGCTCCCGGCCGTGCCGCACGAGCTATTTACGGTAGGTGGCGTGCTGATAACTAAAGACTTGTTAGTGTTAGTCGCCTTTGCGGGCCTGATGGTGGCCGCCGCCACCGCCATGATTCGCGGGCCGCAGGCGGCGGCCCAGGCCGCGCCGGCGGCCTGCAACTATCCGCTCGTGCTAGGTATCGGGCTGATGGTAGGCACGCTCACGGGGCTGGTGGGCGCGGGGGGCGGCTTCCTCATCATTCCGGCGCTGGTGCTGGGGGCGCGGCTGCCCATGCAGCAGGCGGTGGGTACCTCGCTGGCCATTATCGCCCTCAATTCGCTTATCGGCTTCGTGGGCGACCTCAGCGCGGGCACGGCCATCGCGTGGCCGTTTTTGCTGGGCTTTCTAGCGTTTGCGCTGGCGGGCATCGCGCTGGGCACTTACCTGGCGCGTTTTATTCCGGGCAGCCGGCTGCGGCCCGCGTTTGGGTGGTTTACGCTGGCGATGGGCACGTTTATTTTGGTGAAGGAGCTGGTGCTGCGGTAGGGCGCTGTTGGTGAGGTTGTTTTATAGGTTTGTGAAAAAGGCGGCTGTCATGCTGAGCGCAGCGAAGCATCTCTACCGCT
>NZ_DASTEP010000090.1:0-60000 GCF_035709525.1 Hymenobacter sp. | reverse complement strand
CTCACGAAGCGGCTGCCCGGTGCCGCCGCTTTGCGGCTCTGAACAGTGTAATTATTTTATCACTACCAACATGCCGCCGCTTCGCGGCTATTCGCGTAACCTTTCTGCGGCAATTTTGAAATGAAAAAGCTTATCATCAACTGTGATGACTATGGTTGGGACGCGCCTGCCACCCAGGCCATCTTGGAGCTGGGCGCGGCCGGGCAGGTGAGCAGCACTACCGTAATGGCCAATTTTGCCAGCGACGCCGACCTGCGGGCGCTGGCCCGGCTGGCCTCCCCTACCCTCTCGGTGGGCCTGCACCTGACGCTGAATGCGGGCCAACCGCTGAGCGCAGCCTCGCAGGTGCCTTCGCTGGTTGATGCCGACGGGCAGTTTTACAAATCGAGCCAGCTGTGGCAGCGCTTTTTGAAGGGGCAGGTGAAACGCGCCGAACTGAAGCTGGAAGTAGCCGCGCAGCTACGGCGGCTATCGGCGGCCGGCCTCGCCCTCAGCCACACCGACAGCCACCAGCACCTGCACCAGTACCCACTGCTGGGGCCGGCACTGCTCGGCATTTTGCGCGAGCTGGGCGTGCGGCGGGTGCGCCGCCTCACGGCGGCGGGCCGCCTCGATGGGCGCGGGCTGGTGCTGCGCGCCTTTGCGCGCAGCAGCCGGGCGGCGCTGCGCGGCTTTGCCACGCCGGGGGCGCTGGTGTCCACGTTTTCGACCGAGCCGGCGAGTGCCGAGGGGTTTCGGCGGGGGGTGGCGGCGGCGTTTCAGCAGGCTGAAACGGTGGAGTTTATGAGCCACCCCGGCCTGAGCGAGCGGGCCGGCTCGCCGCTGATGCGGGTGCCGGAATATGAATTCTGGCGCGGTGGGGAAGCGCGGGAGCTGCTGCGCGAGCTGGGCGGCGAGGTAGTGAGCTACCGAGCTGTAAGGTAAGCTTTAGCTTGCCATTGCCGCAGGCAAAGCGGCGTCATTTTGCGTTTAATATACTAGACCTACAGGACACTCTTAACGCCGTTTTGCCTGCGGCAATGGCAAGCTAAAGCTTACCCTACTTCTCGACCCGCACCAGCGCCCCCACCAGCGATACCAGCGCCGTAATGACGTAGAACAACACGCTGACGCTCACCGCCACCGGCGCGCTCAGGGCAAATAGCTTGGCCCCATACAAAAACGTGAGCTCGCGCGCGCCCAGCCCGCCCACCGTGAGCGGCAGCACCGCCGCGATGGACGAGGCTAGAAACACCAGCAAATAGGGCAGCACCGGCCCGCCCGCCGCGCCCAGCGCTGCCAGCAGCGCCCAAGCTTGCAGCACCTGCGCACCCTGCACGCCCAGCGCCTGCCACGAGGTGCGCCCAAAGGCCCCGCGAAACTCGCCAAACCACCAACGGCCCAGTATGTAACTCAGGCCCAGCCCCAACGGCACCAGGGCCAGCGCCCCAGCCCGCCACCAGCCGGGGTAGTCGGTGGCGGCAAACAGCAGCAACAGCAGCACCAGCAGCGCCACCATGCCGCTGAGCCGGTCGAGCAGCAGCGCCCGGAAAATGGCCTTGCGCCGCCCCGGAAACTGCCGCCCCAGTAAATACACCTTGTAGCCGTCGCCGCCGATGCCGCCCGGCAAAAACAGGTTGTAGAACATCCCCAGCCAGTACAGGCGCAGGTTGTATTCTTCACTGATAGTTAAATCAATGGCCTGAAAAAACTGATTGAGCCGCACCGAGGCCAGCACCTTCGACACGATGAATAAAGCTGCCGCTACGGCCAGCCAGCCGGGCCGGGCGTGGCGCAGCGTGCGGGCCAGGGCGGGCAGGTCGAGGTGGCGGGCCACCAGCCACAGCGCGCCGGCCATGAAGGCCAGCTTGGCGAGCAGCGGCAGGGCGCGCCGCCAGGCGGGGGCGGCCGGGGCGGTAGAGGGGGCGTCGGCGGGCGGGGCCATGCTTAGCGGGCGGGGCTAGGCGCAGGGAACTCGACCAGCCGGAAGCGCAGGCCGCCGTCAATTTCAAACTCATCGAGGGTGCGGCAGGGCTGGCCTTCGAGCTGGGCGGCCTGCCCCAGGTAGAGGCGGCCGGGCCGGCCGGGCAGCGAGTCGGTGCGCAGGGTTTGGCCGCGCTCGCGGGTGATGTAGAAGGCCTCCACATCGTCGAGGTGCGCGTGGGGTAGTAGCACCAGCGGGCGGCCCCGCGTTTCGCGGCCGATGCGCAGGGCGGCGGCGCGGTACGCTACTTCGGGCGAGGTCTGGAGGCGGGCCGGAAACACGAATACATCGAACGCCAAGCGTAGTACCAGCAAGAAATAGCCCAGCAGCAGCAGGCGATAATCAATTAAACGCCAGAATAAATAAGCTATTAATATCAGCCCCGCGAATATCGCTACGCTCCAAGCCCAGGCCCCCGCCACGATGCTGCCCACGGGCACCGGCCGGCCCGTGGCATCGGGCACGATGTGGATGAGCGGCGCAGCCAGCACCAGCAGGCTACAGCCCAGCAGCAGCAGCAGCAGCAGGGCATCGAGCCAGCGGGCGGGCCAGGCGCGGGCCGCCTGCAGCTGGTAGTAAAGCGGCACCAGCACCGCCAGCAGCAGCGGCACCAGCATAAACAGGTAGCGCGGGATGGTGGCCGGCGACAGCCAGTACACCGGCAGCACCGCCAGAAACAGCAGCACGTTGTAGCGCAGAAATGGCTGCTTCCACACCGCCGCCCGCAGCCCCGGCCGCAGCAGGCCCACGAGCAGCAGCGTCCAGGGCAGGAAATGCTTGATGAAGTCGAAGGGAAACAACAGCACGTAGCGCACCGAGTCGGCCAGCGGCTGGGCCGCTACCGTACGCTGGCTCGACTGCGACCACAGGGTTTTGAAGGCGATATCGAGCGAGTTGTGGCGGCTGTAAACCAGGAAGTAAGAGCCCAGCACGGCCAGCAGCACCAGCCCGCCCAGCACGTGCTGCCAGCCGAAAAGCCGCCGCCACTGCCGCGTGCTGAGGCAATACACCAGCAAGGCAATTCCTTGAAACACAACCGACGGCAGCCCTTTCAGCAAAAAGCCCACCGCCGTGAGCAAGTAGGTGACGACGAACAGCCTGGCCCACTGCCCGCGCTCGCCGTAGTGCCAGATGGCCATGAAGCCCAGCCACGTGAGGCCGGCGTGCCAGAGGTCGATAAGACCGAAAAAGGAGTCGTAGAACACCACCCGCCCGGTAGTAGCAAACGCCAGCGCCACCGTGAAGGCTACCTTGGAGCCCAGCCGGGGCCGCAGCACCCGCCAGATGGCCGCCGCGTATAGCAGCAGCGCCGCCACCGTGGGCAGGCGCAGAATAAACTCATCCTGCCGCCCGGTGAGGCGGAACAGCGCGATAAGCAGCCAGTTGAACAGCGGCGGTTTATTATAATAAGGCAGGCCTTGCAGCGTGGGCTGGAAGAAATGCCCCGAGTAGTGCATTTCCAGCGCCACCAGCGCCCGGATGGGCTCATCCACGAGCAGCGGCATCCGGCCCAGGTTGAGCAGCAGCACCGGCAGGGCCAGGGCCAGCGTAAGCCCCGCCAGCACGCCCGGCCGCCGGCCCAGCGCCGCCAATACTCGTCGGGCAGTAGGTTCTATCACGGAAGGTAAATAAGCAAAACGGCTGGCCCCGGCAACGCGCAGCCACTGGCAAAGGTAGCGGGCAAGCGAACCCTGCGCCGCGCTCTACTGTTAATAACGCTTGCGCACCCCCTACATTTGACGTATGCCTACCCCTCTTGCCCCTGCCACCACCGCCCCCGACCGCCTCGCCCAGACGCTGCTGCGCCACGGCCTGCGCCAAACGCCCGTGCGCCGGGCCGTGCTGGCCGCCCTCACGGGCAAGGGCTACGCCCTCACCGGGGCCGAGATAGAGCAGGAAATCGGCAGTGAGGTCGACCGCATCACGCTCTACCGCACCCTCAAGAGCTTCGAGCAGCAGGGCCTCATCCACCGCGTGATTGACGACACCGACGTGCTGCGCTACGCGGCCTGCTCTATCGAGTGCTCGGCGGGCTCGCACTTCGACAACCACGTGCATTTCAAGTGCACCACCTGCCAGCATACCTACTGCCTAAGCCAGGTAGCCATTCCGATAGTGCAGCTGCCGGGCGGCTTTCAGGCCGAGCGGCGCGACTTTCTGCTGTCGGGCGTGTGCCAGCTATGCCAGCCGCTGTAGGCTCTTTTCAGGTTAGTCGCCCTTCTGTGTAAGCACCCCGCTGGGGTGCTTTTTTTATGCCGCTACCGCCCGGCCCGGTACCCCGTGCGGCCGGGCCGGGCTCCATTTGGCGGGGGCGGCGAGCGGGCGGGGGCATTTTTTTGCGGCGGGCGCGGGCAGTAGCAGGCGGGCGGGCCGGTATATAACCTGTCCAATTTTCAGCCAGCCACGGCGGCGGCGGCGGTTGCCACGAAGGCAGGTGGCAAAAACCTATCGCGCATTAGAATAAGCACTTGGCGCGGGCCGCTTTGGGTTGGGCGGGGCGTCTTGTTTAAGCTACTCTTTAATCCGCCTTTTGTTATATAAAGCGCCTTTCAGAATCGGTAGTGCCCGCCGCCCGCGATGGCGGCGCATTACGGTAAAGTTCTGTAGCAGGTTTAATTATATGAGGCCAAACCTGTACTTTCACGGTAAGTTCACTAGCCCGTCTGCGATGATTAAAGTGTTACGGTTTGCTGAAAAATCACCAGTATCTGCCCTCCGCGCTTGCGTGCGAGGGCTTTGCTTGTTTGCGGGCCAGGGTGCACTTGCCGGGCGGGCGTGGGCCGGCGGCGGCTAGCCAGCGCCGGGCGCTACCTCATCACTACGGGCCCCTGGCGGGCCGGGCCGGGCCGACCGGCCGGCAATACGCTTGGGTTGCCACCGTTAAGCCGCCAAGGCTTAATTCTCCATTTTTTAATTCTACTACACTCTTTCTGTTCCCCGTATGTTTTCACCTCTACTTCGCCGGTTAGGGCTACTCCCGAGGCTGGTACTACTTCTACTCGGGCTGACGGCAGCCCGGCCCGCCTGGGCCACTCACTTGCTGGGTGGCGAGATGACCTACAAATATCTCGATGCCACCGGGCCCACTTCCGCTCCCAACCGCTATGAGGTAACAGTTGTCATCTATAACAATTGCCCCTCTGGTGGTAGCACGGGCATCGCCACGCCAAGCCCAACGGCCGGTGTTTCTTTTTATGACCAAGCCACTGGCACGCGCCTGTCCTTAACCTCTACCAACTACTCCGGTGCCAGCGGGGGCATTGCCCTCATTCCCGAGACCTTCAATTCGGGCTGTATTCAGACGCCCCCACCCGCAGGCTGTCCTGTTGCTAATGCGAACCAGCCCTACATTCTGCAGCGCTTCGTTGCCATCATCAACTTACCCACTACCTCGCAGGGCTTCTACGCTACGTGGTCGGTAGGGGCCCGTAATAATGGCATTATCAATCTGGTTAATTCGGGCAACCAGAATATGATGCTGTACAATACGTTGGCACCACCATCCTTGCCCAACAGCTCACCATATTTTACGAACAACGCCGTGGCACTTATCTGCTATGGCGACACCACTACGCTGCTCAACAACGCCGCCGACCCTGACGGCGACCGGCTTGTCTACTCGCTCGGGCAGGCTTATAACGCATCTCCGACCACCAGCTTTCTCCCGCCAGCGAGTACTATCCCTTACGTTTCGCCGTATACCCCAACAGCACCTTTAGGTAATACTCCCGGAAACTTTGTCATTCTGAACCCTAATACCGGGGTTACTAAATTTGGGTCGACTGCTCCTGTCGGCTCAAAGTTCGTGGTGGCAATCGATGTAAGCGAGTATCGCACCATCGGCAACCGGCAGGTACTCATCGGTACTACCCGCCGCGACTTGCAGCTGGTAGTAGGCACCTGCCCGCCTGCCGCTACGCCCGTGCTGCCACCTACTACTGGTACGGGAGCCATTCCTCGCAGCTACACCATCGAGGCGGGCAGCACGCTCACTATCCCTCTTCAGGCTACGCAAGCCGATGGCCATCCCTTAACGATGACGCTGAACAGCGTACTACTAGATGGTACGGGTGGATACACTGCTACCTTCGCAGGTAACGCAGGAACGCTAACGCCGCCCAACCCCGCCGGTACAGCATCGGTATCGGGCACTGGCGGTAACGTCGCAGGCACGTTCATATTTACTCCTGCTTGTAATGAAGCGCGAACGCAGGCATACGATGTATCGGTAATAGTACAAGATAACGGCTGCGCGGGTAAAACTGTAGCTGATTTGATTCGCATCATCGTGACCAAGCCCACGGGGCGCACTGCCATCGCGGGCAACCAGACGGTATGCGGCATTCCGTCGCAGCAGACGTACACGGCCAGCGGTGGCACCGCGCCCCAAACCGGCTGGCGCCTGGTGAGCGGCGGCACCATCGTGGGCAGCGCCACGGCTAACCCCGTTACCATCAACTGGACGACGGCCGGCACCCACACGCTGTGGGCGCGCGGCATCTCGCAGTACGGCTGCCTCACCGACTCGGTCGCTATTCAAGTGAACGTAGGCCAGGCCCCGACCCTAAACGTAACGGGCAACACCACCATTTGCCAGGGCGGCAGCACCACGCTCAGCATTGCGAGCGGGGCTACTTCCTACACCGTGACGGGCGGCGGCAGCACCATTACCGGCCCCGGTCCCTTCACCCTGAGCCCCACGGCTACCACAACCTATACCATCACGGCCGTAACGGCCGGCACCACCTGCGGCGCCACCAGCCAAGTAACCGTAACGGTGAACCCGCTGCCGGCTGCCAACGCGGGCACGGCCCAGACCATTTGCGCGGGCGGCTCGGCTACCCTGGGCGCGGCAGCCGTGAGCGGCAGCACCTACAGCTGGAGCCCGGCCACGGGCCTGAGCAGCGCCACGGCGCCCAACCCCACCGTAACGCTGCCCAATACAACCAGCGCCCCGATTACCCAGACCTATACTCTCACCGAAACCAGCGCGGCCGGCTGCGTCAGCACCAACACGGTGACGGTGACGGTAAACCCGCCGCTGGCGGCAGCGGCGGGCAGTAATGCCACAATTTGCTCGGGCGGCTCGGCGCAGATTGGCGCGGCAGCCGTGAGCGGCAACACCTACAGCTGGAGCCCCGCCACGGGCCTCAGTAGCGCCACGGCCGCTAACCCGACCGTGACGCTGACCAACACGACCAGCGCCCCGACTACCCAGACTTACACCCTGACCGTGACGGATGCCACAGGCTGCACGGGCACGGGCACGGTAACCATCACGGTGAACCCCGTGCCAGTGGTAACGCCCGGCGCGGCGGTGGCCTTCTGCTCGGGCGGCTCGGCTACGCTAGGCGCGGCCTCGGTGTCGGGCCTGACCTACAGCTGGTCGCCCGCCACGGGCCTCAGCAGCGCCACGGCCGCTAACCCGACCGTGACGCTGACTAACACGACCAGCGCCCCGACTACCCAGACTTACACCCTGACCGTGACGGACGCCATCGGCTGCACTAACACCGGCACGGTGGTGGTGACGGTGAACCCCATCCCGGTGGCCGTGCCCGGCGCGGCCGTGGCCTTCTGCTCGGGTGGCTCGGCCACGCTGGGTGCAGCTTCGGTTTCGGGCCTGACCTATAGCTGGTCGCCCGCCACGGGCCTGAGCGACCCCACCATCGCCAACCCCACCGTGACGCTGACCAACACGACCAGCGCCGCGACTACCCAGACCTACACCCTGACCGTGACTGGCGCGGGCAACTGCACCAGCACCGGCACGGTAGTGGTGACGGTGAACCCGCTGCCCACGGCCGTACCCGGCGCGGCGGTGGCCTTCTGCTCGGGCGGCTCGGCCAGCTTGGGCGCGGCCCCGGTGTCGGGCCTGACCTACAGCTGGTCGCCCGCCACGGGCCTCAGCAGCGCCACGGCCGCTAACCCCACCGTGACGCTGACCAACACGACCAGCGCCGCGACCACCCAGACGTATACCCTGACCGTAACCAACGCTGGTGGCTGCACCAACGCCGGCACGGTCGTGGTGACGGTGAACCCCATCCCGGTGGCCGTACCCGGCGCGGCCGTGGCCTTCTGCTCGGGTGGCAATGCCCAGCTCGGCGCAGCGGCCGTGAGCGGCAATACCTACAGCTGGAGCCCCGCCACGGGCCTCAGCAGCGCTACGGCCGCTAACCCCACCGTGACGCTGACCAACACGACCGGGTCTCCGGTTACCCAAACGTATACCTTGACCATAACGAACGCTACTGGCTGCGTGAGCACGGGCACGGTAGTGGTGACGGTGAACCCGCTGCCGGTAGCGATTCCGGGCGCGGCGGTGGCCATTTGCTCGGGCAGCTCGGCTACGCTGGGCGCGGCCCCGGTTTCGGGTCTGACCTATAGCTGGTCGCCCGCCACGGGCCTCAGCAGCGCCACCAGCGCCAACCCCACCGTGACGCTGACCAACACGACCACGGCGACTATTACGCAGACCTACACCCTGACCGTAACCAGCGCGGCCGGCTGCACCAGCACCGGCACGGTGGTCGTGACGGTGACGCCGCTACCAGTGGCCAACGCCGGGGCAGCCGTTACCATCTGCTCGGGCAATACCACGCAGCTGGGCGCAACTCCGGTTTCGGGCCTCACCTACAGCTGGAGCCCGACTACCGGCCTCAGCAACTCGGTTATCGCTAACCCGACCGTGACGCTGACCAACGTAAGCTCGACCGGCACGGCCATCACGCCGACCTACACGCTCACGGTTACCAACCCCACCACGGGCTGCGTAAGCACGAGCACGGTAGTAGTGACGGTGAACGCCGAGATTCTGCCCGGTATCGTCGGGCCCAACCAGACGGTGTGCGCCAGCTCGACGCCCGTGCCGCTCACCAGCACGCCCGGCCCCAGCGGCGGCTACGGCACTTACGCCTACCAGTGGGAGTCATCGCCTGACAACCTGACCTGGGCCACGGTGGCCGGTGCGACCAGCGCCACCTACGCCCCCGGCCCGCTGGCCGCCACTATCTACTACCGCCGCCGCGTGAGCTCGGGCTCGTGCGCCGAGCAGGTATCGAACTCGGTGAAGCTGGAGCTTCAGCCGCAGTTGATAACGGGCGTGACGCTGGCCACCCCGGCCACGCAGTGCGCCGGCACCTCGCTTACCTTCACGCCCGTGCCGACGAATGCCGGCCCCGCGCCGACCTTCCGCTGGTACGTCAACAACGCGCTCGTGGCCAGCAGCCCCACCTACACCAGCTCGACGCTGGGCAACGGCGACGTGGTGCGCGTGGAGGTAGTGCCCACCGCCGGCTTCTGCGCCACCAGCCTGGCCGTGGCCTCGGTTACGATTAACCTCACGCCCGTTTCCCAGCCCACGGTAGCCATTCTGCCCCGCACCTCGCTGCCAGCTTGCTCGAGCACGGCGGTGGTTTTCGCGGTGGATAGCATCGGCAGCCCCGGCGCCAGCCTCACCTACCAGTGGCAGGTCGATGGCGTGAGCGTGAGCGGCGCTACCAGCCCCACCTTCACCAGCAGCACCCTGCGCGATGGCCAGCTCGTGACCCTGGTAGTAACGACGCCCTCGGCCTGCGGCACGCTCACGGCGACTTCGAACCCCGTGCGGGCCATCATCATCCAGAACGTGGATGTGGAAGCCGGCCCCGACAAAACCATCGTCGAAGGCGAATCGGTAGAGCTGGAAGGCACGGCCAACGGCACCTACCCGGTGGCCTGGACGCCGACCCAGACGCTGGCTTTCCCGGCCGGCAACCCGCTGCGCCCGATGGCGTCGCCGACCGTAACCACGACCTACACGCTGTCGGCCAAGGTGGGCGACTGCTCCGACGAAAGCAAGGTGACCATCACCGTGCTGCCGCGCGTGCGCATCCCCAACGCCTTCTCGCCCAACGGCGACGGCCTGGACGACACCTGGGAAATCGACCGCATCGCGGAGTACCCCGAGTCGCGGGTGCTGGTCTTCAACCGCTGGGGCAACAAGATTTTCGAAACCACCGGCTACAACCGCAGCAACCAGTGGAACGGCACCATCAACGGCCAGCCGGCCCCGCTGGGCACCTACTACTACCTCATCACGCTGGGCAATGGCAAGTCGTTCACCGGGCCGCTCACGATAGTTTATTAAGCGAAATTTGCGCAGCGCCGGGACGGCCGGCGCTGCGTTTTTCCTTCTTTTCTCCCCCTTCAACTGCCTTGCTCTCGTGAAAAAATACTTACCTGCCCTTCTCGCTGGCGGCCTGGCCCTGGGCCTGGCGCAGCAGGGCCACGCCCAGCAGCTGGCCCAGTACAGCCAGTATATGAACAACAACTACATCCTCAACCCCGCCGTGGCGGGCACCGAGGACTACATTGACCTGAAGTTCAGCTACCGCACCCAGTGGACGGGCATCGAGGGCGCGCCCAAGACGTACTACGCCAGCGTCAACTCGTCGCTCGGTCGCCTGCGCACCCAAAACAAGCGTACCCTGCACGACTGGAGCCGGGGCTTTCACGCGCTCGGGGCTATCGTGTACAGCGACGTAACGGGCCCTACCCGCCGCACCGGGGCCTACGGCTCCTACACTTATAACCTGTCGCTCACGCGCTCGCTGCGCCTGGCCATGGGCGCTTCGATAGGTATGCAGCAGTACTCGCTGGATGGCTCGCAGCTGCGCTTCCACAACGTGAGCACGGTAGTGGCCAACCAGGCCTCCATCGTGCCGGATGCCAGCATTGGCCTGTGGCTCTACAATGATAATTTCTACGCCGGGGTGTCGGCGGCTAACCTGCTGGGCAACCAGCTCGACATCGCCTACGAGCCCAACGCGACCATTCCAATTCAGGCCAACCGGCTGTACCGCCACTACTTCGGTACCGCCGGCGTGCGCCTGCCCCTGAGCGAGGGCGTGTCGCTGGTGCCCTCGGTGCTAGTTAAGTACATGTCGCCCGCGCCGGTTTCGGTCGATGTCAATGCCAAGCTCAAGCTCCAGGACATCATGTGGGTGGGCGTGTCGTACCGCGTGAAAGATGCCTTCGTGGGCAACGTGGGCGTTAACTTCAGCGACGTAGCCAGCCTGAGCTACTCCTACGACGCGAGCACGTCCGACATTTCGCGCTACCAGAACGGCAGCCACGAGGTTATCCTGGGCCTCAAGATTAAGAAGAAGAAAAAGGTCGTCTGCGTCGACCGCTTCTGGTAGGCCGCCCCTGCCCGCGCTTCGGCCACCCAGCGCCGCCCTTCCCGCGTGGAGAGGCGGCGCTGTTTTGTAAATACAAAAGTCATTTTCACCTTTCCCCACCCATGAAAAACCTTTCCTTATTGCTGCTCGGGCTGGCCGGGCCAGCCGCCCTGGCCCAGCCCACCGCCCCTACCCCACCCGCGCCGGCGGCCCCCGTGGCCATTGGCGTTGACCTGGCCCGGCCCGTGGGGCCGCTGCCGCCGCTGTGGGCTTACTTCGGCTACGACGAGCCCAACTACACCTACATGAAGGATGGGCAGCCGCTGCTTACCGAGCTCGCCGCCCTCAGCCCAGTGCCGGTGTACGTGCGCGTGCACAACATGCTGACTACCGGCGACGGCACAGCCAGCTTTAAATGGGGCTCGACCAACGCCTACACCGAAGACAAAAAGGGCCGCCCGGTGTACGACTGGACCATCGTAGACCGCATTTTCGACAGCTACATCCAGCGGGGCATGAAGCCCATCGCGCAGCTCGGCTTCATGCCCGAGGCGCTGAGCAGCCACCCCTTGCCCTACCGCCACCACTGGAAGCCCGGCGACAACTACAACGACATCTACACCGGCTGGGCCTACCCGCCCAAGGACTACGCCAAGTGGGGCGAGCTAGTGTACCAGTGGGTGAAGCATAGCGTGGCCCGCTACGGCGAGGCCGAAGTCAAAACCTGGCGCTGGGAGCTCTGGAACGAGCCCAACATCGGCTACTGGAAGGGCACGCCCGAAGAATACCAGAAGCTGTTCGACTACTCCGAAGCGGCCGTGCACCGCGCCCTGCCCGCCGCCCAGCTCGGCGGCCCCGAAACCACCGGCCCCGGCTGGGACAAGGCGGCCGATTTTCTGCGCAGCTTTTTGCAGCACTGCGTGAGCGGCACCAACTACGCGACCGGCAAAACCGGCACCCGGCTCGACTTCATCACCTACCACGCCAAGGGCGCGCCCAAGCTCACGGGCGGCCACGTACGGATGAACATGGCCACCCAGCTGCGCGATGTGCAGGCAGGTATGGAAATTCTGAACTCCTTCCCGACGTTGCGCCAGCTCCCCATCATCTTGGGCGAAAACGACCCCGAGGGTTGCGCCGCCTGCGGCGTGCAAACCAACCCCGACAACGCCTACCGCAACGGCACGATGTTTTCGAGCTACACGGCCGCCAGCTACGCCCGCCTCTACGAACTGGCCGACCAGCAGAAAATCAACCTGGCCGGGGCCGTGAGCTGGTCGTTTGAGTTTGAAGACCAGCCTTGGTTTGCGGGCTTCCGCGACCTGGCCACCAACGGCGTAGACAAGCCGGTGCTCAATGTATTCCGGATGCTGGGGCAAATGGGCGGCCAGCGCGTGGCCGTGGCCAATGCCCAGGCCATGAGCCTGCCCGACATTCTGAAGCAGGGCCAGAACGAGCGCGCCGACATCGGCGCCCTAGCCACGGCCGACGCCCACTCGGCCGCCATCCTGGTCTGGAACTACCACAACGACGACCTGCCCGCCCCGCCCGCCGAAATAGAGCTAACGCTACGCGGCGTGGCCGCCGAAAAGGCGCTGCTCCAACACTACCGCATCGACCAGGAACACAGCAACTCCTACGCCGCCTGGCAGGCGCTGGGCTCGCCGCAGCAGGTATCGCCCGCCCAGCGCGCCACCCTGGCGCAGGCCGGGCAGCTGGCGCTACTTACTTCGCCCAGCTGGGTGAGTGCGAAGAACGGGGCCGCGGTGCTGCATTTTACGCTGCCCCGGCAAGGGGTGTCGCTGCTGCGCCTGAGCTGGTAGGCCGCGCATGGCTGGCCGTTTTTAAGTCTGTCTAAAACCGCCTGTCATTGCGAGCGCAGCGAAGCAATCCCATCTGTTCAGCCGCGCTGTTCGGGTTCCGTGCTGGTGCGATTGCTTCGCTGCGCTCGCAATGACAGGCGGTTTGCCAGCTTACTTTGGGTTCTCATACCCTTCAGCTAATGAATTACCGCCTGCTCGCCCTCACTCTCCTCGCTACGCCTGCCCTGGCCCAAACGGTCCGGACCCGGCCTACCAGCCTCGAAGGCCAAGTTGAGGTACACCGCTACCCAGAACTCAGCGCGCCGCCCCGGCCCACTTTCTTCGACAAAGGCCCGCTGATGTCCATCGGCAGCTACTACTACCCCGAGCAGTGGCCGCACGAAAACTGGGCGCGCGACATCAAGAAGATGGCTGAGGTGGGGTTTCAGTTCACGCACTACGGCGAGTTTGCCTGGTCGTTTGTCGAGCCCGAGGAAGGCAAATTCGACTTCAAATGGCTGGATGAGGCCGTGGCCCTGGCACACCAGAATGGCATTAAGGTCATCATGTGCACCTCCACGCCCACGCCGCCCGCGTGGCTGGCCCAGAAGCACCCCGCAATACTGGTGGTGAACGCCGACGGCCGCACCATGCAGCACGGCTCGCGGCAGCAGGCTTCGTGGTCGAGCCCCGTGTACCGGCAGTACGTGCAGCGCATGGTGGAAGCCATCGGGCAGCACTACGGCCAGGACAGCCGCATCTGGGGCTGGCAGCTGGATAATGAGCCTTCGCACTACGGGCAGTACGACTACAGCCTGGCCGCGCAGGCCAGCTTCCGGCGCTGGCTGCAAGCCAAGTACCAGACGCTCGACGCCCTCAACAAAGCCTGGGGCACGGCCTTCTGGAGCATCCGCTACTCGGATTTCAGCCAGGTGCTGATTCCCAACCAGAAGGAGCTGCCCGAGCAGCCGGCCCCGGCGGCCGTGCTCGACTTCAAGCGGTTTACGGCCGACGAGGCCAACGACTTCCTGAGCATGCAGTACAAGATATTGCGCAAGCACGTGGCTCCTACCCAGTGGATTACGACCAACCTCATGCCCGAGCACGTGGCCGTGGACCCCACCCGCATCACGGGGCTCGACTTCCTGACCTACACCAAGTACCTGGTGGCGGGCTACGACAACGGCCTGGGCGCGCAGGGATTTCGGATGGGCTCGGCCAGCAGCATCGGCTTTGCCAATGACCTGTTCCGGTCGTTCAACGGCGTGACGGGCGTGATGGAATTGCAGCCGGGGCAGGTAAACTGGGGCCGCTTCAACCCCCAGCCGCTGCCCGGCGCGGTGCGGATGTGGATTTGGCACGCCTTCGCGGGCGGCAATAAGTTTGTGTGCAACTACCGCTTCCGGCAGCCGCTCACGGGCGGCGAGCAGTACCACTACGGCATCATCGGCACCGATGGCGTCACGCCCAGCACCAGCGGGCTGGAGTACATCAGGGTCATCAAAGAATTGGCGGCCGTGCAGCAGCAGTACCGGCCCGGCGCGAAGGCCCCGGCCGCCTACCAGCGCCGCCAGGCGGCTATCCTCTACAACGCCGACAACCGCTGGGAGATGGACAACCAGCCCCAAACCAACCAGTGGAGCACGATGGCCCACCTCAAGCGCTACTACGACGCGCTGAAGCAGGCCGGCGCGCCGGTCGACATCATCACCGAGGCCAAGGATTTCACCCGCTACCCGGTGCTGATAGCCCCGGCCTACGAGCTGCTGGACAAGGACTTGGTGGAGCGCTGGCGGCAGTACGTGCAGCAGGGCGGCCACCTGGTACTGACTACCCGCACCGGCCAGAAAGACCGCACCGACCGCCTGTGGGAAGCCCCCTGGGCTGGCCCGATTCTGGACCTCATCGGGGCCAAAATCACCATGTATGATTTGCTACCCGAGTCGGTGACAGGCACTATCGGCAGCGCGGGCAAAACCTACCAGTGGAACAACTGGGCCGACGTGCTGGAGCCGCTGCCCGGCACCGAGGTGTGGGCCAGCTACACCAACCAGTTTTACAGCGGCAAGGCGGCCGTGGTGTCGCGCGCGCTGGGCAAGGGCAGCGTCACCTACGTCGGCCCCGACACCGACGACGGCGCGCTCGAAAACGCCGTGCTGCGCCGCGTGTACCAGCGCGCCGGCATCGCGGTAGCCGACCTGCCGCCCGGCGTAGTGCTTGACTGGCGCGACGGCTTTTGGGTGGGGCTGAACTACTCGGACAAGCCCTACACGATGCCCGTGGCGGGCAAGGCGCTCATCGGCAGCGCCGAGGTACCGCCGGCCGGCGTGGTCGTGTGGAAAGAGTAGCATTTGAGAAGTAAGACACGAGACGTTAGACATGAGACATGAGACATGAGAAGGCTCGTCCGAATGTTTCTAATAATGCTCATCTGAGCAGTTCTCATGTCTCATGTCTAACGTCTCGTGTCTTACTAATCCTTATGTCAACTTTGCTAAACCGCCCGCGTTACTTTGGCCTCACCGGCCTACTCCTCAGCACCCTCGCCCTCCCCGCCCTGGCCCAGGAAGACCGGGGCTACAAGGTGTACCAGTTTCCGGCCAATAGGATACCGCGCATCGACGGCAACGCCGACGACTGGGCTACTTTCCCCAAGGAGTACGCGGTGGGCACCGACCAGCTGCGCGACGACTCGGGGCATTATCCGAAACCCGACACCACCAACTTGAAAGTGAGTGTAAAGGTGGCCTGGGTGAAGGGCCTGAACCGCCTGTACTTCCTCTACGAAGCCTACGACGATTACTGGGACTTTTCGCGCCCCGACCTGCACAACGACACCTTCGAGGTAGTGGTGGATGGCGACCTCTCGGGCGGCCCGCTTACGGCCGAGTTTCACCCCAACCAGTCGCTGCCCTTGATGGAGCGCTACTTCGCCTTCCACGGCGTGCAGGCGCAGAACTACCATATTTTCATGCCCGCCGTGGGCAAGGACTGGGCCCTGGCCTGGGGCAGCCAGCCCTGGATAAAGCGCCTGCCCTACGCCAACATCGCCTACCGCTACGACTTCCAGCCCGGCAAGCCAGGCAAGCTCACCGCCGAGTTCTGGATTACGCCCTTCGACTACGCCGGGGCCGAAGGCCCCGCCCGCGCCGTGGAATCGGTACTGACCGACAACAAGAAAATCGGCCTCACCTGGGCCGTCATCGACTACGACGACGTGCAGGACGAAAGCAAAAAAGGCTTCTGGAACCTCGCAGCCAACCACAAGATGTACGGCAACTCCAGCCTCGGCACCGTCTTCACGCTGCTGCCGCTGGCTCCGCAGCACCAGCCGGCACTGGCGGCGCAGTGGTCGTTTATGGTTACCGACGCGGCCCGGCGGCAGGTCACCTTCACGGATGAAAGCCTGGGCCGCGTGAGCAAGTGGCGCTGGGACTTCGGCGACGGCACAACCTCTACCGCGCAAAGCCCGGTGCACCAATACCGCGAGGCGGGCAAGTACATCGTGGTGCTGGAAGTAGAAGGCCCGGCCGGCAAGGCGCGCATGGCCAAAGTGTGGGACGTGGCCGTGCCGTAAAGCTTCACAGCCGACAAAAACAAAAAAGGCCTGTTACGATGTTCATCGTAACGGGCCTTTTTTGTTTAAAAGTGGAGAATATCGGAGTCGAACCGATGACCTCTTGCATGCCATGCAAGCGCTCTAGCCAGCTGAGCTAATCCCCCTTTTTTGTAGACCGCCGCGCCAGTTGCGTTTTGGTTGTGCAAAAGTACGGCGGTTTTTTAACTGTGCAAGGCCTGGGGGCATCTTTTTCCGCAACTAGCGCAAAATCAGGCACAAAAAAAAGGAGTGGAAACTTCCACTCCTTTTTTCACTGGTTTCAGCGCTTCAATCAGCCTTAGTTGAAGATGTAGCGCACGCCCAGCTGGCCCTGCCAACGCGACAGGAAGGGCGCAATGTCATAGGAACGGCCGGTGCTACCGTAGGTAGCTGGGAACGAGAACGTGGGTTGCACGTTGGCGCCCGTCGTTTCAGTGCGCAGCAGCTCTACTGCGTTGTTAGACACCACATACTGACGGCCCCAGTTAACATTGAGCAGGTTGCCCAGATTCTGGATATCGAAAGTGAGCTGGATGGTGTTCTTCTTGCCACCGGCCATGAAGTTGAAGTCTTGCGCTACGCGGATATCTACCTGATGCGTCCAAGGCAGGCGGGCGGCAAAGCGCTCCACTACCTGGCCCCGGTGCGAACGCAGGTAAGGGTCGTTTTCGATGAAAGCGTCCAGCTGGTCCTGAATTTCAGTCAGCGTGCGCCTGTCTACTACCCCGTTGGCAGTCGGCGTCTGGGTCAGGCGGATTTGGCTGGCGTCGCGCACGTTGGTCGGCACGTAAAACAGGTCGTTGCCGTTGTTGCCGTCGTTGTTCAGGTCGCGGCCGTTGCCGTAGATGTACGTCAGCGGCTGGCCCGACAGGCCTTCGTAGAACACGGTGAAGGTGGTAGCCATCGCCTTGTTGGCGTAGTGGAACGTGTAGCCGGCGCTACCGATGATGCGGTGGCGCTGGTCGTTGCGCGAGTAGCCCAGCTCAGGGTTGTTGGGGTCAACTGCGATTTGGTTGAAGCCGTAGTTCGACGAAGCCGTGCTGCTCGTGCCGCTGTTTATTTCCTTCGACTGGCCGTAGGTGTAGGCAGCCGTGGTGTTGAGGCCGTTGATGAAGCGCTTCTGCAATTGGAAGGTCGCGTTGTAGCGGTAGCCTTTGTTGGTATTGGCCAGCAGGTAGGCGTTGGTGAAGCGCTGGTCGAGGCGGCGGTTGGCACCGCTATTGCCGGGGTCATACACCGGGCGCTGGTCGGGGCCAGCCAGCTTGCCAATGGGGGGAGCCAGGTTCAGGTCCTGGTAGTAGATATCGTTTACCGTCTTGGAGTAGATACCCTCCAGCGTAGCTACGATGTCGCCGGGCAGGCGGAAATCAACAGCTAGGTTCGAGCGCCACACCTGCGGCAGCTTGAAATCGTTGCTCACCAGGTTTATCTGCGACTGACGCACGGCCGTGTAGTCCGTCGCAATCTGCGCCGGGTTCAGGCGGATATAAGGCAGGAAAGCCGTGTTCGAGTTCTGGTTTACCGAGCCCTGAATCAGGCCGCTGTTGGTGTAGCTGTTCGACAGCCACACGAACGGCACGCGGCCGGTGAAAATGCCGGTACCACCACGCACCTGGATTTTCGAGTCGTTTTTCACATCCCAGTTGAAACCGAAACGGGGCGAGTACAGGATTTGGCCGTTGGGCGTGTTGCGGGTCTGGTATTGGCTACCAAAGCCAGGGTTGGTGATAGCGCCAGCTGCATTACGCTCAGCCGTATTGAAAGCGGTGTTATCGCCAGGCTTATCTACAAACACGGGCACATCGACACGCATACCCAGCGTCAGGCGCAGGTTTTCAACAGGCGTATATTCATCCTGCACGTAGAAGCCCAGCTGCGCAGCCTTGAATTTGGCTTCGCCGTTGCTACCAGGTGCTGCGTAGCTAGCCTGCACGCCAGAAGCGCGACCGGCCACGAAGTTGTCGATAGAGTTAAACGTGTAGTAGCCAGCCCCGTTGTTGATAAACAGGTTACGGAATTTGAACCCTTCGTTGTGCGTGCCCAGCGTGAGCGTGTGCTTGCCATACTGCTTGGTCAGGTTGTCGGTAATTTCGACAATGTCCTGGTCGAGTTGGTTGGCAACCGAGCTCCGGTCCTGGCCCAGGTTATAGGTAATGCCGTTGTCAACAATCTGGTAGGCCGGGCCAGGAGCCCCAAGCACATCGCGCGAGTCGCGGATGGCCGTGTAGGTCAAAATCAGCTTGTTGGAGAAACCACCCGCAAAGCGCGAGTTCAATTCCGCTACCGTGCTGTTGGTGATGTTGCTGAACTTGTAGGCGTTGTTGGCAAAGCGTATGTTGTTGGCAGTGCGCGTGATGTTATCGTCGAACGCCTTTACGAAGTTGTGGCGCAAAGTCAGGGTGTTGTTTTCTGACAAGTTGAAGTCGAGGCGGGCAAAAATCTTGTTGCTCTCGGTGCGGCGCGTCAGGTCGTCGCCGAAGCTACCGGCGATGTAGTTGCCATAGAGCGGCGTATTAGCAGCGGCAGCGATACGGTTGAGGTTGGCCACGGTAGCACGCGATTCTGGCGTACCGGGGATGAAGCCCAGGGGCGTGTTTACGCGGGCAATTTCCCCGTTCAGGAAAAAGAATACTTTGTCCTTTACGATGGGGCCACCCACCCGGAAGCCGGTCTGGTAGTTGTAGAAGTTATCGGCCTTCGTGCGGTCGGAGGTTACACTGCGGCCAATCGAGTTCTGGTTGCGGCCAAAGCCATAGATGGAGGCCGACACGTCGTTGGAGCCCGAGCGGGTTACGGCGTTTACGCCGGCCCCGGTGAAGTTGCCCTGCGTTACGTCGTAGGGGGCGAGCACCACCGAAATCTGCTCGATGGCGTCGAGCGCGATGGGATTGGTCGAAGCTTGGCCGCCGGGCGTACCCGAGCCCGCGAGACCGAATACGTCGTTGTTCACGGCCCCGTCGATGGTAATGTTGTTGTAGCGGTTGTTGGAGCCGCCAAACGACGAGCTGCCGCCGCCGGCCGCCTGCGGCGTGAGGCGGGTGAAGTCGGTCAGGTTACGGTTCAGCGTGGGCAGGTTGTTGATTTGCTCGCGGCTGATGCTGGTTTGGGCACCCGTGCGGCCGGCGTTGATAACCGGGTCGGGGCGGCCCGTCACGACTACGTCGCCGAGGGCGGTGCTGGCTTCCGACAGCTGCACGTCCACGCGCAGGTTCTGCGCCAGGGTCAGGTATACGCCTTCCTTGGTGAAGTCCTGGTAGCCCACAAACGACACCTTGATGGTGTAGGGCCCGCCCACGCGCATGTTCTGGATGTTGTAGCGGCCTTCGCCGTTGGTACCGGCCCCGTACTGCGTGCCGGTGGGCGTGTGGATGGCCAGCACCGTAGCGCCGGGCAGGCTTTCACCTTTGCCATCCGTTACCGCGCCGTTCATCGAGGCTGTAGTAGCCCCCTGGCCCCAGCTCTGCTGGGTTAGCCCCAGGGCCAGCACCAGCAAGAATAGCGCATTGAATAGTATTCGCTTCATGAAAAAAAGAATTGGTGATAAACAGTTGCAGTCTTTAATTTTTAGGAAGGCACTTAATGACTATACAAAGTTAAGGGACAGGTGAAGGTCGCTTCGCCACCCCCGCCCCGAAATCGTGTTCGCGGCTACTTATTAGGCTAGCCTACTTTATTCACCACCTAACCTAACCTACTTCTTAACAATATTTTACCAGTTTAGCATTACTGCTCTGGTTATTGTTTTGTTAAGCCCAGCCTTTTTCAAGCCTCAGCCGGAGCCGGAAAGCCGGAAATAAAAAAACGGGGCAGGAATTGTATCCTGCCCCGTTTCGGGTTGCGGCGGGTGGCCGGGCGTGGCCGACCCGGCTAGTTGAAGATGTAGCGCACGCCGAGCTGCATCTGCCAGCGCGAGGCGATGGTCGTCACATCGGGGCGGTAGGTGTTGGTCAGCGTCTGGCCGGCCGTGGTGGCGGTCGGGTTCGTCACGTACTGGTACTGGAAGGTGGGCTGGCCGGCGGCGTTGTTGCCCTGGAAAGCCAGCGGGCTGGCGTTGTACTGAAACTGATAGGTGCCCCAGTTTTTGTTCAGCAGGTTGCCGATGTTGAAGACATCCACGCTCAGTTGCAGCGTATTGCGGTTTTCGCCGATGTTGGTGAAAATGTCTTGCAGCAGGCGGAAGTCGATGCGGTGCTGCCAGGGCAGCAGGGCGCCGTTGCGCTCGGCATACTGCCCGCGGCGCTTGCTGAGGTAGGGGTCCTGGTCGATGTAGTTGTTGAGGTCGGCCCACTGCTGGGCGGCGGTGTAGGTAGTGCCAGCGATGGTGCGGCTGGTGAGCACGATTTCATCCTGGCTCTTAGGCACGTACATCAGGTCGTTGCCGTTCACGTTGTCGCCGTTCATGTCGCCGCTGTACACGTAGGAGAAGCGGCCGGCGGCCGCGCCCTCGTAGAACATCGACACGCTGGTAGCCAAATGCTTAAGGTACTCGAAGCGGTAGGCCAGTGAGGCAATGACGCGGCTCGGCACCACAAACTGCGAGTAGCTCAGCACGTCGGCGTTGGGGTCGCCCGATACCTGGCGGCCGGCCCAGCTCGACTGCGCGATGGTGCCGCCGTCGTTTACCGAGCGCGAGTCGGCGTAAGTATAGGCCGCCATGGCGTAGAGGCCGTTGCTGAACGACTTCTGGAGCTGGCCCGTCACGGTGTAGGAATAGCCTTTGCTGGTGTTGTTCAGCAAGATGGCGTCCGTGATGTTGGGGTTGGCCAGGGTAGCGCCGCCCGCGCCGCTGTAAATGCGGTAGTTCTTGGTAGTAGTGGGCAGGCCGGCGGCATTGGCGGCCCAGTACACCGGGCGGCGGTCGCCGGAAGTTGCGTCGGTGGCCGACGACTGCGCGTTCACGGTCGAGTACGGCAGGTTCACGTTCTGGAAGTACACCGCGTTTAGGTCTTTGGTGTAAATACCTTCCAGCGTGGCCACTACGCCGCCAAACAGCTGCTTGTCGATGGCCAGGTTACTGCGGTACACCTGCGGAAACTTGAAGTCGCGCGAGGCAAAGGCCACGTTGTATGAGGTATTGGCCCCGGCCGCAATCAGCTGGTTGCGGTACTGGTCCACGTTGGGGTTAAACGAGTAGCGCGACGCCAGCGCGCCCTGCACGTCGATGGAGCCGAACTGCACGCCGTTGTTGCTGGCCTGGTTGGAAATCCACACGAACGGCACGCGGCCGGTGAAGATGCCCGTGCCGCCGCGCACCTGCGTCTTTTTGTCGTCGTTCACGTCCCAGTTAAAGCCGATGCGGGGCGAGAACAGCGGCGTTTTGCGGGGTAGCTGGCTGGTATTGATGCGAATGCCGTCGCGGAAGCCGGTCAGATTCGCCAGGTTTTCGTTTTGCTCGATGCTCGAAAACACGATGGGCAGGTCGGCCCGGATGCCGTAGGTCAATTTCAGGTTGCCGCGCGGCGACCACTCATCCTGCACGTACAAGCCGATTTGGGCGGCCTTGGTCACGGCGAAGGGAAACGAGCCATCGGGCGTGGCCGCGTAGCGCAGCTGGTAGCGCTGGGCCGCGCGCAGGCCCTCGGCCTGGGTGCGGGGCGTCAGCTGCGGGTTGGCCGACGAGGCGTCGTAGTTGTAGCCATACGGCGCGGCCGTAGTGGCGGCTGAGGCGTAAAAGTCTTGCAGCGAGTTATATACAAACGCCCCGTAGTACTGCGGCGCAAAGCCGTTGGTGAACTTGTACAGCTCGTTATAAGTACCAACGGTCACGTTGTGCTTGCCCAGGTAGGCCGTGAAATTGTCGCCCAGCTGGTAGGTATCGCTGTTCAGCAGGTTGAAGGCCGAAAAGGGCTCGTAGCCGAAAGCCGTGAGGTTTTGGGCGGCCGTCACGCCGGCGTTGGCCGCGCTCAGCGCCGTGCCGTTGCCGATGTCGACCAGCGGGAAAATGCCGCCGGCCGGGCTTTCGCGGAAGTCGCGGTTGGCCAGGTAGCCGGCCGTCAGGTTGTTGGAAAAGCGCGCCCCGAAGGTACTGTTCAGCTCGGCGATAAACGAGTTGAGGTTGTTGTTGATGCGGTAGTACGACGACAAAAAGGGCAGGCCGAACTGCGACTGCGCGCGGCCCGCGCCGATGGCCCCCGACGAGCTGGCCGGCACGTCGCGGTACGACCGCAGGTAGTTGTACTTGATGTTGAAGCGGTGGCTCTGGCTGATGTTCCAGTCGAGCTTGGCCGTCAGCTTGTCGCTATTCGAGGCCAGCACGAAGCCTTCGTAGGGGCCGGCGTTGTAGCCGTAGTTGGTGCTGAGAAAGTTGCTCAGAATGCCCAAATCCACGGCCCGCGCCGCCGAGGTAAATAGCCCGGCGTTGGCCGCGCTACCGTTGGCATTCAGCTGGGTAGCGGCGTAGTTGCCGGTGGGCGGGTCGTTGCGGCGCTCGCGCTCGGCGTTTACGAAGAAGAACAGCTTGTCCTTCACGATAGGGCCGCCGAAGCGGAAGCCCACGTTGTAGAGGTTGAAGTTGGGAATGCCCTGCTCCACGTTGCCCACGCGCTTGCCCACCAGCTTCTGGTTGCGGTAAAAGCCGTAGACCGAGCCCGAAAACTTGTTGGTGCCGCTGCGGGTCACGGCGTTGATGCCGGCCCCGGTAAACGAACCCTGGCGCACATCGAACGGCGCGATGCTCACCTGCACCTGGTCGATGGCATCGAGCGAAATCGGCTGGGCATTGGTCTGGCTGCCAATAGAGTTACCCGACAAGCCAAACGAGTTGTTGAAAATAGCCCCGTCGATGGTGATGTTGTTGTACAGGTTGTTGCGGCCCGCAAACGAGTTGCCGCTCGACTGCGGCGTGAGGCGCGTAATCTCCGACAACGAGCGGTTGATGGTGGGCAGGCGCTCGATTTGCTGGCGCTGAATGGTGGTAGCCGCGCCCGTGCGGTCGGCATTCATAATCGGGTCCTGGCGGCCGTTCACCGTCACTTCGGTCAGCTGCGTGGCACCTTCGCCCAGCTTCACGTCGAGGCGGAAGTTTTCGGCCAGCGTCAGGTTGACGCCGGTGCGGGTAAAATCCTGAAAACCAACGAACGTGACGCGCACGCTGTAGGGCCCGCCCACGCGCATGTTCTGGATATTGAAGCGCCCATCGGCATTGGTGGGGGCCACGTACTGCGTATTGGTCGGGGTGTGAATGGCAATCACGGTGGCCCCCGGCAGCACTTGCCCCTGGGTATCGGTGATGGTGCCACTCATGGCCGAGGTAGTAGCGCCCTGCCCCCAGCTGAGGGAGGCCGACAGCAGCAGTAGTACCAGAGCGAACGTATGACGCAGGTATAACAACTTCATAAAGGAGAGATAAAATGAAAAATGCGGCGCGATAAACGCCACCGCAAAATTACTCCCCAGTCGCAGCCCCTTAGATTACCCTAATGTTACCAAACTGATTATCACATGATTGTTCATCACATCTTCATCTTCTAAACTCTCTAAAGTACTATAAGCGTGGCCGTACCGCCCGGATGAAACGGCTCAGGTAATAATCCAGCTCGAAGCTGTTTTCCGTCACACCCAGCGAGGTAGAAGCATGAATGAACTCGACGCCCTCGGCATCGACCACCGTGACCATGCCCACGTGCGTGATGATGGGCGAGCCCGGCGACGCCCCAAAAAACAGGAAATCCCCCGGTTTCAGCTGGGTCGGCTTGATGGGCTCGCCCCAGGCCGCCTGCTCGTTGGACGAGCGCGGAATGTCGATGCCCGCATCAGCAAACGAAAGCTGGAGCAGGGCCGAGCAGTCCATGCCCAGGCGCGTGGTGCCGCCGAACAAATACGGCACGCCCTGGTAGGCGCGGGCGTTTTCAATCACGCTGGCCAGCGCGCCGGTGGCGTTGCCCATGCGGGTGGGGCGGCGGGTCACGGTTTTGGTCGTAATTGCGCCGCTGCTGGTCGTGGTGGTCGTTTTCTCCTTGGTCTTGGTGAGGGCCGGGTGGCCGGCTGGGCGGCTGGGCGTGCGCTTCAGGCGGGCCATGTCGCGGGCCGAGTAGTAGCGGCCGTTGCGCTGATTGAGCTTTTGGGCGCAGCCGCTGGCCAGCAGCAACAGCGCCAAACTCAGCAGGTAAACGGCCGTATGGGCCGGCGTGCGGCGGGCTAGTTGCGGCCCTACTATCATTCGCTGTACCTTCGTTTTTTCCCCTTGCATTAAGACAAATATACTTTTAGCGCCTTGGGCGGCGCTTTTCCTGCCATGAATTTTTCCCCCCTTACGCCCGAACTGGTAGCGCAGTTCGAGGCCATCGTGAGCCCGGCGCACGTGCTCACCGCCCAGCGCACCGAGGCCGCGCAGTACGAAACCTACGGCCGCGACCACACCGAGGACTTCCATTTTGCGCCCGATGTGGTGCTGCGCCCCGGCACCACCGAAGAGGTAAGCGCCATCATGAAGCTTTGCCACCAGCACCGCGTGCCGGTCACGGCGCGGGGCGCGGGCACGGGCCTCAGCGGAGGCGCGCTGCCCATCCACAACGGGGTGGTGCTCAGCACCGAGCGCTTCAATAAAATTATCCAAATCGACGAGCGCAACCTGCAAGCCACCGTGGAGCCGGGCGTGGTCAACGAGGCGTTTCAGAATGCCGTGAAGGAAGTCGGCCTGTTCTACCCGCCCGACCCGGCCAGCAAGGGCAGCTGCTCGCTGGGCGGCAACCTGGCCCACAGCAGCGGCGGCCCCAAGGCCGTGAAATACGGCACCACCCGCGACTACGTGCTGAACCTGGAAGTAGTGCTGCCCACCGGCGACATCATCTGGACGGCCGCCAACACCCTCAAAAACTCGACCGGCTACAACCTCACCCAGCTCATGGTGGGCTCGGAGGGCACGCTCGGCATCATCACTAAGGTAGTGTTCCGGCTCCTCCCCTACCCCCAGCACAACATCCTGATGCTGGTGCCCTTTCGGCACGAGGCGCAGGCGGCCGAGGCGGTGTCGGCAGTATTCCGGGCGGGCGTCATTCCGTCGGGCATGGAGTTTATGGAGCGCGAGGCCATCGCTTGGTCGTCCGATTATCTCAAAATCCCGCTCACTTTGCCCGAGGACATCACCGCCCACCTGCTCATCGAGCTCGATGGCCAGGACATGGACCAGCTCTACAAGGAAGCCGAGCAGGTGTACGGCGTGCTCGAAAACTACGAGGTCGGTGAAATCTTGCTGGCCGACACGGCCACCCAGAAAGACGAGCTCTGGAAAATCCGCCGCAACATCGGCAATTCGGTGCGCTACAACTCGGTGTATAAAGAGGAAGACACGGTAGTGCCCCGCGCCGAGCTGCCCACGCTGCTGAAGGGCGTAAAGGAAATCGGCCGGCGCTACGGCTTCAAGAGCGTGTGCTACGGCCACGCCGGCGATGGCAACCTGCACGTCAACATCATTCGCGGCGACCTCACCGACGAGCAGTGGAACGTGGGCCTGCGCCAACCCATCTCCGAGATTTTCGAGCTCTGCGTGCAGCTCGGCGGCACCATTTCGGGCGAGCATGGCATCGGGCTGGTGCAAAAGCAGTTCATGCACATCGCCCTGAAAGAAGCTAACCTGAACCTCATGCGCGGCATCAAGCAGGTGTTCGACCCGGCGGGCATTCTGAATCCCGGCAAGATATTTTAAGCGCCACCAAGCCAAAAGAAGCGCCGCAAGCAGGAGTCACTCCCTGCTCGCGGCGCTTCTTTTTAATTGACTACCTGCTTTTTACAGATTCATCCCGCCAGTTGCCTCTATACGCTGGCCATTCAGCCACTTCGCTTCTTCGGTGCACAGGAAGGCCACCAGGCCGCCCACGTCGTCAGGCAGGCCCACCCGGCCCAGGGCCGTTAATTGGGACACGTAAGCCCGTAGTTCGGGCGTATCGGTCATGGCCCCACCGCCGAAGATGGCCCCGGGCGCCACCACGTTGGCCGCAATGCCGCGGGCGCCCAGCTCCACGGCCAGGTACCGCGTAAAAACCTCTACCGCGCCTTTCATAGCAGCGTAGGCCGAGGCCCCGGCAAAGGAGACGCGCGTAGTTGCCGAGGAGATGTTAATGATGCGACCGCCATCGTTCAACCAGGGCAACGCCTTTTGGGTCAAGAAGTAAACGCCCTTTAAGTGAATGTTCAGCATCTCATCGAACTGCGCTTCCGTGGTGTCGGCGATGGGCACCGTCAGGCTGGTGCCCGCATTGTTGATTAAAAAATCGAAGCGGCTGGCACCAAACGTGGCCGGCAGGGCCTCAGCTACCCGCTGGTAAAAACCATCGAAGCTGCTGGGGTCGGCCGCGTTTAGCTGCACGGTCAGCGCCCGGCGGCCCAGGGCTTCTATTTCGGCCACGGTGGCCTGGGCTTCGGCCTGCTGGCTGTGGTACGTCAGCAGTACGTCGATGCCTTTTTGCGCAAGGTGGAGGGCCATGCTTTTGCCCAGGCCACGGCTGCCCCCGGTCACGAGGGCGATTTTGGAGGTTGTCATGTGCGTTTCCCGGTTGGGTTTAAGAACATGACAAAGGTCCTGCGGCCAACTAGCCGGCCTTTTGCGCCCGCCAATCCATTTTATGTAAAATTCAAACCAGCACCTGCGTGCGGTAGGTACCGGGGGCCACCGTAGCATGGCGCTTGAAGAAGTGCGAAAAGTGCGCCACGTCGGTAAAGCCCAGACTGTCGGCAATCTCGGCCATCGTCCAGTGCGTTTGGCGCAAGAGCGCCTGCGCCTCCTGCCCGATGCGCCCCATAATAAGGCTGGTAGTCGTGCGGCCAGTCGTTTCCTTCAGCACCTTATTGAGGTGGTTGACGTGCACGGCCAGCGCGTCGGCATACGCTATGGCCGTGCGCAGGCGCACTTGCTGCTGCGGGTTTTCGAGCGGAAACTGCTGCTCCAGCAGCTCGATAAACCGCGAGGTGAGCCGCGCCGGCGCACTGTGCGCGGGGTGCAAGTTGGTGGCGGGCTGCCGCTTTTGCCCCAGGTGAATGAGTTCGAGCGTGTAGGCCCGTAGCAGGTCGTATTTGTGGGCGTAGTCAGAGGCCATTTCCTCCTGCATTCGCTCAAAAACGGCCGTAGCACGCGCTCCTTCCGCCGCCGACAGCTGAAAAACCGGGTAGCCGGCCGCCTTAAAAATCGGCAGCTCATCGAGCACTACCCCGCTGCTGGTGGGGCGCAGAAAGTCCGCCGTAAAGACGCAGAAATGCCCGGCCTGCGGTGCCTGCGGCAACCACTGATACGGCACTTTGGGCGTCGAATAAATCAGCGCCGGCCCCTCCAGCTCAATCGTCGCGTCGGGATACTCGAACCGGCTGCGCCCACTGAGCAGACTGATTTTATAAAACGAGCGGCAGACGTAGGGCGCAGCGGGCTTTTCGCGGGCCGGCGGCCAGAGACCGGAAAGGCTAAAAACGTTGAAGTGGCCCACATCCTGCTGAATGCCGCTCGGCAGCAACGCACTTAGCTCGGGGCCGGTGCAAGCCGTTATTTCTTGATAGAATTCGGCGAGTGGAGCAGTAGGCATCGCAAGGGGTAGCTTTGTGAAATTCAAAGGTAGCATCATGCTGGCACCCAGCCTAAGCCAAGCGTCCCTACCCCACCACCGCCCGAAACGTCGGGGCCTGCCGGTGCTTGGTCGCCTGCTCGTAGGCGTAGCCCAAGCTCAGCAATTCTGCTTCGTTGTATGGACTGCTCACCATCGACAAGCCCACCGGCAAGCCATGCACCTGCCCCATCGGCACGGTGAGGTGCGGGTAGCCGGCCATGGCGGCGGGGCCCGAGTAGCCGGGGCCGGTACCATATTCGCCATTCACGAGGTCGATGCAGGCGGCCGGGCCGGTCGTGATGGCCACGATGGCGGCCAGGCCGCCGTCGCTGCTTAAGGCTTGGTCCAGGGCGGCGCGGCTGTCGTCCAGCACTTTACGCAGGGCGGCTTTATATTTCTCACTAGCTAGCCCGTCGGTTTTTTCGGCCGCCTCCAGCGTTTCCTGCTGAAAATAAGGCATGGCCTGCGCCGCGTGTGCTTGGTTGAAAGCAATCACATCGGCCAGCGTTTTAACCGGTGCATGTGCTTGAGCCAGGTACTTGTTCACGCCGTCTTTAAACTCGTAAAGCAGCACGTCGAACTCAGCAAGCCCAAGGCTTTGCATAGTACCCAGCACGTCCACTTCCACCACCGTAGCGCCTTGAGCTTTAAGCAAGGCTACAGCTTGCCGCAACAGTTCCCCAGCGGCGGTTTTGCTCACAAAATGGCTCTTTTCTACTCCGAGAGTCTGGTTTCGTAGTACGTCGGAGCTTAATACATAAGCATAATCAGGTGGGCTTTCAGACACAGCGACAGGCAACGAGGTAGAGGATTGGCTAGCCACAGGGGAGGCAGTGTGCTGCTTTGCCCGTTCAGCGATGAAGTTAGCGCCCAGAGGTGCGTTATCAGGCTGGTCAGCCAAGTCAAATCCGTCCCCTATCATCGCGCCAAATAGAATCGCCGCATCGCGCACCGTGCGGGCCATCGGTCCGGCCGTATCCTGGGTGGCTGAAATGGGAATGATGCCCGTGCGGCTCACCAGCCCCACGGTGGGCTTGAGGCCGACGAGCCCGTTCACCGACGCGGGCGACACGATGGAGCCGTTCGTCTCGGTGCCCACAGCGGCGGCGCAGAGGCTGGCGGCCACCGCCGCCCCGCTGCCAGCGCTGCTGCCGCTGGGCGTGCGGTCGAGCACGTAGGGGTTGTGCGTTTGGCCGCCGCGGCTGCTCCAGCCGCTGGCCGAGTGCGACGAGCGAAAGTTGGCCCACTCGCTCAGGTTGGTTTTGCCCAGGATGATGGCCCCGGCCTTGCGCAGCTGCGCCGCCACGAAGGCATCCTTAGCGGCCCGGTGGCCGTCCAGGGCCAGCGCGCCGGCGGTGGTCTGCATTTGGTCGCCGGTGTCGATGTTGTCTTTCAGCAAAATCGGGATGCCGTGCAGCGGGCCGCGTAGCTTGCCGGTTTTGCGCTCCTTATCCAGCGCGTCGGCGATTTTGAGCGCGTCGGGGTTCAGCTCGATAACGGCATTGAGCTTGGGGCCGGCTTTGTCGAACTGGGCAATGCGGTCGAGGTAGCCTTGGCATAGGATACGGCTGGTACTCTTGCCGCTTTGCAGGCGGGCTTGCAGGTCGGTGATACTGGCTTCGGCGAGGTCAAAGTCAACGGCGGGCGTTTCGGGCGCGGCAGTTGGGGCTGTGGCAACCGAAGCAGCCGCAGTGGCCCCAGCTGCCAGCGGTAGTAGCGTGGCGGCCACGGCCGCCTGGGTGCCGTGGTGCAGAAAGTGGCGACGTTTCATGTGCTGGTGTTTTTTGACCTAAGCTAAGGCTGCTTTGCCTGGTAGGCTGCCTTTGAGCGGCGTAGCGACGCAATATTTTGCGTCTGGCGTTGCTGAGCAGCGCACTTTGACGCCAGACGCAAAATATTGCGTCGCTACGCCGTTCTGTCGCCTTGCAATTGAGCTGTTAAAAAAGAGCTGATTTCAACTAAAAGATACCCCGCCGCTCACCCTACCACCTCGCCAACCCCCTTTCGCACGGCGGCGTATAGCCGGGGTAGTTCCTCCTTCCCATCTCTCCCGGCCGCTTGCGGCCCCTGCCCCATGCCCGACCAAGACGATACCCTCGAAACCAACTACATCGCCGGCAACGAAGCCAATTCGCCCGCCGACCGCCCCGAGCCGGGCACTACCACCGGCTCGCTGGCCGATAACCCGCTCATCTCAACTCCCAAAGGCGGCCCCACTCCCACCACCGAGCAGCCCACCCCCGAAGCCTCAGAGGTTGATTATATAACCGGCCGCCAGCAGGCCAACGCCACCAACGCCGCCCCCAGCGGCGAGCAGCCCAATACCTACGGTGGCAACTTCGGCAACGGCGTGGAGCCCGCGCACCACGACCAGGGCCGCGCCAGCAACCAGCGCGCCGATGCCAACCGCGGTGAGTTTGGCGAGCAGGGCGAGCTAGGGGCTACCCACGGCGGCTACGGCAACCAGTTTCGCGAGTTTGACACGGCCGCCGAGCGCCCCGCCGCCGAGGCCACCGAAGAGAAATACTACGGCGACGGTGCTTCGCGCCCCGGCCTCCAGCACAACTCCTACCAGAACTACGATGGCCAGGACACGCGCCCGGTAGAGCAGGGCCACGCCGTGCGCGACACCCCCGCCGCCCGCGTCATGAACTTCGACGACCAGCCCACCGCGCCCGCCCGCGCCGAGGGCAACACCCGCGACACCCGCAACGATGTGGGCGAAACCGGACCTAACGCGGCCTTCCAGAACGACAATGGCGCGCCCACCGTAGGCCCGGCCTATGCCGATGACTACGGCCACACCTCGGGCGTGGGCCTGCCCGCCGGCACCCCCAGCCACCACCTGCCCCTGGGCCCCGATGGCCACGGCCTCGGCACCGACCCCGCCTCGGCCCGCGGCGGCTACGACGGCCAGCAAACCGAAGCCACTACCCCCGGCCGGGGCAGCGCCCCCGCGCCCGTCAACTCGCCCGACGCGCTCCAGACCGAGGGCTACGGCTACGGCCACCAGCGCAGCGAGCAGGAAAAACCCGGCAACCCCGACACCGGCGACTCGCGCAGCGGCTTCGGCCCCGGCGGCTCTAAAGAGGGCAACGCCAGCCAGGGCCACGGCTCCAAGGGCGGCTCTTACGACGATGAAAACCCCGGCGCGCGCGGCCCTGAGTACGATAATTTCACCAAGCAGGACAAAGCCCAGAACTACGGCCAGGAGCAGCGCTCAGACTTCCGCCCCGAAGGCGGCGACAAACCCGAAGAAGGCGATTATGGTCCCGTACCGCGCCGCAACGCCGGCCGCGACGAGGCATAGTGTAGCGTAAGCTTTAGCTTGCGAGCGAGCAGGACGTACACTAACGCAGATGCTCGCTGCGCTCGCTCGCAAGCTAAAGCTTACGGTACACTGAATTACCGGTGAATCTTCATGTCAATGTCGTACTTGTAACGCGGCGGCCCGCCCAGCGGGATGGCGAAAAACGGCAGCGCCGTATCGTACTGGTCGGTCACGTAGAACTGCATGTCGTTGGGCGTTTTGCTGGTCGTCGTCAGGCGCATGTCCAGCGACAGGCCCCGCTCCTTTTCCGTGATGGGCAGCACGCTGCTCACCCACTGCTTGTCGCCGCTGGCGGCGGCCGGGTGGCCGTTTTTAGCCACGCTGAACACCGTTAGCTTGGCCGTGCCGTCCACGTCGTAGTTGCTTTGCTTGATGCTCACGACCTTGTCGTTCACAAACGGGTAGAGGTGCACCGTGCTTTGCTTGAGGGCGGGCGGCATCCGAAAGCAGTACTCGTAGGTAAAGGCGTTGCCGCCCGGCACGGGCTGGCTGGCCGTGGGGCTGGTGCTGAGGTAATAGCGGTACACGTTGCCATCGTTGCCGGCCGTGCCGCGCGCTACCACCTTGAATACGTAGCCCTTAAACTCGTCTACCAGCTCGCCTTCCAGCGGATTCAGCGGGCCGAAGGTGTAATAGTTTCCATCGTACTGCGGGTCGTTGCCGAAGGTTTTTTCCTGCAAGAGCCGGCCCGTCACGGGCTTGGGCTTGAGGGCAGGGCGCGGGTCGCGCGCGCCATCGCCCGAGTGCGCGCCGGGGCCGCCGTAGATGCTAAACGTGGTGCGCGTGTCAAACGCGCCCTTCTGCGCGTCGAGCGTGCCGCCGCAGTCGGGGTCGAACACCCGCAGATACACCGGCTGGCGCTGCCCCTGCGGCACCAGGAAAAAGAACGTCTGGGTGAAATCGTCGTCTCCCCAGGCCGGGTCGGCTTTCGGGCCAAAGGTGATGACGAACTGAATGTTCTCGCCGGGATTAGGCACGGCCTGGGCCTGGGCCTGGCCAGCAGTGGCTAGCACCGCTAGCGCGGCCAGCCCCAGCCGGGGCAACCGGCCGCCGCCAAAAGGAGTTAGTAACATAGTGACACGTATAAAAGGAAGTAGCTAACTGGATTCCGGACTACGCCGTAATATTACGACTCCAACCTACCTATTTAAGCTGGACTACCGCCTACCGCATGAGTGCTTCTTCGCGCGATACAACCGAGTTTTTTGACCAGCTTACCAACCAAGTGCTTGCCCTGCGCGTGGCGGCGCACCAGCGCCTGCGCCCCCTCGGCACCGAGCAGCTCAACCGCCGCCCTGGCTACGACAAGTGGAGCGTAGGCCAGTGCCTCGAACATCTCAACATCCTCAGCGGCTATTACTTGCCCTCGGTAAAGGCGCGCCTCAAGCTGGCCAAGGCCAAGGGCTCCTCGGCCGGGGCGAAAGTGAGTAGCGGCTGGCTGGGCCGGCGCTTCACCAACGCCATCCGCCACACCGACGAGCCCGAAGAGTTATTCAAAGTACCCAAGCAGCTGGCGCCTACCGGCGTGCGCCTTACTGGCACGGTGGTAGAGGCTTTTACGCGCCAACTCGACGAGCTGCTGCGCCTGTTGCTGCTGGCCCGCCAGGTCGATGCTGGCAGCGTGCGCGTGCCCAGCCCCTTGCGCCCCTGGCTCAAGCTGCGCCTCACCGACGTGCTGGAAATGCTGATTGCCAGCTACCAGGCCTACATGCGCCAAGCCGAGCAGGCACTCGTAACCAACGCCACTAAGCCCGCCTAGCTGGGTAGGCTAATGCCGTCATGCTGAGCGGAGCGCAGCGGAGTCGAAGCATATCTACCTCAATACTAACTTCTAATCGTTAGCAATGAAGCGATAGAGATGCTTCGACTCCGCTGCGCTCCGCTCAGCATGACAGTAGTATACCTCTACTCATTATAAAGCACTTGCAGCGTCGTCTGCCCCACGGCTTTCATCGTTTTGCGGTCGATGATGGACATATTATCGGCCGTGGTGTGGTGGTAGGGCGGGAAATACTCGGTGCCAAACGCCGGGTGGTCGTAGATGTCCACCGTCGGAATGCCCGCCTGGTTGGTGTACACGTGGTCGTCGGTAATGGGGTCGGTGTCCTTGAACAGGAAATAATCGGAGTAGCCGAGCTGCGTGGCCGTGTTCCAGATTTTATTTACCACGCTCAGCGCGTTCTGGCGCGAGGTGCCCTCGCGGGTAAAGTGCCCATCCTTAGCCCCTACCATATCGAACAGGATGCCGTACTCGGCCTTGTAGCCGGCCGGCACCTTGTTTTTGGCCCAGTACTGCGAGCCCAGGCACCAGCCGTCGCCCTGGCCCTGGAGCAGGTTTTTCTGGCCGGCCTGGGTGCCCGCGTCGAAGCCCCAGTCTTCGGCATCTACTAGTATCACATCCACGCCCACGTTGGGGGCCAGCTTTTCGGGCTGGAGGCTGAGGGTGCGGGCTATTTCGAGGGCCACGGCCACGGCGCTGGCCCCGTCGCTGGCCCCGTCGATGGGCAGCTTGCGCTTGGCCGGGTCTTTTTCTTCGTCGGCGTAGGGCCGGGTATCCCAGTGCGCAAACAAGGCGATGCGCCGCGCCGCCTGCGGCTGGTACTGCGCGATAATGTTGCGCCCGTTTATCTGCGTGCCATCGAAGGTCATCGCCTTAAACGGTTGCTCGTACACTTTCAAGCCGAAGCTTTTTAGCTTGGCCACCAAGTAATTGCCGCAGGCCACGTGGGCCGGCTTATTGGGCACGCGGGGGCCGAAGGCCACCTGCTTGGCCGTGTAGGCGTAGGCCGAGTCGGCATTGAAAGCCGGGGCCTTGGCGGGCGGCGCTTCAGTCGCCGAGGGCTGGCTGGCGGTTTCGGCGGGCTTTTCGGAGGGGCAGGCCGTGAGCAGAAAAGACGCGGCGGCCAGGAGCGTCAGGCGGGGCAGGATATTTTTCACGCAGTGTCTCGCAGAATTAAAACGCAGTGTTTGGCTTGCGCCGACTTTCAGTTTGCAGTGAACTTACGGCGAAGAGCTTACTCTTCGCTGTAGGCCCACTCCACGCCGGTTTTGGTGTCCTTAATCACAATGCCCTGCTCTTTGAGCGCGGCCCGAATCTGGTCCACTTTATCGTAGGCTTTGGTAGCCTTGGCTTCCTGGTAAAAGCCCAGCGTGAGGCCCAGCAGGTCTTCGGTGTTGGCGCGGGGCTCGTCGCGCAGGCCTAGCACATCCAGCACCAGCGTGCGGTAGGCGGCGGCGGCCTCGGCCAGCGCGGCGGAACCTACCTGGGCCAGCTCCTCGGGCTTGGTAGCCAGCGTATTGAGGCGCTTGAGCAGGTCGAACACGGCCGCCACGGCGCGGGGCGTGTTCAGGTCGTCGTCGAGGAAGGCGAAGGGCTTGGCGGCCAGGTTGCGCAACTGCTGCGCGGGCGAGGGCGGGCCTTTTACTTCTTCAGTTTTCACTTCTTCACCGCTCACTTCCTCCCCTCCTACTACCAGCTTATCGAGCAGCCGCAGGCCGTTCATCAGCTTGCGGTAGCCTTTGCGGGCGGCTTGCAGGGCATCGTCGCTGAGGTCGATGGGCGAGCGGTAGTGCGCTTGCAGGAAAAAAAAGCGCAGCGTCATAGGCGAGTAGGCCTGCGACAAGGCGCTGGTATCGCCGCTGAACATCTGGGGCAGGGTAATGAAGTTGCCCAGCGACTTGCTCATCTTCTGACCGTTGACGGTCAGCATGTTATTGTGCAGCCAGAAGCGCGCGCCGGTGCTCGGCGTGTCGGAGCCCTCGTTTTGGGCAATCTCGCATTCGTGGTGCGGAAACATCAAATCGAGCCCGCCGCCGTGAATGTCGAACTCCGCCCCTAAGTACTTGCGGCTCATGGCCGAGCATTCGAGGTGCCAGCCCGGAAAGCCCTCGCCCCAGGGCGACGGCCAGCGCATGATGTGCTGCGGCGCGGCCTTTTTCCAGAGCGCGAAGTCGGCGGGCGAGCGCTTTTCTTCCTGCCCGGCCAGTTCGGTGCGGGTGCCGGCCAGCAATTCCTCCACCACGCGGCCCGAGAGGCGGCCGTAGAGCCCGCCCTCGGCGTTGTACTTGGGCACGTCGAAATACACCGAGCCGTTGGCTTCGTAGGCCAGGCCGCGGCCCATAATCTCTTGAATCAGCGCGATTTGCTCGGTAATGTGGCCGCTGGCCTGGGGCTCGATGTCGGGCGGCAGGCAGCCGAGGGCGGCCATCGTTTGGCGGTAGGCATTGGTGTAGTGCTGGGCTACCTGCATGGGCTCCAACTGCTTGGCGCGGGCGGCTTTGGCCATCTTGTCTTCGCCGGTGTCGGCGTCGCTTTCGAGGTGGCCCACGTCGGTGATGTTGCGCACGTAGCGCACCTGGTAGCCCAAGTAGCGCAGGTAGCGCGTGAGCACGTCGAACACGATGGGGCCGCGGGCGTTGCCGAGGTGGGCGTCGTTGTACACGGTGGGGCCGCAGAGGTAGAGGCCCACCTGCGGTGGGTTCACGGGTTCAAACGGGGCCTTCTGGCGGGTAAGCGTATTATAAAGCGTCAGCGACATGACAGGTAATTAGCAAAAAGCAAGCGGCAATGCGCGGTTGCCAGTGGGGCTGGCGCAGTACCCAACGCCCAACGGCGGGCAAAGTTCAGGATTAAATAGGTAGGAAGTGGCAAGCACCCCGGCACTACTTTTTTCGCAGGGCGTACAGACCTTCCACCGGATAGTGGTCGGCATACGGAATCTCGGTGTGCACGCGGCAGCTCAGCACCTGCCAGCGCGGGCCGGCAAACTGCTGGTCGATGCGCAGCAACGGCGGCAGGCGGCCGTGGTAGGTGTTGCCGGGGCCGAAGCCCACGGTGGCCCAGGCGTTTTGCAACTCGTTGGCCAGCTGCGAGTAGGCGTAGGAATACGGCAGGTCGTTGAGGTCGCCGGCCAGCAGCACCGGATAGGGCGAGCGGCGCAGGTTGGCCACCAGCGTATCGGCCTGCCAGGCGCGGACCGCCGCCCCGCGCACGAAGCGCCGCAGCAGCCCGCGCCCCTTGCGCCGGAAACCCGTGCGCGACGAACCCGCCGCCACGATGTCGCCTTCGTCGAGGCTCATACTTTGCAGGTGGGTGTTGAAAATGCGAACGGTGTCGCCCCGGCCGGGGCCAGCCACATCGACCCACATGGCGTGGTTTTGGGTAAGGCGGCCGAAGGAAATTTCGCCCCGCCCCACGATGGGGTAGCGCGAAAAAATGGCTAAGCCAAACTCCGCCCCGGCGCTGTTTACCAGCGACTTCGACACGAAGCCGTGCCGGCCGCTACCCGGCCCCAGGCGGTCGGCCACGCGGTACAGCTCGCCATCGCGCGAGTGAGTGCCGGCCGGCTCCTGGTAAAACTCCTGGAGGCACAGCACATCGGCCGGGCTGGCGGCGAGCCAGGCAATGGCTTTGGCCGGGGCCGTGGGGTCGAGCTTGCGCAGCTGCGGGTACACGTTGAAAATGCGAACGTTGGCCGAGAGCAGGCGCAGTGGTTTAGTGCCTGGGGCTTGGTGCTTGGTACTCAGTGCGGCGGCGCTGTCTGCCTGCCAGGCACCAGGCACTAAGCTCGAAGCCCTAAACACGTGCAGCGGCAGCCCGCGCTCGACCTGGCCCCAGGCCAGCAGTAGCCCGGCCGCCGGCAGCAGGGCCACGCGCCAGCTGCGGCGCAGCCAGTAGCCTACCACCAGCGCCAGCAGCACCAGCCAAAGCGGCACCGTGAGGGCTACCAATGGGGCCAATGACCACGTGCCGGCCGGCACCCGCTCGCCCAGCAGTATGCTCAGCCACAAGCCAATGAGCATCAGCCAGGTAAAGCGATAACGAAACAGGCGGCGCACCAACTTACAACCCAGCGGCCAAGTAGCCGCCGCGCCCGCAAAAGTACGCCGGCCTCTGCCTGCGGGCGGCGAGCGGCAATTTTGCGGCCCGGATATACCCGGCGGTTGGCGGCGCGCGTGTAGCTTTATAATTGGTTTCCATCCTGTTTTTATGAAGCGACTATTTTACTTACTCTCTGGTATTTTACTGGCCGCCGCCCGGCCCGCCGCGGCGCAAGCGCCGGCCCCGGCCGATGGCCGCACGCTGGAGTTTATCCCCAACCAGGGGCAGTGGGCCGGCGCGGTACGCTACTCGGGCGCGGTGCCGGGCGGCCACCTCAACCTGGAGCCGGACGGGCTGCACTACGTGCTGCTCCAGCCCATCCGGCACGCCCACGGCCACGCCGAGGGCAATGGCGCGCCCCACCTGCCGGCCGCCGACAGCCTCATCCGGGGCCACCAGCTGCGGGTGCATTTTGTGGGGGCCGATGCCCGCACGCCGCTCGTGCCCGCCGAGGCCACCGGCGAGGTGCGCAACTACCTGCACGGCAACGACCCCGCCCACTGGGCCAGCGGCGTGCCCGGCTACCGGCAGGTGCGCTACCAGGCGCCGTGGCCGGGCATCGGGGCGCGCTTTTATGAGAATAAGCGGCAGCAGCTGGAATACGACTTCGAGCTGGAAGCCGGGGCCGACCCGGCCCGAATTAAGCTGAAATACGACGGCGCTACCAAGCTCGCCCTCGGTGCCGATGGCCGTCTGCACGTGGGCACCACGCTGGGCGAGCTCACCGAGCTGGCCCCGCAGGCCTACCAAACCGACCCCGCCAGCGGCGAGCGCCGCGCCGTGGCCTGCCGCTACCGCCTGCGCGCCCAGGACTCGACCGTGACCTTTGAGCTGGGGCGCTACGACCGCCGCCGCCCGCTGGTCATCGACCCCACGGTGCTGTTTTCGACCTACACCGGCGCTACCGGCGACAACTGGGGCTTCACGGCGACCTACGACGCGGCGGGCAATATGTACTCGGGCGGCATCGTGCTCGACCAGCGGCCCATTGGCGGCTTGGCTCCCAACTACCCCACCACGATGGGCGCGTTCCAAACCGCGTTTGGCGGCATTATCGACATCGCGGTTATCAAATACAATACGAGCGTGAACGGGGCTGCCTCGCGGGTGTGGGCCACCTATGTGGGCGGTGATTATCAGGATTTTCCGAGCAGCCTGGTGGTGAATAGCCAGAATGAGCTCATCATTCTGGGCACTTCGGCTTCCTCCAACTACCCCACCAGCAGCTCGGCGCTGCGGCGCACCTTTGCCGGGGGCACGGCGGCCAACCCTTTCGGCACCGGGGGCAATGGCTCTACGATTTCGCCCTACAACATCTACAACGTGCTGCGGGGCACCGACATCGTGGTGACGCGCCTGAGCAGCAACGGCGGCAGCATCGCGGCCAGCACTTACCTGGGCGGCAGCGGCACCGACGGGCTCGTGCCCTACGACAACACATCGAGCGCCCGCCAGCTGCCGCAGAACTACGGCGACGCCTTTAGGGGCGACGTGAACACCGACGCGGCGGGCAATATTTACGTGGCCTCGGTGACGTCGTCGACCAACTTTCCCGTTACGCCCGGCAGCTTCGGGCCCCTGAGCCGGGGCGGCACCAGCGACGCGGTGGTGGTGAAAATGCCCGCCAGCCTCAGCAGCCTCACGTGGAGCGGCTACCTGGGCGGCAACGCGGCCGACGCGGCCTACTCCTTGCAGCTCGACGCCAGCGGCAACGTGTACGTGGCGGGCGGCACGCTCAGTTCCAACTTCCCGACCACGACGGGTGCGCTCACGCCCACGGCGCAGGGCAACGTGGATGGCTTCGTGGCGCGCATCGCGGCCGATGGCGGCAGCGTGCAGCGCGCTACCTACTTGGGCACCAGCGCCTACGACCAGACGTATTTCTTGCAGCTCGGGGCCGATGGCGGGGTGTATTTGCTGGGCCAGACGCTGGGCGCCTGGCCCGTATCGACGGGGGTGTACAGCAACGCGGGCAGCCGGCAGTTTATTCAGAAGCTAAATCCTGACCTCACGCAACGCCTGCTGAGCACGGTGTTTGGCAGCGGCCGCAGCACCATCGATATTTCGCCCACGGCCTTTCTGGTCGACCAATGCGACCGGGTGTACGTGTGCGGCTGGGGCGGCAAAACCAACGGGCCCAGCGGCTTCAACAACGGCTACGTGGGCGCTACCAACGGCTACACCCACGGCATGCCCGTGACGCCCAATGCCGTGCGCGGCACGCCCGACTCGCCCACCGAGGGCTCCGATTTTTACCTGGCGCAGTTTACGCCCGGCCTCACGGGGCTGCTCTACGGCACCTTCTACGGCGATGCCGCGGTGGGCGCGGCCGGCGACCACGTAGACGGTGGCACCTCGCGCTTCGACCCGCGCGGGGTGGTGTACTCGGCGGTGTGCTCGTGCTTTAATGCCGCCGGCTTTCCGGTGCCGCCGGGGGCCTACACCTACTCGGCCAGCAACGGCACGGGCGGCTCCAACTGCAACAACGCCGCCTTCAAGCTCAATTTCGAGCCGCAGTCCGTCTTCACCGGGGGCGACGTGACGGTGTGCGTGGGCGCTACCCCGGTGGCGCTGGTGGGTTTGCCCGCCGGCGGCATCTGGACCGGGCCGGGCGTATCGGGCTCCATTGGGGCGGGCTACGTGTTCACGCCCACGGCGGCGCTGGCGGGCACGCAGGTGCTCACCTACTCGCTGCCGGGCGTGGTGACGGCCTGCACCATCACGGGCATTAAAAACGTGACGGTGGTGCCGCCGCCGCAGGTAGCGGCCCCGGCCCTGCCTACCATGTGCGCCGGGGCGGGGCCGATGGTCCTGGCGGGCGGCACCCCGGCGGGCGGCGTCTGGAGTGGGCCGGGCGTGGCGGGCGCGGCGGGCACCTACACCTTCACGCCGAGCCAGGCGCTGGTGGGCACCCAGACGCTGACGTACACCGTCACGTCGACCCCGGGCGGCTGCGTGGGACGCGCCACCACTACGCTGGTCGTGATACCGGGGCCGCTACCCATCACAATGCCCGCCGACACGGCCCTGTGCCCCGGCAGCCGCACGGCGTTTCAGCTGCGGGCCACGCCGGCCGGGGGCGTGTGGAGCGGGCCGGGCGTATCGGCCAGCGGCGTGTTTACGCCGCCGACTGCGCCGGGCTCGGTAGTGGTTACCTACACGGTGGCGCCGGGGGCGGCGTGCCAGGCGGCGCGCACGCGGCGCATCACGCTGCTACCCGATTTTACGATGGTGCCTACCTTCCGGCCGGTGCTGTGCAACGACTCGCTGGCCGCGCAGTTTTCGGTGCCGGCCGTGCTACCCTACACCGTGCGCTTCAGCCAGCCCAACCTCTCGGGCCTGGCCGATGCCGTGCTCACCTGGGATTTTGGCGATGGCAGCGCGCCGGCCACCGGCTTCAGCGCCACCCACACCTACACCACGCCGGGTACGTTTCAGGTGCAGGCCACGCTGCGCTACAGCAACAGCCGCTGCGCCACGCAGGTGGCGATGGTGCCGGTGCAGGTATTCGATATGGTGATACCCAACATTTTCACCCCCAACGGCGACCGGCTCAACGAGTACTTCGCGCCGCGCATCGGCGGCTGCCCGCCGCGCCTACAAGTGTTTTCGCGCTGGGGCCACCTCGTGTACGAAAATGCCGCCTACCGCAACACCTGGAACGGCACCGGCCTGGCCGAGGGCGTGTACTACTACCTGCTTACGCCGCCCGACGGCAGCCCGGTGCGCAAGGGCTGGGTCGAGCTGGTGCGGTAAACCAGAGGACCAACAACTCGAAACGTCCGTCATGCTGCGTCGCCGCTTGATGCGCGGAATGCTCAGCATGACAGATTACCGCTTGCGGCCCAGCCAGCCTTCGGGGTTGAGGTTGGCCGAGTTGCGCCACACCTGAAACTGCACCTGGGCCGTGCCGTCGGCGTCGGTGGCGGCGGTGCCGATGGCCTGGCGGGCATCCACGAGCTGGCCCTCGTGCACGCTCACCGAGCGCAGGCGGGCATACACCGTGAAGTACTCGCCGTGCTGAATCATGACGATGGTGTTCATGCCCGGCACCTGGGCCACCGTGAGTACCCGACCCGCAAATACCGCCCGCACGGCCTCACCGTTGTTGGTTTGAATGTCGACGCCCCGGTTTTCGACTACCACGTGCTTGAGCACCGGGTGGTTGTGCCGCCCAAAGTGCTGCGACACGAAGCCCCGCGCCACCGGCCAGGGCAGCCGCCCCTTGTTGCCGGCAAAGTTGGACGAGAGCAGGGCCGTTTGCGGAGTGAGAGCCACGCGGCTGGCGCGGCGGTCGGCCGAAGTTTCTTCGGGCGAGTCGCGGTCAGGGTTGGCACTGGCGTCGTTGCGGTCGTCGGCGGCGCGGGGCGAAGGGCGGCCAGCGCGGGCGGCGGCCGTGGCCCGGCGGCGCTCGGCAGCAGCGGCCAGGCGGGCCGCCCGGGCGGCGCGGGCTATTTCTTCGCGCACGCGCTGGGCTATCAGCCCTTCGAGCTGGGCCACGGCGCGCTGGCGCTGGGCTAGCTCGTCGCGCAGGCCCTGCTCTTGCTGGCTTAGCTGCTGCACCACCTGGTCTTGCTCGGTTTTGAGGCCCAGCAGGTTGCGGCTTTCTACCAGCTGCGTAGTCAGCAGGCTTTTCTGGCGGGTGCGCTGCTGCGTGAGGCCATCGAGCTGCTGGCTAAGCTGGCGCTGCGCCCCCACAATGCGCTGCGCCTGGCGGTGGCGCTCGTCGGTGTACTGGCGCACGTAGCGCAGCCGCAGCACAAACTGATTAAACGACTCGGCCGCAAACAAAAACATGAGCTGGTTGAAGCCGCTGCTCGTTTTGGAAGCCGTGTACATAAGGCGGGCGTACTCGGCCTTGAGGCGGGCTAGTTGCTCCTGCGTGGTCAGCACCTGGCGCGTGGTGTGGTGCACGTTGGTTTCGATGCCTTGCAGCTGGGTCGAGATGTGCTGAATCTGCCCCTGCTTCACCGTCAGCTTTTCTTTGATGATGTTGAGCTGGCCCAGCGTGGCCTGCTTTTTCTGGGTGGTTTCGGTGAGCACCTTGCCGGCTTCCGCAATGCGGGCCAGGTTGGCCTGGCGCTCGCGCTCCAGCTGCTCTTTCGACTTGCCCCGGCCGGCCGCGCGCGGCGCGCGGGCCACGGGCGCGCTGCGGCGCGCTGCCGGCCGCGCGCGGCCGGCGCTACCAGGGCGGGCGGCGGGCTTGGCTTTCGCCTTGGTGGCGCTGGCCTTGGCTTTTGCCTTGCCAGCGGGCGAGCGCGGGTGGCGCTGCGCAGCGACCGGCAGCGCCAGCAGCAGTAGCAGCCCGGCAAAGCCGAGCAGCGTGGCCCGGCGGTAAACCAATACGAAAAGAAATTTCACGCGAAGAAGTCAGGGGCCGGCAAAGCGCGGCCGGGCCAGTTAATTCCACAAAATAACGCCCGCGCCCGGCGGCCGGACGCGGGCCGGCACCTAGCGGCGCCGGCGGGCGCTGCCCAAACCCATACTCTTACCGGGCAAAAGCGTTGCTGGAGGCTGCTGGGGCAGCCGGGCGCTGGTGGCCGGTAGCGGCCCACCTTTTTTTAGTGGGCAATTGAAGCCGTAGCGGCACCTAAGGCTTGGTTCGCACCTATTTTTCCGGCTTTTGGGCGCTATTTCCGTATTAGTCGGGTGGCTTTTTTACTTGTGGGGGCCGGGCTTGCCCGGCTGGCCACGGGCTTTTGCTTTCAGGCTCAAAAGGAAAGCGCCTTTTGTTTTGTTACTGCTGTATGTCTGCCGCTCACGTCGATACCTTTTCGCCTGACTCCGAAAACCTGCTCCCGGTCTTGCTGGCTATTTCGCCGGCGGGCGTGGCGCTGCTGCAGCCAGTGTATTCGGCCGCAGGCGAGCTCATCGACTTCACGTATACCTACCTCAACCCGGCCGCCCAACGCCTGCTGCACCTGCCCGAGCGGCCAGCCGCTTCGCACCAGGCTACTTACCCCAGCGAGGGAGAGCTGTTCGATTTCTACCGCGCGGCGTTTGCCTCCAGCCAGCCCACGCACCACACCGGCAACTACCCGCACGCCGGGCACGCCTGCTACCTGCGCCTGACGGCGCAGCGCAGCGGCCAGGTGCTGGCGCTCAGCCTGGCGGAGGCTACCCGCCCGCAGGCCGCCCCCGCCGCCGAGCTGCAAGACCCGCAACTCTATTCGCTGCTGCACCAAGCCCCGGCCATGATTTGCGTTTTTGAGGGCCCCGAGCACCGCTTCGAGTTTGTGAACCCGCCCTACCAGGCGCTGGTGGGCAGCCGCCTGCTCGTGGGGCGCACCATAGCCGAAGCCATGCCCGAGCTGGCCGGGCAGCCTATCTTCGGGCTACTCGACCAGGTGTACCGCACCGGCGAAACCTTCCGCGCCGACGAGATGCTGGTGCAGCTCGACCACCACAACGTGGGCGCGCAGGTGCTGGCCGAGCATTACTACAACTTCATTTACCAGGCGCGGCGCAATGCGCGCGGCCGGGTCGATGGCATTCTGGTGTTTGCCTACGATGTGACGCCGCAGGTGCGGGCCCGGCAGCAGGCCAGCTACCAGGAGCAGCGCACCGCCCAGCTCAACGAGGCGCTGGCCGCCAGCAACGCGGAGCTGGCCACGGCCAACGAGAAACTACTGACCGCCAACGACGAAACCACCCGCAAAAACCGGGCGCTGCGCGCCGCGCAGGCCGAGCTGCACCAGCTCAACCAGGAGCTGGAGGCCCGCGTGGCCGACCGCACCCAGGCCCTTTCCCAAGCCCTGCGCCAGGCCGAGCAGCAGCGCGCCCAGCTGCAAGCTCAGGAGCAGCAGCTGCACCAGATACTAGGCCAGGTGCCGGCCGCCGTGGCTACCCTCGAAGGCCCCGAGCATCGCTACAGCTTTTTCAATGCCCGCTACCAAGAGCTGGTGGCCCAGCGCGCCCAGCTAGGCCTGCCCCTGGCCGAGGTGCTGCCCGAGCTGGTGGCAATGGGCTTTGATAAGCTGCTCGACCAGGTGTATACTACCGGCCAGATGCTGGCGCGCACCGAGACGCTGATAGAGCTAAATGACCCGGCCACAAACCAACCATTTAGCCGCTACGTCAATTTTGTGTACCAGCCGTTGCTCGATGGGTGCGGCCAGCCTCACAGCGTGCTGGCGTTTATCCTGGATGTGACGGAAAGCGTGCTGAGCCGCCAGCGGGCCGCCGCCGCCCAGACGCAGGCCCTGGCCGCCGCCGAGCAGCTGGCCCGCCAGCGCGAAGCCTACTACCGCATTTTTGAGCAAACGCCGGCGGCCATCGCCATCCTGCGCGGGCCCGAGCACCGGCTCGATTATTTCAACCCCGCCTACCAGCAGCTGTTTCCGCAGGGCCTCGCGGCGGGACGCACCATTGCCGAGCTGCAGCCCGAGGCCGTGGCGCACGGCTTCGTGGCGCTGCTCGACCAAGTGTATGCCACCGGCGAGCTGTATACCGGCTACGAGCACCTGCTGGCCATCCGGCAGGCCGCTGGGCAGCCCCCGCGCCCGGCTTATTTCGACTTCACCTATCAGCAGTTTCAGGAAGAAGGCCAACCGGCCGGCATCTCGGTATTTGCCAACGAAGTAACCGAGCGGGTGCATGCCCGGCAGCAGTACGAGGCCCAGCAGCAGGTGCTGCAACGCGTATTTGAGCAGGCCCCGGTGGCCATTGGCGTATTTGCCGGGCCCAACCACGTGGTGGAAGTGTGCAACCCTGGCCTGCAAGCCATTTGGGGGCGCACGGCCGAGCAGGTGCTCGGCCAGCCGCTGTTCGACACCATGCCCGAGTTTCGGGGCCAGGGCTTCGAGCAATTGCTGGCCGAGGTGCTGCGCACGGGCGTGCCCCACGTGGCGCGCGAGGTGCCGCTGCGCGTGCTGCACCAGGGCGAGCCGGGCACGGTGTACGTCAACTTTGTATACCAGCCCCTGCGCGATGCCCAGGGCCACATTACGGCGGTGGCGGCCGTGGCCACCGACATCAGCGAGCAGGTGCGGGCGCGCCAGGTGGTAGAGCAAAGCGAGCAGTACATCCGCCGCATGGCCGACGCCGTGCCCGCCATGATATGGCTGACCAACTCGGCCGGGCAATGCACTTACCTCAACCAGCAGTGGCACCTCTACACCGGCCAGCCCGTGGGCGAGGGCCTGGGCGAGGGCTGGCTCGACGTGGTGCACCCCGACGACCTGGTCAGCACGCGCACCGTTTTTTTCGACGCTACCTCGCAGCAGGCGGCGTTCAGCGTGCTGTACCGGCAGCGCCGCCACGATGGGCGCTACCGCTGGGTGCTCGACACGGGCGCACCGCGCTTCAACCGGGCCGGCGAATTCGATGGCTTCGTGGGTACGCTCTTCGACATTCACGAGCAAAAGCAGGCCGAGCAGGCCTTGCAGCGCCTCACCACCAGCCTGCGCACCGCCCGCGACAAAGCCCAGACCCTGAATGCCGAGCTGCAAGCCAGCAACGAGCAGCTGCGCCGCACCAACGTGGACCTCGACAACTTCATTTACACGGCCTCGCACGACCTCAAGGCCCCCATTACCAACATCGAAGGCCTGGCCCATGCCCTGCACGACCAGCTGCCCGCCCGGGGCCCGCTGGCCGAGGCCGTGGCCCCGCTGCTGGCCATGATGCAGGATTCCATTGAGCGCTTTCAGCGCACCCTCGACCACCTCAGCGACGTGACCAAGCTGCAAAAAGAGCACGACCAGCCGCTGGCCGAGGTGGCGCTGGCCCCCATCGTAGCCGAGGTGTGCCTTGACCTGCAGCCCCTGCTGCAAGCCAGCCAGGCGCAGCTCTCTACCGACGTAGCTACCTGCCCTACGGTAGCTTTTTCCGCCAAAAACCTGCGCTCAGTAGCGTATAACCTGCTCAGCAACGCCCTCAAGTACCGCGACCCCGCCCGCCCGCTGGTGGTGCACATCGGCTGCCACCCCGCGGGCGACTACGTGGTGCTGCGCGTGCAAGACAACGGCCTGGGCCTCGATGCCGGCCAGCAGGCCGAGCTCTTTACCATGTTCCGGCGCTTTCACGTGGGCGTCGAGGGCTCGGGCATCGGGCTGTATATGGTGAAGAAGGTAGTGGAAAACGCGGGCGGCAAGCTGATGGTCGAAAGCCAGCCGGGCGTGGGTTCTGTGTTTTCGGTGTACTTCCGCCGCTAGCGCTCGTATAAGCGCAACCGCCCCACCCGCTCTCCTTTTCCACCCCGATGAACAAGCTGCCCACCGTGCTGCTCGTGGACGACGACCAGACCACGAACTACCTCAACCACCTGCTGCTGACCAGACTGGGCGTAGCCGACCACATCCTGGTGGCGCACGACGGCCGCGAAGCCCTCGACCTGCTCGCCACCCGATGCGCGCCCTCGGCGGCCCAGTGCCCCTGCCTGCTGCTACTCGACGTGAACATGCCCGGCATGAACGGCATCCAATTTTTGGAAGCCTACCGCCAGCTACCGCTGCCCACCGAGCCGGCCCCCGTCATCATGATGCTCACTACCTCGCTGCACCCGCGCGACGTGCAGCGCGTGCAGCAGCTCGGCACCGTGGCAGGCTTCGTGAGCAAGCCCCTCACGGCGGCCAAGGTCCACGCCATCCTAGCCGAGCATTTTTAAGTCGAAGCCTATTCAACTTGCCATGTACTTAGCTTACAACTAAAAAAGCCGGTCAGCTCCTAGTGAGCTGGCCGGCTTTTGCTTAGCTACGGGTAGCGCTTACTTCTTAATTCGCGTTTCTTTCTTGTACCCCTTCGGGATGCTGAACGGAAAATCCAGGTTCCCCGCCCCTACTTCCACCTTCTGAAAATTCAGCGTGGCCGTGGTGGTGCCGGCACTAGCCTGCTGGCCTACCACGCTGGTAGTGAAGGCGAACGGTAGCTCGGTGCCGCTGGGCTTCTGAAAATCGGAGTAGCCTACCGTGAGGCTGCGCTGGGCGGCGCTCTCGCTCACTTTCAGCTGCTGCAAGCGGCCGGTGGCAGTACTCACCAATTGCTCGATGACGAGCGGGGCCTGCGGGTAGGTTACGTTCTGGTTGTCGCCCTCGGCTTTCACCACGGGCACCGCGCCCTTGGGGGCGGGCTGGTAGTCACCGAGCAGGATGGCTTGCATCTGCTGGTAGCTCACGGGCACGCCCAGCAGCTGGCTCAAATAGGCGTAGTCGCCAGCGAAGTAGCTCTTTTGCAGGCGGTTCACTACCCGCACCGAGTCGGGCGTGAGCAGCGCCCGCACGCCCTCGATGCCAATGAGCGAGCCCGATAGCCAGATGGCCGAGTCGCGCCGCACCCGCAGGTTGAAATTAGCCGTCTGGTCGGTGCTGCCGTGCGTGAAATGCACCTTGCCCTTACCGCTGAGGTATTGAAAATCAGTGATAGTGGCCTTCACGCCGGCCGGCGTTTTCACGGTAGCGGCGGCGGTAGAGGTGCCCGGCCCCAGCTTGCCCCCCGACGACGGGACGCGGTGGCAACTGGCCAGCGCCAGCACGGCCAGCACGAGAGCAGATTTATTCATACAATTTTTGGTCTTTGATTTTGCGGTCGAGCAGCGGCGAGGCGCCGGGGCCGGCTTTGCGGGCGCGCTGCCATTCGGCCACGGCCTGCGGGTGCTGGCCTAGCTGCCACAGCACATCGCCGTAGTGCTCGATTACGGCGGCGTCCTTGGTGGTTTTGAGGGCGCGCTCCAGGTTTTCGCGGGCTCCCGCGTAGTCCTTCAGCTTGTAGAGCACCCAGGCATACGTGTCGAGGTAGGTATCGTTGTCGGGAAATTTCTTCACCGTGCGGCCCGACATCTCCTTGGCCTTGTCAAGCTTCTCGTTGCGCAAGCTCAGGTAGTAGCTGTAGTTGTTGAGCGCGCCGTAGTTGTTGGGGTCGATGGCTAACGCCGCATCGTAGGCCGCGTCCGATTTGGCGTATTCCTTCAACTCGTGGTACACGTCGCCGAGCTGCACGTCGAATTGCGCCTGCAACTCCAGGTTGGCGCTGGAAAGCTTGCGGCCGTGCTCCAGGGCCGCCACCGCCTGCTTGGGCTGGTGCTTGAGCGAGTGCCCGATGCCGTTGAAAAACCACAGCTGCGCCTGGTTCGGGAACAATTCCAGCGCCCGGTCGCTGTGCACGAGCAGCGAGTCGGTCTGGTTCAGTTCGGCGTCGAGCAGCACTACCTGCTGCCAGAGCTGGTACTTTGAGTTGTCGTAGCGCAGCGCTTTCAAGTACGTGTCGCGGGCTTCGCGCTTTTTGCCGGTCAGGGTTTGCACGTCGCCGGCCACGCTGTAGGCTTTGGCTTCTTTGGGGTGGCTGCGCACGGTGGCGGCGGCCAGGTCGAGGGCCACGGCATTCACCTTTGGGTCAGGCAGTTGCTTAAGGTAGCCCACCAGTATCCGCACCGCCTGGTCGATGTCGAGCGAGGGGTTTTCAAACGCCAGCCGCAGCTGCTGCTGCGACTCGGGCTCCTGCTTTTGCTGGCGGTACACCTCGGCCAGTATCAGGTGGGCCTGGGCGTTGCCGGGGTCGAGGCGCAGCGCCTGCTCGGCCACCCGAATGGCATCGGGCAGGCGGTTGTTGGCGGCGTACATTTCGGCCTGGGCCAGCACGTAGCGCGGCTCGGTCGGGTTGGCCGCAATCAGGCTTTCGCCCTCTTTCAGCGCCAGCGGCAGGTTGTTCTGCTTGAGATAAATCTGCTGCTTCTTAAAGGAAATCTCGTCGAGGTCGCCAAACTGCTGCTGGGCTTTTTCGAGCGTCGCCAGTGCCTCGGGCAGCTTGTTTTGGGCCAAATACAAGTCGGCCAGCTGAAACAGGTAATTGCCCGTGCCGGGCACCTCGCGCACCAACGTGGCGTAGGTATTAGTGGCGGCGTCAAACTGCTTTTGGTTGGCCTGGGTTTGGGCCAGCAGCAGGTAGTAGTAGGCGTTTTTGGGGTCGAGCTGCACGGCCGCCTGGGCGTAGTTGGTGGCGTCGCGCAGGTTGCCGCTCAGCAGGTTGGCCTCGGCCAGCTTGTAGTTTACGGCCGCGTTGCCGGGGCTCAGGGCGTAGGCTTTCAGCAGGCGGTCGAGCGCCTTGGGGTAGTCTTCGAGCGTGATGTACTTCACGCCATCCACAAACAGCGCCTCGCTCACTTCCCGGTCCTTGGCCGTGAGCACGGGCGTGGCGGCGCGCTGCTTTTCGGCGTCGGCGGCGCGGCGCTCCAGCTCGCGCCGCTCCTGGCGGCTCAGCTTGGTGGGCTTGCGGATAATGGCCATGCTGTCGGCCGAGGGGCGGCGCTGCGCCTGGCCCACGCCAGCCGACCCAACCAATGACAAAAACAGCAGGCTTACAGCTACTTGACGCATACGCTAATTCGGGCAGGCTAAGGCCTGCTGCGCGAAAGTAAGGGGATATTAAAGACGAACGACGCGGCCCCGCCAGGGAGCCGCGTCGCTGTTAACGTCAAAAGTCACTAAAAAATCACACTTGCAGCACGTTATAATCGCCGAGGCTGAGGTCAGCAGCTTTGCTGGTCACGCTGGCGAAGTTGCCCACCATCGAATTGGTGATGGTGGCGTTCAGCACCGAGGCCGACGTTTGCACGATGGAGTTCGACACGCGCGAGTCGCGCACGTTGCTCTTGTTGCCCACGCTCACGTGCGGACCCACTACCGAGTTGGTAATCACAGCATCTTCGCCGATGTACACCGGCTCAATAATCACCGAGTTGGTGATTTTGGCCGACTCGGCCACCAGGTTTTCGCCGCGCTCTTTCAGGTATTCGAGGTAGCGCTGGTTGGTGAACACGGTGGCGTCCTTGTTGCCGCAGTCGAGCCACTCGGTTACCTGGCCGGGCACGAAGATGGTGCCCTTGTTCTTCATGTTTTCCAGGGCGTTAGTAAGCTGATACTCACCTTTATCCTTGATGTCGTTGTCGAGCAGGTATTGCAGCTCGTCGCGCAGGTAAGCGCCGTCCTGGAAGTAGTAGATACCAATGATGGCGAGGTCCGACACGAAGGTTTCGGGCTTCTCCACAAACTCCGTAATCTGGCCCTGCTCGTTCAGTTTCACCACGCCAAACGGCTTGGGGTCTTCTACTTTCTGCACCCAGATGGTGCCGGGTACCGAGCTATCGAGCGTAAAATCAGCCTTGAACAGCGTATCGGCGAATGCTACTACCAGCGGGCCGGTCAGCGACTCCTTGGCGCACAAAATGGCGTGGGCGGTGCCCAGCGGCTCATCCTGGTAGCAGATGGTGCCTTTGGCCCCCACCGACTCGGCGATTTTAACCAGGCTTTTTTCTACCTCGGCCCCGAAGCGGCCGATGATGAAGGCTACTTCGTCTACTTGCTCGCCGCATACTTTGGCAATGTCTTCGACGAGGCGCTGCACGATGGGCTTACCGGCAATCGGAATCAGGGGCTTGGGGACGGTGAGCGTGTGGGGGCGCATGCGCTTGCCCATGCCGGCCATCGGAACGATTATTTTCATGAGGTGTTTGGGGGTGGAGAATTCTGAATACTAAAACATTGCTGCTAAGCAGCTTGCTGAGATTGACCAGTGTGTGGGTTTGCCGGGCGAGGCCGAGGGGTGCGGGCGGCCGAAAAATTAACCTGCCCGACAAAATTAACCTGTCCAACAAGCGCGCCCAAGGCATCGGCCCGCCTCGAAAACTCAGTTGCCACTTCATCAGGAACCAGTAGCACTACCGGCGCGGCGGGCAGCGTTTCTTCTTCGGCGTCCAGCAACTGGTCGACGTTTTGCTTGGCTTCTTTCAGCGACAAGTGCAGCAGTTCGCGCTGTAAATTAGCGAGTTCTACTTTTTGCAGGCCTGCGCGCCAGCCCGCCAACACGATAGTTTGCATAAGTCTAGAGGTCGGGGACAGAGATAATAAAAGGAGTAGGTAGCTGGCCTACGCAGCGCCCAGTCGAGCGGCGGCCACCTTCTACCCGTAGCGTTGACACGCCAAAGTAACGGCCTAGTTCACGAGCTACCTCCCATAACGCGGCCCGCCCTACCTGGTTTCGGGCATTACCGCCCAGATGCAGCCTGAATAGATGCAGCTCGTTTTCGCTTCGCATAAAGTTTGTCAGGCATTCAATTCGCTGACTACCTACCACAAACGAGAATTGCAGCACATCGTCATCGACTTCTATTGATTCGGTAAGCAACATCAGGGGCCTAATGTACTCTGGAAAAACTTGCTTCGTCAGTTACTCATTTTGCAGCAAGTTAGCCAGCGTAGCTGGGTCAGCATTACCACCACTGATAATGAGTACGGTATGCCGGCTAGTGGGCAGGTTAGCGCGGTGGCGCAGCAGGGCGGCCAGCGGCAGCGCGGCCGTGGGCTCTACTACCAGCCGGGCTTCGAGCAGCAGGCGGCGGGCGGCGGCGCGCAGCTCGGCTTCGCTCACGGTCACCACATCGTCGGCGTACTGGCGCAGATGGGCTAAAGTAAGCTCGCTCAACGCCAGGGTACGCACCCCGTCGGCCAAGGTTCGGTTGGTGTCGGTGGCGGCCCATTCCACCACTTGCCCCGCCCGAAACGAGGCCTGCGCATCGGCCGCCAGTTCGGGCTCGACGCCGATTATCTTCACGCTGGGCTTCAAAAGCTTGAGCGCGGCGGCCACGCCGCCGAGCAGCCCGCCACCGCCCACCGGGGCCAGCACCAGTTCTACTTCGGGCAAATCTTCCAGAATTTCCAGCCCGATGGTACCTTGCCCGGCTATCACGTGGGCATCGTCGAAGGGCGGCACCAGCACGGGCGGCTCAGCGGCCTGGGCCAGCAGGCGGGCGGCCACGGCCTCACGCTTTTCGTGGGCGGGGTCATAGAGCAGCACCTCAGCCCCGAGCGCGCGGGTAGCGGCTATTTTCACCTGCGGGGCATTGGTGGGCATGATAATAGTGGCCCGGATGCCGAGCTGCCGGGCGGCGTAGGCCACGCCCTGGGCGTGGTTGCCGCTGCTGTAGGCCAGCACGCCGCGCGCGCGCTCCTCGGCCGTGAGGGTCAGGATGCGGTTGCCCGCGCCCCGTATTTTGAAGGAGCCAATGGGTTGCAGGCTTTCGGGCTTGAGGTAAACGGCTTTGCCGGGCAGCTCGGCTACCTCGAAGGGCAGCAAGGGCGTGCGGCGGGCCAGGCCGCGCAGGCGTTGCCGGGCCTGCTCGATGTCGGAAAGGGAAACAAGGTTCATGCGGAAAGGGTAGCTAAAGCGGCGGTGGGCACAAAGTTGCCGCCAAAACCGCCCGCCGGCCTTCGGCGTTAGCTTTTCCGTTCCGTACTTTGCTCCTATGAATCATTTCAATGCAATCGAAGCCGGCATCCAGAGCCTGTTTGCCGCTACCAACGCTGGTTTTATGAATGACGCCAGCGCGGGCCAGGACCAGCTCAGCACCTGGCTCAACGAGCTGCGCAGCAGCAACGACCCGGCCCTGCGCCCCGTGGCCCAGGAGCTCGAAGCCCTCAGCCAGGCCATCAGCAAAAACGACCTGCCCGCCATGTCCAAGTCGTTTTACCAGCTCGGCCACCTCACCGCCACGGCGGCCCTCAGCCTGCACAGCTTCGCCGGTACCGGCGACAAGCTGCGCGAACTGAGCCAGAAGCTCGTCGCCGCCGGCGGCAACATTCACATCATCGCCCAGCAGCGCGGCCTCATTCACGCCGCGCCCGCACACCACTAAGTGTCAATGAGCAATTAATAAAGGGCAATGAGCAGGCTGATTATTCGGCCTGCTCATTGCCCTTTATTAATTGCTCATTACTACTTGCCCGTGCTGCCGTAGCCGCCCGCGCCACGGGCGGTTTCGCTCAGGGTTTTGGTGGGCTGCCAGGCTATAGTTTCGTGGCGGGCCACTACCAGTTGGGCAATGCGCTCGCCGTCGCGCACGGTAAACGGCTCGTTGGACAGATTGACCAGCAGCACTTTAATCTCGCCGCGATAATCGGCGTCGATAGTACCGGGGCTGTTTACGATGCCGATGCCGTGCTTGTAAGCCAAGCCGCTGCGCGGGCGCACCTGCGCTTCGTAGCCTATCGGCAACGCGATGCTGAGGCCGGTTGGGATGATCATTCGCTCCAGTGGGCCAAGCTCAACAGGGCCATCCGGCAGGTCGGCCAGCAAGTCAAGGCCAGCGGCGTGTTCGGTTTGGTAAGCGGGTAGCGGGTGCCGCGAATGGTTTATTACAGGGATTTCAAGCATTTGATAAGCTGTTAGCCGCTGGCTACTAGCTGTTAGCTACTCATCGGTCGAGAAAAGCTAACAGCCAGCAGCCAGTAGCTAACAGCTTAAATTTTTACAGCGCCGCCATTTCGGCGCGCACGAAATCAGCCAGTTGAGTCAGGTACTCGGTGCTGAAATCGAAACGGATGCCCGCCGCCTCGTATACCTCACCGATGGGCCGGGTATAGCCCAGCGCCAGCGCCCGCTGGTAGCCGGCGAGCGCGGCGGCCGGGTCTTGCCGGAAATTGCGCCACACCGCGATGGCCCCGAGCTGCGCCAGCGCGTACTCAATGTAGTAGAACGGCACTTCGTAGAGGTGCAACTGCTTTTGCCACAAGTAGGGCCGAAACTGCTCCAGGCCCTGCCAGCTCACGCTGCGCTGGTTGAAATCCTGAAAAATCTGCGTCCAGCGCGCGTGGCGCTGCGCCTCGGTGTGGGTAGGGTTTTCGTAAATCCAGTGCTGAAACTTGTCGATGGTGGCCACCCACGGGAAAGTTTCGAGCACGCTTTCGAGGTGCGTTTTCTTGGCCCGGCGCAACTCGGCGGGGTCCGAGAAAAACACGTCCCAGTGGTCCATGCTCATCAGCTCCATGCTCATCGAGGCCAGCTCGGCTACCTCGCTCGGCGGGTGCTTGTCGGCCGAGAGCGGCAGGCGGCGCGTGAGAAACGAGTGCACGGCGTGGCCGCCCTCGTGCAACATCGTCACCACGTCGCGCAGCGACGAGGTAGCATTCATGAAAATAAACGGCACGCCCGTTTCATCGAGCGGGTAGTTGTAGCCGCCGGGGGCCTTGCCGATGCGGCTTTCCAAGTCGAGGTGGCCCATCTGGCGCATGGTGCCCAGGCACTGGCCCAGAAATGGGTCGAGGCGCTGAAACACGGTGATGGTTTTTTCGAGTAGCTCGGCCCCGGTCTGGAAGGGCACGAGCGGCGGGCGGCCGCTGGGGTCCACATCGAGGTCCCAGGGGCGTAGCGCGGGCAGCGCCAGGTCTTGCCGGCGCGCCTCGTCAAACTCATCAATGAGCGGCACTACCGTGGCCTGAATGGCCGCGTGGAAGGCAAACGTGTCCTCCGGCGTGTAGTCGAAGCGCCCGAGCGCGGCAAACATATAGTCGCGGAAATTGGCGAAGCCCGCATTTAGAGCTACTTGGTGGCGCAGGCGCACTAGTTCGGTAAAGAGCTGGTCGAGGGGCTGGCTGTCTTGCAGGCGGCGCGCCTGAATGGCCCGCCAGGCCTGCTCGCGCACGGGGCGCGACAGGCTTTTGAGGCGGTCGGCGGCGCGGGGCAGCGTTATCTCCTCACCGTCGAGCGTCACGGTCATGGCCCCCACGGTGGCGGCGTACTGCTGCTGCTTGGTCGAAATTTCGGTTTTAAGCGGAATATTTTCCTCGCGGTAAATTTCCGACGCCCGGCGCACCGAGCGCAAAAACACGCCGTAGCGCGCCGCGTCGAGCTCGCCCAAGCTGGGGGCGGCGAGCAGCTTTTCGTTGAGGGCATGGTCGTAGGGGGCTACCAGCGGCTCTATTTCCTGCACGAAATACTGGAAGGCTTCGGCGTGGCTTTCGTCCTGCGTGTCGCAGGTCATGCGGATATAGCGCCACGCCAGGTCCTCACTCAGCACCGCTTCGAGCTCCGAGCGGTCGAGCAGCCACTGCTCCAGGGCGGCGGCATCGGGCAAGTGGCGGGTTTGTAGCTCTTGAAAAAAAGGCGTGAGACTAGCCCAATCAGTCACAAAAAATTCTTCGGGTAAATAGTGGCGCGGCGGGCGCGCCGTATCGGTCGCCACCGACGCAATAGCGGTATCAAGCTCAGAAATCACCATAAAGAGTACTTACGCAAAACGATAGAGGAAGGACCAGCGCGCCCGCCAAGCCAGCGCGGCCACACGCCGCAAGCCCGCTCGGCTACTGCCCGCTGAAAAGTAAGCAATCCCGTGCAAATAAGGTCGGCACTGGCGGCCGGAAGGGGTACGCGGCACACGGGTACTACCTAAGCCCATGCTTTTATAAAGCGTATTCTTCGGGAAAAGTTGAGGTAATCATTTCTTAAATCTTTTAAAACGCAACGCCCGCAACCTTCGGGCCGCGGGCGTTGCGTTTGGAGCCGGCCAGAACCGGTGATTAGTCAATCTCAATCACAACATCGGCCGTGAGTGGGTGGGCCACGCACGTGAGCACGTAGCCCTTGGCCAGCTCGGCGTCGGAGAGGCCTTCGCGCTCATCGAGGTGCACCTTGCCCGAGAGGCACTTGCCGCGGCAGGCGGTGCAGAGGCCGGCCTGGCACGAGTAGGGCAGGTCTACATCTTCATCAAGGGCGGCGTCGAGGATGGTTTTGCCCACGGGCACGTCGATGATGTACTCGCTGCCTTCGTAGTGCAGCGTCACTTTGCGGCTGGTGACGGGGCCGTCGTCGGGGCCGGCAAGCACGTCGCCGTGGCTGTCGCCGGCCTCGGCTGAGTCGGCAGCGGCCACGAAGCTTTCGCGGCGCACGCGGGTAGCGGGCACGTTCAGCAGCTCCAGCGCGGCCTGGCTTTCAGTCATCAGGCCCTCGGGGCCGCAGATGTAGTACTCGGCCTGCGGGGCCGGAAACTGGTGGCGCTGCTCCAGAATGCGCAGCAGCGTAGTGCGATTGACGCGGCCGGTGTGCTGGTGCGGGCCGGCCGGGCGCAGCGGCTGGCTGTACACGTGCTCTACTTGCAGGCGGCCTTTGCTACTCGCTTCCAGCTCGTCAAGCTGCTGCTTAAAAATAACGGAATCCTCGTTGCGGTTGCCGTAGATGAGCAGCACGTGGCTCTGGGGCTCTTCGCGCAGCACGGCCTTGAGCATGCTCATAAGCGGCGTGATGCCCGAGCCCGCCCCAATGAGCACCAGCGAGCGGGCGGCCTTGGGGCTGGGCTGCACCACGAAATTACCCATCGGCGGCAGCACCTCATATTGCTGGCCTACCTGCACGTTATCAAGCAGGTAGTTGCTTACCAGGCCACCCACTACGCGCTTCACGGTCACGGACAGGCGCGGGGCGTCGGCGGGGGTGCTGCTGAGCGAGTAGGCGCGGCGCTCGGGGCGCTTGGCGGCGGGGTCGCAGGGCACGAGCAGGGTCAGGTACTGGCCGGGCTTGCTGGCCACGGGCTGGCCATCGGGCCGCTCGAGGTGAATGGTAACAGTATCCGGCGTTTCCTGGGTGAGGGCAACGACGGTCAGCGTCAGGTACGACGACATGGGCGAAAGCTTAACTGAGATAGAGGGGCAAATTTACGGCGGGGGCGACGGGTAGGGTTGCCATAATTCGGGCCAGCGCTTGGGGAAGTAGCGCGAACTTTGCAGTTCGCGTTCGCCAACGGGCACCCGACCGAACGCGCACTACAAAGTTCGCGCTACTTTATGTCTGACCTCGCTTCTCTGCTTTCCCGGCATCGCGCCACGTTTGCACCGGTGCTGCCCACGTTGGCCGGGCCGGTGGCCCCGCTCGACTTCACGGCCAATAATTCGCACCTCTCCCACCCCGAGCGCCTGCGCGACACGGCCTTGTTTGACAAAGTAGTGCACGAAATGCTGGCTGAGCAGCACGCCGCCGCCGGCATCGGCGGCTACCTCGAAAACCGCGTTATTTACCGCCGCAGCCCGCATTTCGACGATACCACCGAGGCCCGCTCGCTGCACCTGGGCGTAGATGTGTGGGTGCCGGCCGGCACGCCCGTGGCTGCGCCGCTGCCCGCCGTGGTGCACAGCCTAGCCGATAATAACCACTTCGGCGACTACGGCCCTACCATCATCTTGCAGCACGAGCTGGAGGGCGTTACCTTCTACAGTCTCTACGGCCATCTCACGCGCACCGACCTACCGGGCTTGCAACCGGGCCAAAAGCTTGCCCAGGGCCAGATATTCGCCCACGTGGGCCCCTACCCCGAAAACGGCGACTGGCCGCCGCACCTGCACTTGCAGCTCATCGCCGACATGCAAGGTCGCTGGGGCGACTTTCCGGGCGTGGCCCCGCCCAGCGAGCGGGCGTATTGGGCAGAATTGTGCCCCGATGCGGGGTTATTCATTTAACAGTTAACAGCTCGTCTAGCGGATGAGGTACCGTTAAACGAGCTGTTAACTATTAATTGATAACTGTTAAATGAAACTCACTTCTCCCGCTCTATCGTGTAGTTTATCAGCGCCTCCAGGGCAGTGCGGGCGGCCGACTCGGGGAACTCGTGCAGGATGGCCAGCGCCTCGTCGCGGTAGCGCTCCATCGTTTGCACAGCGTATTCGAGGCCGCCCGATTTCTTCACGAAGTCGATGACCTGCTGCACGCGCTCGCGGTGGCCGGCGTTGTTTTTGACGTTGTAAATGACGCGGCGCTTGTCGAGCCAGCTCGCCTGCTGCAAGGCGTAGATGAGCGGCAAAGTCATTTTTTTCTCCTTGATATCGATGCCCACCGGCTTGCCGATTTCGGCCGTGCCGTAGTCGAAAAGGTCATCTTTTATCTGAAACGCCATGCCCACTTTCTCGCCAAAAAGGCGGGCGCGCTCCACGGTTTCCTTGCTCGCGCCCACCGAGGCCGCGCCCACGGCGGTGCAGGAGGCGATGAGTGAGGCGGTTTTCTGGCGAATGATATCGAAATAAACCTCCTCCGTGATGTCGAGGCGGCGGGCTTTTTCGATTTGCAGCAGCTCGCCCTCGCTGAGCTCGCGCACGGCACGGTTCACGATTTTGAGCAAATCGAAGTCGTCGTGCTCCAGCGCCAGCTGCAAGCCGCGCGAGAGCAGGTAGTCGCCCACCAGCACAGCTATCTTATTCTTCCAGAGCGCATTGATGGAAAAGAAACCCCGGCGATAGTTGCTTTCGTCCACCACGTCGTCGTGCACGAGGGTGGCCGTGTGCAACAGCTCGATGAGCGCCGCGCCCCGAAAGGCGGCCGGGTCGAGCGGCCCGGCGGGGTCGGCGGCGGCGGTGCGGGCCGTGAGAAACACGAACATAGGGCGCACCTGCTTGCCTTTGCGGCGCACGATGTAGCCCATTATCTTGTCGAGCAGCAGCACGTTGGTTTGCATCGACTGGCGAAACTTCACTTCAAACTCCGCCATTTCGGCGGCAATGGGAGCCTGGATAGAGTCGAGCGGGTTTGCCATGCGGGCGCAATGATACGGCGGCCGGGCGCATTCGCCTCTCCGCCGTGGGAAGTAGCTTGCGGCGCTTTTCGTCGCTATACGTATGCTTACTACTGTTGAGTTCGTGCTAAAAGGCACCGGCCACGGCCGCCCTTTCGCCGCCGATGCTACTTACCAATCTACCGCTGGCGCGCCCGTGGCTCGGCCCGTGGTGGTGTTCGTCCACGGTTTTAAGGGCTTCAAGGACTGGGGTCATTTTCCGCTGCTGGGGCGCTTTTTTGCCGAGCAGGGCTTTGTGTTTGTCAAGCTTAATCTCTCGCACAATGGCGTGGTGGTGGGCGGCACCGGCGACCTCGAAGACCTGGAAGCCTTCGGGCATAATAATTTCAGCCACGAGCTGAATGACCTGGGCCAGCTGCTCGACGCCCTGCACGCGCCGGGCGCCACTCCCCTACCCGCCGCCGCGCTCGACCTCAGCCGGATTTACCTCATCGGCCACAGCCGGGGCGGCGGGCTGGTGCTGGCCAAAGCGGCCGAAGACCCGCGCATCAGGGCGGTGGCGACCTGGGCGGCGGTGGCAACGCTGTCGCCGCCGTGGGCTCCCGAAGTGCTCGACCAATGGCAGCGTGTGGGCGTCATTCACATTCCCAACGCCCGCACCGGGCAGCAATTACCGCTCTACTACCAGATTGCCGAAGACTACCGCGCCCACCAGCCGCGCTTCGACCTAGTGGCGCTGGTGCCGCAGCTGCGCCAGCCGCTACTCATCGTGCACGGCGACCCCGACGAAACCGTGCCCCTGCGCGCGGCCGAGGAGCTGCTGGCCCGCAAGCCCGACGCCGAGCTGCTCATCGTGCCCGAGGCGGGGCACCAGTTTGGCGGCCGCCACCCGTGGCCCGAGGCCGAGCTACCGCCGCTGGCCCGGCTCGTAGCCGAGCGCACCGCCGTTTTTTTTCAGCAGCACGCATGAGCGAGGTCGTAGCCTACCTGCTGCTGGGCAGCAACATCGGCGACCGGGCCGCGCATTTGCAGCAGGCGCGGCGCACGCTGGCGGCCACGGCCGGCACGGTCGTGGCGGCGTCGGCGTTCTACGAAACGGCCGCCTGGGGCGTGGAAGACCAGCCGGCCTTCCTCAACCAGGTGCTGGCTGTTTGCACCGCGCTGGACGCGCCCGCGCTACTCGCCGCCTGCCTCGCCACCGAGCAGCAGGCGGGCCGCGAGCGCATGCAGCGCTGGGCCGCCCGCACTCTCGACGTGGACATTCTGCTCTACGGCGACGCTATTATTGACACGCCGACGCTCAGCGTGCCGCACCCGGCACTGCCGGGCCGCCGCTTTGCCCTCACGCCGCTGGCGGAAGTAGCGCCGCAACTGGTGCACCCACAACTGGGGCAGACGGTGAGCGAGCTATTGGCCACCTGCCCCGACCCGCTGGCGGTACAACGCTGGGTAGCGCACTGAATCGGTAGAAAGCCAC
>NZ_DASTEP010000089.1:0-4980 GCF_035709525.1 Hymenobacter sp. | reverse complement strand
GTCATGCAGAGCGCAGCGAAGCATCTCGCGTGGTGCAGTAACTCATTGCGTAAACAACGAAGCGAGCGAGATGCTTCGCTGCGCTCAGCATGACGGGCGTAAACTCACGACTCCTCCCGCAAAGGTCGGGCGAACCTGCCGACTACCTACCGCGTTTGCGGAAGCACTGTGCGCGAAAAGCCGCACCTTTGCGTTTTAATCGCCACGCCTACCGGCTGCTAACCCGTTTTTGCCTCCTTTCGTGCGCCGCGCTTTTCGCATCCTGTTCAAAACCTTGCTGGGCCTGCTGGTGCTCGTGCTGCTGCTGATAGGTGGTGCGCTACTGGCCCTGCGGGTGCCGAGCGTGCAAACCAGCCTGGTGCAAAAAGCGGCCACCGTACTCACCGAGAAGCTGGGCCAACGGGTTGAGATAGCGGGCCTTGACATTCGGCCTTTCTCGCACGTGCTGCTCGAAGGCGTGCGCGTGCGCGACCGGCGCGGCGGCGAGCTATTTAGCATCGGCCGGGCCGATGCTGATATTCAGCTGTTTTCGGTATTCGACCCCAGCCACCTACACGTGGGCACGCTCACACTCGATGAGCCGCGCTTTGCCCTGCGCGACGTGGCCGGGCAGCCTGATTCTACTACCCTCGACCAGTTTTTGAGCGCCATCCGGCGGCTGGCCGGGCCGCCCGACTCGACTAAGAAGGATTCGAAGCCGTTTGATTTTCAGCTGCACGACATTGCCATTCGCAACGGGCACTTTGAGCTGGAGCGCCCCGACCGCGCCCGCGACCCCGCCTACGGCCGTAGCATCGACTACGCGCACATGCAGGTCGATAGCGTATACGCCACTATTTCGGCCTTGAATTTCAAGACAGATACGCTGCGGGCGCGGGTGGCTGGGTTGCGGGCAGTGGAAGTACCTTCTAAGACCCGTTTGCGCGAGCTAACGGCTGATATTCAGTATCATGAGCACTTCTGGGATTTCAAAAACCTGAAGCTGCGCGTGGGCCGCAGCCAGCTTCAAAAGTATCTGCGCTTCGAGTACCGGCGCTTCGGCAACTTCTCGGATTTCAACGACTCGATGCGGGTGATTACGCAGCTGCGCGGGGCCAAAATCTACACCGACGACATTGCCAAGTTTGCCCCGCAGCTGGCTTCGCTCAAGGACTCTATTCAGATTTCGGGCGATGCCAAGGGCTACGTGCGTGATTTTCAAATAAAAAACCTCGATGTGCGCTACGGCCGCCGCACGCACATTGTGGCTACTCGTGCCCACGCCGACAACCTGCCTAACTGGCGTGAAAGCCTGATGGATTTGCGCCTGAAACCCTCGCAGGTAGACGCCGCCGACCTGCGCCGCTGGCTACCGCCGACGGCCAATACGCTGGTGCAACGCCTGGGCTTAGTGAAGCTGAATGGGCAGTTTGTGGGATTCGTGACCGATTTCGTGGCCAACGCCTCGTTTGACACCGCGCTGGGGAAGGTCTCGACCGACCTTAACCTCAAGACCAAGAGCGACTTCGACCACGCCGTGTACGAGGGCGACGTGCAGAGCACGGCCTTTCAGCTGGGCAAATTCCTGGGCGATGAGTCGGTGATTCGGGACGTGACGCTGAGCGGGCGCGTGACAGGCACTGGCTTTGTGCCGCCGCTGGCCAAGGGGCACGCTGTGGCCACGGTGCCCGCCATCTGGCTCAACGGCTACCGCTACCACAACCTCACGCTCGACGGCGACTTTGCCGGGCAGGGCTTCAAGGGCAAAATAACGGCCAACGACCCAGCCGTACAGCTGAGCGCCAACGGCGAAATCGACCTCAACCCGCGCCACCAGGTAGTGGATATTAACGCCGCTATCGGCCGCCTAAATCTCGGCGCGCTGGGCTTCATGAGCGAGCCGCTGGTAGTGCGCACCAACGCGCAGGTGCACCTGCGCGGCACGCAGCTCGATTCGCTGCTCGGCTATGCCCGGTTGCGCAACTCGCGCTTTGTGCTGCGCAACCAGACGCTGGACCTCGATACGCTGGATGTGCTCAGCACCCGCAACAGCCAAGGGCAGCGCTCGGTAACGCTGCGCTCGGAGCTGCTGGCGCTGTCGGCCACCGGGCGCTTCGAAACCAACGCCGTGCGCCGCGACCTGGAAATGCTATGGCACGAGTACCGGCTCAATTTTGAGAGTAACGCCGCCGCCACGGCCGCCTACTACCGGCGCAAGCGGCAGCAGGCGCTGCCGGTGTACCAGATAGATTTTACCGCTAACCTTAAGCACGTAAATCCGATTCTGGATTTGCTGATGCCCGACCTGCAAGTGGCTGACAACAGCCACGTTGATGGCTCGTTCCGGCAGGGCGAAACCTCGATTATTCAGCTCGGCGGGCGGTTTGATAGCATCTGGTACGGGCCGGTGCATACGGTGGGCACGGAATTCGACTTTTCGACTTCGAAGCTGCCTTATAAACCCGAGGTGCTGGCCCAGGCCAGCGTGACTTCGGCGCGCCAGGTGCTGCCGGGGCTGGGCAACACCGAGAAGTTTGTGGTGGAAGGCGTGTGGGACCAGCAGCGCATCAATTTCTCTACTTCGCTGGCCCAGAGCGGCACTACCAACCGCGCCAACATCAACGGAGCGCTGTCGTTTTTGCCGCGCCAAGTGGAAGTGGTTTTTCGCCAGAGTGGGCTGCATCTGCTGGATAAGGAGTACACCATCGCGGCCGATAACGTGGTGCGTATCAGCGACTACGGCAAACAGTTCGATATTCAAAACTTCGTGCTCAGCAACGGCAGCCAGCGGCTGAGCGCGCAGGGCTTTATCTCGCCCGATGCCAGCAAGCCGCCGCTGGAGCTGGACATCGCCAACTTCGACATTGGCACGCTCAACTCCGTGACCGGCCAGCGGCTGGGCGGGCGGCTGAACATGAAGGCCAGCGTGAGCGGCATTTATAACAACCTGGCTATCAACAGCACGCTAGCCGTCGATTCACTGGTGTACGAGGGCGTAGCCATCGGGCAGGTGGCCGGGCGCGGCGACTGGGACAACCCCAGCGGCCAGCTGCGGGTGAACCTCGACGTGGCCCGCCAGCAGCAGCGCGTACTGACCGTGACGGGCTACCTGGCCCCCAAATCGACTACTCAGCAGTTCAACCTCACTGGCAAGCTCAACGATGCGCCGGTGGTGCTGGCACAGCCCTTTCTGGCGGGCATTCTGGACAAGCTGGGCGGCACCGGCCAGGGCGAATTGATGCTGACCGGCCTGTTTAGCGCGCCTAACCTCACGGGCGCGGTGGACGTGCAGAACGGGCGCTTCACCTTCGGCTACCTGGGCACGACTTACACGTTCGCCGACCGCATCACGTTTACCAACACGAGCATCCTGCTGCCGGGCATCAAGCTGCGCGACGCGCAGGGCAACGTGGGCACCGTGGATGGCACCGTGAACCACCAGGGCTTCCAGAATATGAGTTTGAACCTGCGGGCGAATTTCCGTAAGTTTCAGGTGCTCAGCACCACGCGCAAGGACAACGACCTGTATTTTGGCACGGCCTACGCCACTGGCACAGCCACCGTGCGCGGCCCCGTCGATGACCTAGTAGTGGACGTGCGTGCCTCCTCGGAGGCCGGCACGCGCCTGGCACTACCCCTCGACAACGCGGCCAAGGCCGAGCAAGCCAGCTACATCAAGTTTGTGAACCGCAACCTGCCCGACTCGGTGAAGCGGCGGCAGGCCGTGACGGCCGCCGCGCTGGCCGCGCAAAACAAGGTAGACTTGTCAGGCATTCAGCTTAATATGAACCTGACGGTGACGCCTGATGCCTATCTCGAAATATTGCTGGACGAAGCCACCGGCGACGTAATCCGGGGCGCGGCCACCGGGCAGTTGCGCCTGAACATCGATACGCGGGGCGATTTCAACATGTACGGGCAGGTAGAAATCGTGCGCGGCGCGTACAATTTTACGTTACAAGGGCTTGTTAATAAAGAGTTTGTGGTGCGGCCGGGCGGCGTTATCTCCTGGAACGGCGACCCGCTCGACGGGCAGATGAATGTGACGGCCACCTACACGCAGCGCACCTCACTGGCCCCGATTCTGCAAGGGGGCACTGGCACGGGGGCCGGCGCAGGCGCGGCCGTGGTACCGGTTACGGCCGTGATGAATTTGACCGGGCCGCTACTGCTGCCCACCATCAAGCTGGCGCTGGAGTTTGACGACGCGCCCAGCTCGCTTCAAAACGACTTGGCCTCGTTCATCGCGCTGCTGCGCAACGACGAGCAGGAGCTGAACCGGCAGGTGTTCAGCCTGTTGGTATTCCGCACGCTATCACCGCAAAACGTGAGCGGCTTTGCGGGCATTTCGCTGACGGGCCAGGCCGGCGGCACCCAGAACAGCTTAGTACAGAATAGCTTAGGGCAGATTATCTCGTCGCAGCTCGGAGCGCTGACGTCGCAGATTGACCAGAACCTGGAAATCGACTTCAATATCAACGGCCTCACCGCCGACCAGCTGCAAGCCCTGCAAGTGCGCCTGAGCTACTCCTTCCTCAATGGCCGCCTGCGCCTGACCCGCGAGGGTGGCATCAGCAATACCTCTACCAGCACCACCACGGGCGGCATCACGACCACCAACCAAACGTCGCTACTCGGCGATTTCAGCCTCGAATATTTCCTGCGCCCCGATGGTAAGTTCCGGGCCAAGCTGCGCTACGAAACCACGCCCCGCACCGCCGACCTCGTCAATAACCTGAACCAGAACCAGGCGCGCGCCGGCATTTCGCTGCTGCACACCGAAGAGTTCAACTCGCTGCGTGAGCTATTCGGCCGCGAAAAACCCACCCGCCGCGCCCGCAACCAGCAACGCGCCCGCGAGGTGCTGACGGTAGAAGAGGACACCCGCACTCCCCTCTAACCGCCGCTTCAAGACCGCAGATTGAAACGGATTTTTAGGATTTAACGGATACGCCCGCTGCGTGGGCTGACCACTTAAGCGCAGGAGCGGCTGCGCCGGCT
>NZ_DASTEP010000088.1:0-32597 GCF_035709525.1 Hymenobacter sp. | reverse complement strand
CGCTTTTTCTTCGGATTATTTTTCGCGCCTTTCGCGGGCTTGTTCATTTCGGCTACCTGCCGGGCCACTTCGGCCTCTTTGGCCCGGCGGGCTTCCTGCCGCCGCCAGTACTGCAAGGGCAGCCAGCAGCTCAGCGAAATCATGTAAATCCAGTAGTTGCCCACCAGGTCGTTTTGCAGCACAGTCTGATAGGTGGCAATCACGAAGGTGACCACGCCAAAGGCAAACAACACCGTCTTAAGCAGCGACTTATCAAATTTTATCATGGCTGCTTAAATACCCTTCTGCTGGGCCTCCTGGAGCGTAAACTCGCCTACCGGGCGCTTGATTTTATACCACGAAAAGTCTTCGCTGGCTTCCATGCCGTAGCCCGTCAGCACCTCGGTGGGGGTTTGGATGCGGACGGCCATCGCCGTGTCGGTGTAGATTTTATGCTTGAGCTTGTCGTAAAACAGCTCCTCGGTGCGCAGCGTCTGCTGCTGCGGCACGTTGGCCACGCGCACGTCGCCGCGCATGATGTAGAGCTGCTTGGCTTTGTCGAGCTGGCCAAATTTGGCTTCCATCGTGTTCACTACCACCTTGCCGGGCTTGTCGTAGACCTGCACGTGTACGCCTTTGCGGTAGTACATGTCGCCGCTTTCGTACTGCTGCTCGAGCGGCGCGGTGAGGCGCAGTTGCAAGCGCGCCGAGTCGCTCACCAGCGTTTCCACGTTGGTGGTTTCGATGAGCGGGCCGGTGTACACGATGGGCTTGGCGGCGGTCTCTTTGTCGGTGCAGCCGGCCAGCGCCAGCGCGGCCAGCGGCGCAGCAGCCAGCAGATAGCGGTAGCTGAAAACCAGCATCTTACTGAAGGCGACGTTTGATAAACCAGCGGTTGCTGAGCGTCACGCCCAGTTGGGCCCGCAGGTAGCTTTCGCGCACGTTGCTGCCACCGGTGCTGCCGCCGTAGAGGTAATCGGTGTTGCCGCGCACGCCGTAGGCAAAGCCCAGGCTGACGAGCGTCGACTCGAGCGAGGTGGCCGTGGGCAGCGGGAAGGCAAAGCCCCAGTGAATGGCCCGGTCGTAGAGTACCTGCCCGCCGGGGCGGTAGGGCATCTGGGCCACGCTGAGGCCCACGCGGTAGGTTACGCGCTGAAAGTAATGCTGCACCGAGCCGGGGTCGGGCGTGAATTCGCCGCCGCCGGCCACGCGCCAGGTATTGCCGAGCTGGGCGGCCGGCCCGTCGCCAAACGCCTGAAACTTCGACCACTGCTGCCAGCTACCATCCAAGCTCACCGAGAAGTTGCGCCCGTTATCAACCGAGATACCGCCCTGCGACAGCATCGGGATGAAGGTGTAGCCCGCGTCGTTGACCAGGTTTACGGTAGTACCCGCGATGGTGGCGCGGTTGGCATCCTGCTGCTCCTGGGTGCGCTGGCGCGTCACCTTGGTGTTGGTCGGGAAGGTTTGGGTGCCGCCCACGTTCAAATTCAGCGACTTGCCAAATTTGTGGCGGTAGTGCAGCGAGGCGCGCAGCAAAAAGTCGGCGTAGCGCAGCTGCTCGCGCTCTACTACCAGCTGCTGGGCGGCCACGGTGCTGCTCGTGATGGCCGTGCCGTTGCTTTGGTCGAGCGTGCCAAACAAAAACGAGGCGCTGCCGCCAATATTCAAATCGCGCAGCACGTGAATGCCATGGGCGAAATAAGCTTCCGATAAGCCGCCGGTGCCGCTGTACGTTTTGTAGGCCGTGGCAAACGGGTCGCCGTTCACGGCCCCGGTCGAGTTTACCTCGTAGTCTATCGAGCTGTAGGGTTTGAGGCCCACCGCCGACGACCAGCGCTTGGTAATCGGCACGGCCAGCGACAGATACGCCAGCGTGATGCTGCCCGCGCGGTACGAGTTGGTGGCGTTGCTGACGGTTTTGTACTGCCCGCTGACGCCCGCCTCAAACATGGTGCGCGGCACGTACACCAGCAGGGCCGGATTTAGCTCGTTGATGTTGCCCGTGTTGGGCGCGGCCTGGCCGGCCCCGCCCATGCCCAGCTGGCGCACCCCGCCCAGGTTGCCTTCCAGGTCGCCCAGGCCAATGCGCGAGTAGGGCGAGTTGCCCAGGCCTTGCCCCAGCGCCGAGCCTGCCAGCACGAGCGGCGCGGCCGTCAGCGCGGCCAGCAGTAGTTTTTTATCGGTCAACATTATAGCGTAAAATCCGGTCTAGGCCGATTAGCACCAGTTCGGGGACTACAAAGATAAAGCCGGGAGCCGCAGCCAGCCGCGGCTGCAAATACGCCGCATCGCCGCCCGCCAGCACCAGCCCCAGGCCGGGGTAGCGGCGGCGGTAGTCGGCCACCAAGCCGTTTACCTCCGCCACTGCCCCATTCAGCACCCCGCTCAGCAGCGAAGAGGCCGTGGAGTCGCCAATTAGTTGCACCGCCGCAACAGGCGCAGGCAATTCGAGCAGCGGCAGCCGGCCCGTGAAGGCATGTAGCGCCCGCAGCCGCATTCGCAAACCCGGCGCGATGCTGCCGCCGTGGTAGGTAGCATCGGCTACTAAATCGAATTTCAGCGCCGTGCCCGCGTCAATAACCAGCGTGGGCTGGCCGGGCCGCAAATGCCCCGCCCCTACCGCGCCGGCCAGCCGGTCGGCTCCCAGCGTGTGGGGCGTGGCGTAGGCGTTTTGCAAGGGCACGGGCGTGAAGCCCGGCCGCAGCGGCAGGATGCGGCCCACTACGTCGCGCAGCTCGTGCAGCCAGGGCTGCGCCTCGGCCTCGCTCGCCACCGACGCCAGAATGGCGTGCTCGGGCTGCGTGCGCCGCCACAGCTCGCCTAGCTCGCCCGGCGCGGCCAGCACCCCGCTTTCCTGCAAGCCCGCCGCCGTGAAGACGCCGTATTTCAGGGCCGTGTTGCCCAGGTCGAGCGCGAGCGTTGTTTTGATTGAGCTGTTAGCCATTTGCTGATAGCTGATAGCTGATAGCTGATAGCTGATAGCTACTTATCCGACAAGTAGCTAATAAACAAGCATTAAAGCTGTTAGCCATTGACTACCGGCGGTTAGCTCTCATCAAAGGAGAAGCTAACCGCCGGTAGTCAATGGCTAACAGCTTGACATAATTACATGAAGTATTTCAGGCGAATGACCTCCTGCTCGGTGAGGAAGCGCCATTTGCCGCGCGGCAAGTCTTTCTTGGTGATGCCGGCGTACTGCACGCGGTCGAGGGTCACGACATCGTAGCCGAGGTGCTCGAAAATGCGGCGCACGATGCGGTTGCGGCCAATGTGCAGCTCCACGCCCACGAAGTGCGGGTTGCCGGCTACCACGGCTACGTCGTCCACTTCGGCTTTGCCGTCTTCCAGCTCCAGGCCTTCCGTAATCTGGCGCAGGTGCTCGGCCGTCAGCGGCTTGTCGAGTTCTACCTGGTAGATTTTCTTGTTTTTGTGCGAGGGATGCGACAGCTTCTGCGCTACTTCGCCATCGTTGGTGAAAAGCAGCAAGCCCGTGGTATTACGGTCGAGGCGGCCCACCGGGAAGATACGCTCCTTGGAAGCCGTTTTCACGAGGTCCATCACCGTTTTGCGGCCCTCCGGGTCGTCGGTAGTCGTGATGAAGTCCTTGGGCTTGTTGAGCAGCACGTACACCAGCTTCTCACGGTTGAGATTGGTTTTGCCGTACTGCACCGTGTCGCTGGGCTGCACTTTGTAGCCCATCTCGGTCACTACCTCGCCATTCACCCGAATCTCACCGGCCGCGATGAGCGCATCGGCCTCGCGGCGTGAGCAAATGCCCGCGTTAGCGATGTAGCGGTTGAGGCGCATTTCCTCGGTGCCAAAGTCCTCTTCGCTGGCCCGGCGCTTGTTGCCGCGGGTTTTGTCGTTTTCGTAGTGCTTGAGGTTTTTGTAGTCGGGCGCTTCGCCGGGCTTCTCGCCGTATTTGGGCTTGTCGGCGCGGCCGTAGGTAGTGCCTGAGGCCCGGCCACCGCGCACAGCATCGCGCATAGCCTCGCGGCGCTCACGGAAGGCGTTGGCATTGGGGCGCTCGCCGGTGCTGCGCGGCTTGTCGAAGCCTCCGTCGCGCTCGCCGTAAGGCTTGCGCTCACGGTCGCCATAAGAGCCGCGCTCGTTGCTGCCTTCGCGGCTGCCGTTGCGCTCACCGTATGGCTTGCGCTCGCCCCGGTCGTTGCCGAAGCTGCTGCCGCTACGCTCGCCGTAGGGCTTGCGGTCGCCACCGTAGCTATTGCCGCTGCGCTCGCCGTAGGGCTTGCGCTCCTCGCCGCCATCGCGCTGGCCGAAGCTGCGGCGCTCGGGGCGGCCTTCGCTTTGCTCACCACCTTCGCGACGGAAGGGGCGGTCACTGCCGTAGTTGGCGGCTTTGCCCGCGCCGCGCTCCTCGAAAGCCGAGCGCTCGTTGCGGCCGGTGTAGGCGGGGCGCTGCGTCGTTTCGTCCGCCGGGGCGTTGGGGTCGCGCTTGATGAACTTGCGGTTGCGCTCGCCGGCTACGCCCCGGGGTACCGTAGGCTTGCCTTCGTAGCGCACCGGCTGGCCCTGCCAGATTTGCTTGGGCGGGTAGGCCGGGCGCTCGCCGCGCTCGTCGCTACCACCGCGCGATTCCTTGTTCTCGCCTGCGTCGAAGCGCCGGGCCGGGCGGGCCTCGCCACCATAGGGGCGGCGATTGGGGTCGCCGAAAGCACCCGGCGTACCGCCCTCATTGGAGCGTCCGCCACCAAAGCCGCCCCGGTTGACCCCATCATTGGAACGGCCGCCGCCGAAGCTTGGCCGGCCGCCCTCGCTGGAGCGCCCGCCACCAAAGCCCCCACGGCTACCGCCTTCGTTGAAGCGGCTGCCCCCGAAGCCGCCCCGGTTGCCGCCCTCGCCCGAGCGATTGCCCCCGAAGCCGCCCCGGCTGCCACCCTCGCCGGGCCGGCCGCCAAACTTGCCACCACCCTGCCCGAAGGCCGGCCGCGCGCCCCCGTACTCGCCCCGGCCCGCAGGCCGGTCGCCGCCGCGCTGGGCACCATAGCCGCCGCTGTTGCCACGGCTTTCGTAGCCACCGCGGCCCTCGGGCCGATTAGAACGTTCGGGGCGGCCGCTGCCGCCGGCCGGGCCGCGCCGGTCCGACTTATTGTTTGAGAAATCTTGCTTCGCCATAGTGGTAATGCGGGGTTGCTAGGTGCGGATAGTGATGTACTGGTGGGCCAGCTTTTGGTTTTCGGCAGTAGCGCCAGCTGGCCTCCCCAAACCGGCGGGGCAACCTGCTATAAAAAAGGCCCGGACCCGCCGACTGGCCGCTCACGCGCCAGCCACGGGTCCGGGCCAGGGGGTAACGTTTTGCTTAGTCGCGGCGGGCCAGTTTGGCCTCTATCGAGTGCTGGGTGTGGGGCACGGCGCGCAGGCGCTCCTTAGGGATGAGCTTGCCGGTGCCGATGCACACGCCGTAGGTGCCGTTTTTGATGCGGAGCTGGGCGTTTTCGAGCTGCTGGATGAACTTCATCTGGCGCGAAGCCAGCTGGTTGAGGCTTTCCTTTTCGGCCGTTTCGGCACCGTCTTCCAGCACTTTCAGCGAGGCAGCCGTGGTGTCGGTGCCCGACTCGTTGTTGCGGGTCAGCGTTTCTTTGATGAAAGACAGCTCTTTGCGGGCGGCCGTGAGCTTTTCCTGGATAATCTTATCGAACTCCGCCAAATCTTCGCGCGAGTAGCGCAGGTTTTCCTCAGTCATTACAGGGAAGGCATAAAAGGTAGTAAGTCAACCGCCGGCTAACGCCAGCACAGCAGCCGAACACCAAACCTAGCTAAATGGTTTAGTATCGGGTAGTTTGCCCATCCGGCAATGCTGCGGCCAAGCTCGTAGAGAAGCACTTAGGCCCGCAAAGATAACGCCAGCTTGGTGGTTTGAAAGTGCTTAGCTTAAAAGCCCAGCATCTGGATGGCGGCCACGGCGGCCTCCACGCCCTTGTTGCCGTGCTTGCCGCCGGCGCGGTCCCAGGCCTGCTCCAAGGTATTGGTAGTAACGAGCCCAAAAATGACGGGCTTGTTGTACTTCAACCCCACCGTGGTGAGCCCCTGCGCCACGGCGTGGCAGATGTAGTCGTCGTGCTTGGTTTCGCCCTGTATTACCACGCCCAGGCAGATTACCGCATCCACTTCTTCGTGCTGAGCCAGTAGCTGCGCGCCCAGCGTCAGCTCGAAGCTGCCGGGCACGGTGTTGCGAAATACATTTTCGGGCTTGGCCCCGTGCTTGAGCAGCGTGTCGTAGGCCCCGGCGCTCAGTGTATCGGTGAGTTCGCGGTTCCACTCGGCCACGACCAGCCCAAAGCGCTTTTCACTGATGTCGATAAACCCCGAGCTGTCGTAGGTGCTGAGGTGTTGTAAGGAGGTTGCCATTGTTTGCAAATAAAAATAAGGTAGTTCAGTTTAGATGGCCGGTAGCGCGCTGGGGCACTGTTGCGCCCCGCCTTGGCCAGGCAACAAAGTACGCCACTGGCAAGGTCACAAAAACCGAACGGCCCTCTTCCCGTATAGGAAGAGAGCCGTTCGGTTTTGCGAGCGTCGCGGTTCGCACTTATTGCTGCAAGCGGGCTTTGGCCTGGCGGGCCTCGCCTACCTCCTGCGCGGTAGCGTAGTCGTCGATGATGCGGTTGTAGGCTTTCAGCGCGCCTTCGTTGTCTTTGGCGGCTTCGAGCGCCACGCCCTGCTTGAGCAGGTAGCCGGGCGTGAAGTATTCGTTGGACTTGTAGTCGGCGGCTTTGGCGTAGAGGTCAGCGGCTTCTTTGGCCTTGCCTTGCTCCAGCTGCGCGTCGCCCATGAGCGAGTAGGCGCGGGCCTGCACGAGGTAGTCATCCGAGCTGAACTTGTCGAGGGCCGTGTAGGCTTCGGCAAATTTGCCTTGCTTGAGCAGCGCCACGCCGGTGTAGAACTCGGCGAGGTTGCCGGCCTTGGTGCCGCTGTATTCGCTCACTACCTTATTCAGGCCGGGCAGCTTGCTACCATCGCCTTGCAGCGCACGCTTGAGCGAGTCGGCTTCCCAGTTGTCAACGGCGCGGAACATAGCAGCCTGCGCCTGATTGTTCTGCTGAGTGCGCCAGTAGGTGTAGCCAAAGAAGCCGCCTACCACTACCACTACCGCCAGCAACGCGCCGAGCAGCAGGTTGCGGTTGCGGCGCACGAAGTCCTCCGAATCGGCCAGCCGGGCGGCCAGTGCGTCGGGGTCTTCGAGCAGCGGATTCTCGGTTACATAGGTTTCTTCGGCCGGGGCCAGCGGGTCGGTCGAAACAGGGCGGGGCTGGCGAGCGCCGGGCGTCTTGCCGGTGTAGGGAATTTTAGACATTTGCTAGGATAGCTCAACGGCGCGACTCGCTACAGAACGAGCCGCGCCGCAGATGAGGCCGTCGCGAAAATGCCCCGGCCGGGTGGCAAGTTACTATTATTAGTCGTGAATATAGGGGTAGTCGTTCTGCACGTACACATCCTCGTACAGCTCGGAAGCGTCGGGGTAAGGCGATTTCTCGGCGAAATCCACCGCTTCCAGCACTTGAGCTTTTATCTTCTCATCGATGGCGGCGAGGTCGTCCTCGGTTGCCATGTTGTGCGTGAGGATGGTATGGCGCACCGCTTCGATGGTATCGCGCTGGCGGTACTCTTCGAGCTCCTCCTTGGTGCGGTACTTCATGGGGTCGCTCATCGAGTGGCCCTTGTAGCGGTAGGTTTTAAACTCCAGGAAGGTGGGGCCTTCGCCGGCGCGGGCGCGCTCGGCGGCGCGGGCCACGGCATCGTGCACGTCTTCCACGTTCATGGCGTTCACCGGCTCGGAGGGCATGTCGTAGCCACGGCCGATGTGGTAGAGCTCGGTCACGTTAGACGTGCGCTTCACCGACGTACCCATGGCGTAGCCGTTATTCTCGACCACAAAAATCACGGGCAGCTTCCACAGCATGGCCATGTTGAAGGCCTCGTGCAGGGCGCCCTGGCGTACGGCCCCGTCGCCCATGTAGCAGATGCAGAGCTTGCCGGTCTTGTTGTACTTCTCAGCAAAGGCAATGCCCGCGCCCATCGGCACCTGCGCACCCACGATGCCGTGGCCGCCCATGAAGCCGACTTCCTTGTCAAACATGTGCATCGAGCCACCTTTGCCCTTCGAGCAGCCGGTGACTTTGGCAAACATCTCGGCCATCACGGCATTGGGCGAAGTGCCCAGCGCCAGCGGATGGGCGTGGTCGCGGTAGGCGGTGATGTACTTATCGCCCTTCTCCAGCGCCGACACGGCCCCGGCTACGCAGGCCTCCTGGCCGATGTAGAGGTGGCAGAAACCTTTGATTTTCTGCTGGCCGTAGAGCTGCCCCGTCTTCTCCTCAAACTTGCGGATGAGCTGCATCTGCTCGTACCAGGTCAGGTAGGTTTCTTTCGAGAACTTGGGCTCGGCCGGCGATTCGGCGGTAGGCGCGTTGGCCTCTTCGGCACCCTGGTGCGCGTCGGGCATTTCCTGAGCGATGGCCGCCTGCTGCATGGTTTCGACGCCCGTAGCCTCGTCGGCGGTTTTTACCGGGGGCGTGGGCGCGCCGTTGCTGCTACCTTTCGCGCCCTTCGACGCCTCCTTTACTTTCGACTCCGCCATAATTTGGGGTATATATTTTCGCGTTGGGAGGGCGAAATTACGTAATTCCATCCGTAGTTACGTAATGCGGCCCAGTACTCTCTTCAACCCTGCTTAATGACGCTCGACCAGCTCCACCTGCTGTTTTTCAAAAACTACGACGCCGCCGATTTAAGCCTCAGCCCCGGCATCAATTGTTTTATCGGCGACAACGGCAGCGGCAAAACTAACCTACTCGACGCCATTCACTACCTGGCCCTCACCAAGAGCGCCTTCACGACGCTCGACGCGCAGAGTATCAAGCAGGAAGCCGATTTTTTCGTGGTTAAAGGCAAGTTCGGTGCGGCAGACGCCGGCCGGCCCGAAACCATCCAAGTAAGTCTGCGAGTGGGCCAGAAGAAAACGCTGACCCATGACAAGCAGCCCTACGAGCGCCTGGCCGACCACATCGGCCGCTACCCCGCCGTGCTCATCTCGCCCTACGATACCGACCTCATCCGGCAGGGCAGCGAGGAGCGGCGACGCTATTTCGATAGCCTGCAATCGCAGCTCGACCCCGAGTTTCTGAATCTGCTCATTCAGTATAATGGACTGCTGCGCCAGCGCAACGCTACGCTCAAGCAGCACAGCGGCGGCCACGGCTTCGACACCCTCTACCTGCAAGCGCTCGACGACCAACTTGCGCCCCTGGGCGAAAGCCTGTCGGCGCTGCGGGTCAGCTTCCTGGCCGCCTTCACGCCAGTGTTTCAGAGCCACTACCAGCAGCTGGCCGAGGGCCGCGAGCAGGTGCAGCTCGATTATAAAAGCCAGCTACCGGGCCAGAACTTCCGCCACCTCCTACTGGCCAATGAGCGTAAGGACCTAGCCTTGCAACGCAGCACCGTGGGCCCGCACCGCGACGACTTCGTGTTCCTCATGGACGGCCTGCCCGTGAAAACCTACGGCTCGCAGGGCCAGCAAAAGTCTTACGTCATTGCCCTCAAGCTGGCGCAATTCGAGCTACTAGCCAACCGCCCACTTATCCCAAATGCCGACGGCCGGCCCGCGCCCGGCGGCAAGCCGCTATTGCTACTCGATGACATTTTCGACCGCCTTGATGACAAGCGCATTGCCCGGCTTCTCCAGCTGGTAGCCGACCACACCTTCGGTCAGGTCTTCCTTACCGATACCAACCTAGAGCGCACCGACCAGGCGCTGGCCGGCGTTGATAGCGACATCCGGCGCTTCCGGGTAGAGGCGGGTACGGTACGACTTATCTCGTAGCCACCCCTATTAAAAGGGGGCGGCCGGCGTAATTTTGCCCCGCGCTACCGGCCTCGCGCCGGCCCTCCTCTACCATGAAAAAACCGCTTCCTTCGGCCAGCTCCCGCCGGGCCGACATCATCCCGCTGAAGGAAGGTCTCGAAGCTTTGGTGCGCGCCTACCGGCTGCAAGGCAAGCTTGATGAGGTAACGATAGTGGCCAGCTGGGAGCGCGTGATGGGTAAGGCCGTGGCCCAAAAAACCAAGGAAGTCTACGTGAGCAAAGGCAAGCTTTTCGTGCGCCTCACCTCGGCTCCGCTCAAACACGAACTGGTGATGGCCAAGACCCGCGTGCTCGAACTACTTAACTCGGAGGTAGGCGCGCAGGTCGTAACGGAGGTTATTTTCCTGTAGTGTCACCGTCCTCTACCCTGGCCGAATACTGATGCGGGGCGCAAGCTTGTCGCTGCCTGCTATCACTAATCTATGCTGGTTTGTCAAGCCATAAAAAACAGAAATGTTTCACGTGGAACATTTCTGTTACTTCGGGCCGTACACTTTCAACAGGAGCTCATTGTAGGCCTCCAGCAGGGCAATGTACTTGGTTTGGAGCACCAGCAGCTGCCGCGAAAGGTCAGAATCAGCTGGTTGCGCGGGCGTTACACGGGGTGTAACGCTTGGTGTAACGGTGGATTTAGCGGTTTGCGTTACAAAAGCGAGTGATGATTGGTGAGCAATTGTAAAGTCTTGAGAGAAATCGTGGCCGATTATTTCCCCAATTCTTTTTACAAAGCTGGCATCCAGTGTGTCATCCTTAAACTTCCGGTAGATGGTAGGCCGTGTAATGCCTAGCTCCTCCACGATACGGGTAATGGAGATACCGCTGTTTTTAATAGCTTCCTGCACTATTTCACCCTGATGCGGCATCGTGATAGCTGTTAGATGACAGACAAATATGTAATGAATACGGTTGTAAACCAAATCGCATCAAATACTTGTGCAAAGCGCCGATGATACAATCAGCTGTAACGAAGCAAATGGACAATCAGGTCGTTACACTGCTGCTGTTACAAAGACAATCATTGTATCACGCAACATCTGCCAAGTCTACCACTTTGAATAGTTTGCAACAATTTAACCTATAAACCCAGCCTAACAGCCCAAAAACAGCCCGGGTGGAGGGTTAAAGCACGTAGCGCGGCCGGACACCCGCTTTACACTTGATTGAGCAGCGCGAGCAGGCGGTCGGGGTAGTCGGTGGTGATGCCGTCCACGCCCCAGCCCCAAACCAGGCGCAGGTCGGCGGGCTCGTTTACAGTCCACGGCACCAGGCGCAGGGCCGGGTACGCCGCCCGGATGGCCTGTACCAGGGGGGCTGACAGCAGGCGAAAATCCGGGCCAAGCGTAGCGGGCTCGAAGCCTAGCTCAGCAAATAATTCCGACACCGGAGGCAGGTAGTCTTCGAGGAGCAGGCACAGCGCAAGGTCGGGCTGCGCCTGCCGGGCAGCTTGCAGCACGCGCGGGTCGAAGCTGAGGAGCGTAGTGCGGGCGAGCACGCCGGCCACTCGCAACTCGGCTAGCACTAGGCCCACGAACACCGATGGCGCGGGGTGAAAAAGGTCGTCGCCCTCGGGGCTGCTCTTGATTTCGACGGAGTAGCGCACGGCCTGGCGGCTCGCCGCTTCGGCCTGAACCAGCACCTCGCGCAGCAGCGGGCGGTGGCTGGGCACAGGCTGCTGCGCCGGAAAATCGGGGTGCGCCCATTCCCCCACCGCGCACTGCCGGATGTTAGCATAAGGCAGCTGGTAGAGGTTATAGTTGCGCTCATGGGCGGGGTCGATAATCTCGCCCTGCGGGCCGCGCCCGAGCCGGGCCGACAGCCAGGGCTCGTGAGACACTACGACCTCATGGTCCTGCGACACGACGACGTCGAGTTCCAGCGCGTCGACGCCCAGGGCCAGCGCGTGCTGGAAAGCGGGCAAGGTATTTTCGGGGAGCAAGCCCCGGCAGCCCCGGTGGCCGTGTACTTCGGGCCGGGCGCGGGCAGCAGGTTGAGTATACATGAGCGGCTATACGCAGAAAAGCCGCCGGCAGAATATTCGCCGCGCGGGCCGGGCGGGCTGCCTCGGACTGGTAATTTTACGCTGTTCTCACTGCCGCTCCGCGGCCTACTCACATGAAAAAACTGGTATTGCTGGTGCTGCTTATCGCCGTGGTGGCGGGCGGCTATTACTACTACAGCTCGCTGAAATCGGGGCCGAGCTACGCGCTGATGCAGGCGGCGGCGGCCACCCAAACGCACGACCTGGCTACCTTCGAGCGCTACGTGGACGTGGACGCGCTCACCGGCCACCTCGTCGATGATGTGGCCAGCCAAGGCTCGGTAGTGGGGATGCTGGTGCCGGGCGGGCGCTTTGCGATGCAGGGCGCGCTACGTCTGCTCAAACCGCAGCTCACCAAGGCCGCCCACGCCGAAATAAAACGCTACGTGCAGACCGGCTCTCTGGAGGCCGCCAACGCCGCCGCGCCCAAGCGCCTGGTCAACCTCTCTTTCACCGGCCTCGCGGGCCGCGTGGTGGGGGCCGACAGTAAATTCAAAGGCATCAAATACACCACCGAAGAGGGCGATGAGGCGCGGGTCGGCTTGGAATTCACGCAGCCCAAATTCGACACCACGATGGTGCTAGAGGTGAAGCTTCGCAAGCAGGCCGATGGCCATTGGCAAGCCAATGAAATCACCAACACCGGCGAACTGCTGAAGCACGTGGCGCGGCTGGAGAAGCAGAAGCTGATGGGTGGCAGCTAGCCGCTGCTACTGGCTTAGTCTACGGAGCCGGCTAAGAAGGCGATTATCATACTTCGCTGCGCTCAGCATGATAATCGCTTCATCCAAGCTGCCCAACGGTGCGATAGAGATGCTTCGCTGCGCTCAGCATAACAATTGCCTTCGGAAGATTTCATAGACAATCCACAACAAAAAACGGCCCCCCGCTGGTAGCGAAGGGGCCGTTTTCGTTTTCAGCTTATGGTCAACGACTAGCGGCTGCGGCCGAAGAAGTAGTAGATGAGCAGGCCGCCGAGCGGGAAGAAGAACACGATGGCAGCCCACAGCAGCTTCTTGCCAATGTCCCAGGGCTGGCCGAAGATGCTGATGAAAGCCCAGATGTCGAGCGCCAGCAGCAGCAGGCCCCACGGGGCGAGGCTACCATCGGCATTGAAGCGGCTGCAGCTGGCCGTGAGTAACAGCAGCGGCAGCAGCAAAGTGAGGAGAACGGGCAGGCGGTCGGAGAAAGAACGGAGCTGGCGCATGAGAGTGGTGTTTTAGTAGAAGGTGTTTGTGCGGATTTGTACGCACATCATCTAAATAAGATACCTTTCTCACTTAATATACTTATTTACAGTATATTACCTAAATACCCCTGGATTTGTTGCCCGAAAAACGGCAGCGCGCCCGGTATCAGCCCAGCAATGAGCACCACCCCGAACAGCGCCCCGTAAAAATGGGCGTCGTGGTTGATGTTATCGCCCCGGCGGCGGCCCATGTAGTACGAGTACATCAGGTACAGAAAGCCAAACAGGAACGGCTGAATGGGGAAATCTGTAAATGGAAAAATGGTAATGCCCTGCCCCTTTGGCGCCACCGGAAACAGTAGGATACTGGCAAAAAGCACCGACGCTACCCCGCCCGACGCCCCGAGGCTGCGGTAGCCGGGCGTATCGCGGTGGCGCAGGTAGGTGGGAATATCGGATACGATGATGCCGCCCAGGTACAGCAGCAGAAACAAGCCCACGCCCACCTCCGGCCCGTACTGCGCGCCCAGGTTGCCCAACACCACGGGGCTGAACGAGTAAAAGGCGAACATGTTGAAGAGCAAATGCGCCCAGTCGGCGTGCAAGAAGCCGGAGGTGAGGAAGCGGTACCACTGCCCCCCACGCCGGTGCATCTGGTAGGGGTCGAGTATCCAGTTGTGCAGCAGTTCCTGGTTCGACCAGGCGTAGGCCGAGACGGCCACGGTGAGGCCGACCAGAATGAGAATCGGGTTGAGATGCATAAAATGTAGGGTAAGCTTTAGCTTGCCAGTGAAAGGAAATGGGCCGTCTGGCAAGCTAAAGCTTACCCTACGCGCCTACGACTCGCGCTCCAGTAGCTGCAAGGCCAGCCGGCGCAGCGGCTCCTTGCGGGCCGCCGGCACGCCGATACGGTCAAGGTGCAGCAGTGCATCCTCGAAGTATTGGTTAATGAGTGCCTCAGTTTGGGGGCGAATGTTGAGCTCGTCGTACACGCCGCGCACGGCGGCTACCTTGGCCTCGGCATCGGCTACGGGCTGGCCGATGTGCTGCGCCAGGGCCGCCTGTTGGGCGGCGTCGGCCTGGGCCTGGGCGGTGAGGAGCAGGAAGGTTTTCTTGTCGGAAATGATGTCGCCCCCCACCCGCTTGCCGAAGGTAGCGGCATCTCCGTACACGTCGAGCAGGTCGTCGCGCAGCTGAAAAGCTAGCCCGATATCGGTACCAAACTGCCGCAGGTACTCGGCATCATCGGCCGAAGCGCCAGCCAGCACGGCCCCCAGCTCAAGGGCGAAGCCGAGGAGCACGGCCGTTTTCAGCCGAATCATGTCGAGGTACTGCGGGATAGTGACGGTGGTTTCGGTCTCAAAATTCATGTCCCACTGCTGACCCTCGCACACCTCGGCGGCGGTCTGCGAGAAGCGGCGCAGCACCTGGGGCAGCACGGCGGCGGGCACATCAAAGAGCAATTCGTAGGCCCGTACTAGCATCACATCGCCCGAGAGGATGGCGGTGCTGGCGTTCCATTTCTCGTGCACGGTGGGCTGGCCGCGCCGCAGCGGGGCGTGGTCCATGAGGTCGTCGTGCACCAGCGTGAAGTTGTGGAAGACCTCGGTGGCCAGGGCGGGCTTCACCAGCGGGGCCAGCTCATCAGTGAACAGCTGGCCGCCGAGCAGCGTGAGCAGGGGCCGCAGGCGCTTGCCGCCAAGGCCCATGATATAGCGAATGGGGTCGTAGAGGGCGGCCGGTTGCTGGCCATAATCGAGCTCGGTAAGGGCTTGATTTAAGAGAGAAGAGAGGTCGGTTTGCACGGGCGCAAAGGTAGGTTGTTAGCTCGCCGCCGGGGAACCTCACCCCCCGACCCCCTCTCCAAAAAAGAGGGGGAGCCGGACGTTGGTGGATGCAGTTCAAAAAGAGAAGGGCTTGCAGCGTTGCTACAAGCCCTTCTCTGCTCCTCTAAAGTTGGCGTTAGGCTCCCCCTCTTTTTTGGAGAGGGGGTTGGGGGTAAGGTTCCCCGGCGGCGGCGCTACCGCCGCCGCTTGCCGCCCTTGTCACCCCGGCCGCCACTGCTACCAGAGCCGCCGCGCGAGCTACCACCTTTGCCGCTGCTCTTGCCGTTTTTGTCGCCGCGGTAGCCACCGCCGCGGCTGGCACGGCCGGCTTCGCGCTCGGCGCGCTCGCGCTGCTTGATGTGCTCGGGGCGGTCGTCAACCAGCTCCATGTCGATGGTGCGGTCGAGCAGGTTAGCCGAGGTCACTACTACTTGCAACTCGTCGCCGAACTGAATGATGCGCTTCGAGCCGCGCCCTACCAGGCGGTAGTTGTCCTTGTCGAGCTCCCAGGTGTCGCCGGGAATGTCGGAAATCCGCACCATGCCCTCGCACTTGTTGGCCTCAATTTCGACGTAGATGCCGCGCTCGGTGAGGCCCGATACCACCCCCGTAAACTGCTCGCCGATGTGCGCGCCGATGTACTCGACCTGCTTGTATTTGATGCTGGCGCGCTCGGCATTGGCGGCCAGTTTCTCGCGGGCCGACGAGTGCTTGCACTCCTCCTCTACCGCTTCGGAAGGCACGTTCTTGCCGCCGTTGAGGTAGTGCTCCAGCAGGCGGTGGGCCATCATGTCGGGGTAGCGGCGGATGGGCGAGGTGAAGTGCGAGTAGTGCGCGAAGGCCAGCCCGAAGTGCCCGAGCGGCTCGGTGGTATAAATGGCCTTCGACATCGACCGGATGGCCAGGCCCTGAATCACGTTTTGCTCGGGCCGGCCCACCACGTCTTCGCTGAGCTTGTTGAGCTCGGTGCTGACTTTTTTGGGATTGGCCAAGTTCAGCTTGTGGCCGAACTTCTGGGCAAACAGCGCGAAGTTTTCGAGGCGGTCGGGGTCAGGCGCATCGTGGGTGCGGTACACCATCGTGAGGCGCGGCTTGGTTTTGCGCTTGTTGAAGACGTACTCGGCTACGCCCTTGTTGGCTTGCAGCATAAACTCCTCGATGAGCTTGTGCGCGTCCTTGCGCTCCTTCACGTACACGCCGAGCGGCTTGCCGTCCTCGCCCAGCTTGAACTTCACCTCCTGCGTTTCGAACGAAATCGCGCCCTTCTTGAAGCGCGCCGCCGACAGCTGCTTGGCCAGCCGGTTGAGCAGGTTCACCTCTTCGGCCAGGTCGCCCTCGCCGGTTTCGATGCGCTCCTGCGCGTCCTCGTAGCTAAAGCGGCGGTCGGAGTGAATGATGGTTTTGCCAAACCACGACTCGTGAATTTTGCCCTTCTCATCGATTTCAAACACCGCCGAGAAGGTCAGCTTGTCCTCATTGGGCCGCAGCGAGCAGAGGCCGTTGGAGAGGTTTTCGGGCAGCATCGGAATCACCCGGTCTACCAAGTACACCGAGGTAGCACGGTGCTTGCCCTCGCGCTCCAGCTCAGTACCGATGCGCACGTAGTGGGTCACGTCGGCGATGTGCACGCCCACTTCGTAGTGCCCGTTCTCCAGCGTCCGCAGGCTGAGCGCGTCGTCAAAATCCTTGGCGTCGGCCGGGTCGATGGTGAAGGTGAGCACGTCGCGGAAGTCGCGGCGCTTGGCAATTTCCTCTTTGGAGATGGTAGTCGGGATGGCCTCAGCCTCCTCCTCCACCGCGCTCGGAAACTCGAACGGCAACCCGAACTCGGCCATAATGGCGTTTATCTCAGCCTCGTTTTCGCCGGCCGCGCCGAAGTTGCGCACGATGGTGCCGACTGGGTTGCGGCCCTGCCCCTCGTGGTCAGGAAACTCGCTGATGCGCACCAGCACCTTGTCGCCGTTGCGCGAATCGGCCAGCCCCTCGGGCGTCACCATCACGTCGAAATACGACTTGCGGTTGTCGGGCTTCACGAAGCCGATGGAGCCGTGCAGCTGCAAGCGGCCCACCACTTCCACGCGCTGCCGCTTCAGCACTTCCACCACGTCGCCAGTCAGGCGCCCATCGCGGATGCCGCGCAGGTGCACTCGCACCAGGTCGCCATCAAGGGCGTAGCGCAGCTGGTCGGTGAAGACGCGAATGTCGTCGCCCTCGCCATCCTCGCGCACCACGAAGGCAAAGCGCGGCGTGGCCAGCGACACCGTGCCAATGACGGTATTGCTATCGCGGCGGGGCCGGTCGGGGCCGTCGCCCACGTGGTCGAAGCCCGCCGAGCGGCGGCGGTGAATAATGGGGTCCTGGCCAAATTCTTCTTCCGGCAAAATGGCCGGCGCGGCGGCCTGGGTTACCGCTTTTTTGGCGATTTTCCGGCCCTTGGGCGCAGCGGCGGCTACTTGTAGGTCGGTGGGGTTGGCCAGCCGGTAGTCGTCGTTTTGAAGCAGCTCCAGGCGGCCGGCTTCCTTCAGTTCTTTGAGGTGGGCAAACAGTTGCTCGCGCTGCACTTTGGTCGTGATGCCGAGCCGGCGCGAGAGTTGGCGATAGGCCAGCACCTTGCCGGGGTTATCGGCAAACTGCCGGTACACCACGTCCTGCTCGATAGTAGCCGCAGCAGCCGCAATCTTGGAAACAGGAGCGGCCTTGGCGGCGGGGGCTGCCTTCGCGCGAGCGGCGCGGGGGGCAGCGGGGTCTTTTGGGTTTTTCATGAATTGGGTAAAGACGGCCGCCAGACAGCTTGATGTAAGATTGACGAAGGCGGCAAGCGTAACACCAAGCTCCAGCTTGGTGAGAAATTTAGAGTAGATACATCGGGCTGGAGCCCGACGGTGCCCCTTATATCGGAGCAAGGCGCTGCAAAGAAGCGCCCTAAAATTCAACAACACTTTACGACATATCGTTAGCCTCGGCCAATGCTCGCAGCACCCGGCTACCAAATTCGGCCACCGCCCATTCCTTTAGGTCCGACACCTGCCCGTCGCCGACCTATACCAACACCGGCTGGTCAGCCAACGTTTCGGCCACATCGAACGAGTAAAAGAGCCGGGGCCGTAGCGCCACCAATGCCGCTAGCAGCGACTCAGGTAGCAGCGCGCCCCCAGTTCCAAAGGCCTGCCCATACACCACAAAAAAGCGGCGCTCCGAATCAGGTTTCAACTCCACGAAATCGCGCACGAAAAGCGGCGTGCCCACTGGCAGTTCGTGCTGCTGCCAAAAGCCCGCTAGCTGCTGCTGGCTCGTCAGCACCGAATCTTTATCGAACGACTTCACCAAGCCCTTCACGAAATAGCACCGACTAGCGGCGAAGTCCAGCGCAGCCGGCCCCGTCAGAAAGCGGCTTGGGAAGGTGTAATCAGCCACGTTCTCGTACCAGCCAGTAGCGTGGTGAGAAGAAAGATATTCAGCCGGCGATACGGCCAGCGGCAGCAAGCGGGCTAGCTGCTCGTACTCGACGGCGGTCAGCATCCAGCCCCGATACAGCGCCAGCGTTGGCCGGGCCGGAGTCGGAAAACAGACTTTGTCATTATCCATATCGACCAGCCCAGTAGCCAGCCCCTGCGCCCGCGCCCACTCGTACTCCGGCGCCCACATCGGGTCAACGGTGCGCGGTTGGTAGGGCAGGCAGGGGTAGATAAAATACATAGAGTAGGGTTTTGTAAAACGGAGTGGCACTCCGTTTCGCGGGCGGCGAGTTGGTCATACACGAAGCCGATGCCACTTGATGAACTGCCCTCATGCGAAACGAAGTGCTACTCCTTTCTACAGCTGCACCCGCGCCGCGATGCGGGCGGGGTCGTCGCTTGGGATGGCGGCCAGCAGCTGCTGCGTATATGGGTTTTGCGGATGGGCGTAGACCTCGGCCGCCGGACCGCTTTCCACGATGCGGCCCTGGCTCATCACCAGTAGGCGGTCGCTCATGAAGCGGGCCACCGACAAGTCGTGCGTGATGAAGAGGTAGGTAATGCCTAAGTCGCGTTTGAGGTCGTTGAGCAGATTGAGCACCTGCGCCTGCACACTCACATCGAGTGCCGACACCGACTCGTCGCACACGATGAGCTTGGGCCGCAAAGCCAGCGCCCGCGCAATGCAAATGCGCTGGCGCTGCCCGCCGCTGAACTCGTGCGGGTAACGCTGCTCGGCATCCTCACTCAAGCCCACCGTGCGGAGTAGCTCGCGCACCCGCGCCTTTTGCTCGGCCCGCGAGCCGCCTACCCCATGCACCCGCAACGGTTCCAGGATGGCTTCGCCCACGGTGAGCATCGGGTTGAGGGCCGCGTAGGGGTCCTGAAACACCAGTTGAAACTCGCGCCGCCGATGGCGCAATTCGCCGCTGGGCAGCGCCGCGAGGTCCGTGCCTTCAAATAGGATGCGGCCGGCCGTTGGTTCCGTGAGGCGGAGCAGGGTGCGGCCGAGCGTAGTCTTGCCGCAGCCCGACTCGCCCACGAGGCCCACCGTTTCGCCGGGGTAGATGGTGAAGCTGACCTCATCGACCGCCTTCACGAAGTCGGTGGTGCGCGCAAAAAATCCTTTGCGAATGGGGAAGTATACGCGCAGGTTTTCGACTTGCAGCAACGGTTGAACTGCCGTGGAACGTAAATTTTGTTCCACGGGGAACGTTTTGGAAGTATCAGAATTAGTCCGTAACTGCGTGGGCGAGGGTTGAAGCGGCTCCTCCCCTCCCCCACCGGCCCGCGCCACCAGATTTCCGGCTGCATCGGTCGCCATAAAATCGGCCACCACCGGCAGCCGCGCCTTGCCGATGGATAGGTGCGGCCGGCAAGCCAGTAGCCCCTTGGTGTAGGGGTGCTGCGGATTAGTGAAGATGTCGAGCACCGTACCTTGCTCCACCACCCGGCCGCGGTACATTACTAGGATGCGGTCGGCAATCTCGGCCACCACGCCGAGGTCGTGCGTGATGAAGAGCACGGCCGTGTTGTGCTCGCGCCGCAGGTCGCGGATGAGCTGCAAGATGCGCGCCTGCACCGTCACGTCGAGCGCCGTGGTAGGCTCGTCGGCGATGAGTAGGGCCGGGCGGCAGGCCATGGCCATCGCTATCATCACGCGTTGCTTTTGGCCGCCGCTGATTTCGTGCGGGTAGCTCTTGAAGATTTGCGTCGGGCGCGGCAGCTGCGCTTCGGTGAATAGCTCGATGGTGCGTGCTTCGGCCGCCTGCTTGCTCAGCGAAGTATGCAATAATAGCGCTTCTACTACCTGGTAGCCGCATGTCAGCACCGGGTTCAGCGAGGTCATCGGCTCCTGAAAAATCATGCTGATGTCGTTGCCCCGCACCTGCTGCAATTCTTTTTCGGAGAGCTTCAGCAAATCGACCTCGCCCAGCTTCTCCGACGCGAAGCGGGCCACGCCGCTCTCGAGGTGGGCGGCGGGCTTGGCCAGCAGCCCCAATAGTGCCAGCGAAGTCACCGACTTGCCCGAGCCCGACTCGCCCACAATGGCCACCACCTCGCCCCTGCTCACCTCCAGCGACACGCCCGCCACGGCCCGCGTGTGCCCGCGCTGCGAGTGAAAGTCGATGGTCAGGTCTTGAACAGAAAGTAAGGGCATGGGGCAAAAAGAAGCGGCGCGGGAATCTCCCGCGCCGCAAGTTTACTAGGCAAGCTCTGAAGCCGGCGGGCCGGTGGGCTTGAAGAAGCGGCCTTGCAGCAGCAGTATCAGCGCCACGCCCACGAAAATAGACGAATCGGCGATGTTAAAAATCGGCCACAGCGACACGTATTTGCCGCCCACCAGCGGCCAGGCGGCGGGCACGAAGCCCTCGTAGATATCCACGTAAATCATGTCAATCACCTGCCCAAAAAACCACTTGCTGGGCGAGCCCGCCGGCGCATTACCGTACACCACGCCGTAGCAGATAGAATCAATCAAATTGCCCACCGCACCGCCCAAAATGAGCGCCATGCAGGCAATAAAGCCCCGGTGCGCCCGGCTGCGCCACAAATGCACGATGTAGTAGCCGAGCCCACCCACAGCCAGCAGCCGGAAGCCCGTGAGTAGCAGCTTGCCATAGGGCGGCGGCAGCTCCACCCCGAAAGCCATGCCGGGGTTGAGCGTGTAGTGGAGTTTCAGCCAGTGCCCGACTAGTGGTATTTCGCCTGGCATTCCTGGCGTCATGTGCGTATGCACCAGATATTTAGAAAGCTGGTCGATAGCTATTACCAACAGCGCCAGCAGGAAGTAGGGTAGCACGCTGCTTTGGCGCGCCAAGGGGCGCACTAGTGGCTCGGGAGTAGCTAATGGTGAACTGATTGACACGGATGATTACTTAGTTGCTAGTTGACTACCTAAGAGCTAGTTAGGCTTTAAGCGAGAGCGGATGTAGAGACGCATCTTTGCGTCTCGTCGTTGCTAGGCTCGCCGGACGAGAGACGCAAAGATGCGTCTCTACACCCGCCTACAAATGATAGAGGGCGATTGTCATTAGGAGCTAACTCCCAATGACAATCGCCCTCTGAATATCAACTAGTAGACAACCTCAACGCAACGAATCCGTCGGCTCAGTATCCGCTTCCCGAGGCGTCTCCTGCTCTTTGAAGAAGCGGCCTTGCAATAGTAGAATCAACGCTACGCCGATGAAAATAGACGAATCGGCAATGTTGAAAATCGGGAAGCCGTTCGTGTACTGCCCGCCCACCACGGGCACCCAGCTGGGGTAAACGCCCTGGTAGATAGGCACGTTTATCATATCAATCACTTGGCCATAAAGCCATTGCGACGGTGAGCCGGCCGGCGCGTTGTGGTATAGCACGCCGTAGAAAATGGAGTCGATGAGGTTGCCCACCGCGCCGCCCAAAATGAGCGCCATGCAGGCGATAAAGCCCTTAGGCGCGCGGGTGCGCCACAAATGCACGATGTAGTAGCTGAGCCCACCCACAGCCAGCAGCCGGAAGCCCGTGAGCAGCAGCTTGCCATACGGCGGCGGTAGCTCCACCCCGAAGGCCATGCCGGGGTTGGTAGTATACAGCAGCTTGAGCGCGTTGCCGATGAGCGGTATCTCCTCCCCTATCCGCATGTGCGTGTGCACTAGGTATTTGGAGAGTTGGTCGAGGCCGATAACGAACAGCGCCAACAGGAAAAAAGGTACTACGCTTCCCCGCCGCGGCGAAGCATAAGTGGAAGCATGGGATTGCGCTGTCTGCACTGATGAAACTGGAATTACCTTGTACTGTTTTATACCGAATTATCAGGCTTCAGGACCAATTTAAAACGGCGGGAGGCAAGCTTTGTGCGAAAGAAAACCCGCCCGCTGTTCAGGCAGCGGACGGGTCGCTCAGCATCAGGCAGTTACTACGTCTACTTTGGCGGGCACCGAGAAGTCGTCAAACTCCAGCACCGCGCCGCCGGCTACTTCGGGCACAAAGTCGAGGCGCAGGGCCTGCACTTCCTCGCGGATGTAGTCGCCGAAGGCGGCCACAGCGGCTTGCAGCTCGGCGGGCGCGCTACTGGCCAGGGTCACCTGGATGCGGTCCTGTACTTCGAGGCCCGAGTCTTTGCGCAGGTTCTGGAGGCGATTGACGAGCTCGCGGGCCAGGCCTTCCTGGCGTAGCTCTTCGGTGAGCGTCACGTCGAGGGCCACGGTGAGCGGGCCGTCGGTGGCGACCAGCCAGCCGGGCAGGTCCTGGGTGCGGATTTCGACCTCATCGAGGTGCAGCGTGAGGGCTTCGCCCTCTACTTCCACGGCCAGCTCGCCTTGCTTTTCCAGCTGGCTCAGCTCGTCGCTGGTCAGCGTTTGGATGCGAGCCCCTACGGCCTTCAAACGCGGGCCGTACACCTGCCCCAAGCGCTTGAAATTGGGCTTCACCGACTTTACCAACACGCCGCTCGTATCGTCCAAAAACTCCACGTGCTTCACATTGACCTCAGCGCAAATCAGGTCTTCCACTAAGCCAACTTGCTCCTTGGTAGAGCCGTTGAGCACCGGCACCAGGATACGCTGCAACGGCTGGCGCACCTTCAGCACCGACTTCTTGCGCAGCGAGTGCGTGAGCGAACTGATGCGCTGGGCCAGCTCCATGCGCTCTTCCAAGGCCTTGTCGATGAGCGAGGTATCGGCCTCAGCCAGGTAGGTCAGGTGGACCGACTCGGGGTGAGTTTTGGATTCTGAGTTTTGAGTTTTGAGTTGTTGTGCTTCACTCTTAACTCCTAACTCAGAACTCAAAACTCCTGTGAGGTTGCCGTAGAGCCAGTCGGCGAAGAAGGGCGCGATGGGCGCCATGAGCTGCGCCACGGTGCTAAGGCACTCGTGCAGCGTCTCGTAAGCAGCTTGTTTGTCGGTAGTTAGCTCGCCTTTCCAGAAGCGGCGGCGCGAGAGGCGCACGTACCAGTTGGAGAGCTGGTCGGTCACGAAATCCTGCACGGCGCGGGCGGCTTTCGTGGGGTCGTAGCTGTCGAAATGGCCACGCACTTCGGCCAGCAGGCTCTGCAATTTGCTCAGAATCCAGCGGTCGAGCTCGGTGCGCTCGGCCACCGGCACGCTGGGCGTGCTGCCTTGCTGGAAGCCATCGAGGTTGGCGTAGAGCGCGAAGAACGAGTACGTGTTGTACAGCGTGCCGAAGAACTTGCGCTGCGCCTCCACGATGCCGGCCTGGTCGAACTTGAGGTTGTCCCAGGGCGAGGAATTAGCAATCATGTACCAGCGCGTGGCATCGGGGCCATACTTGGCAATCGTGTCAAACGGGTCCACGGCGTTGCCGAGGCGCTTGCTCATCTTGTTGCCGTTTTTGTCGAGCACCAAGCCATTGGCAATCACGTTTTTGAAAGCCACCGAGTCTTCCAGCATCACGGCCAGGGCGTGCAGGGTGAAAAACCAGCCGCGCGTCTGGTCTACGCCTTCGGCGATGAAATCGGCGGGAAAGTTCTTGGCAAAAACCTCTTGGTTCTCAAACGGATAATGCCACTGCGCATACGGCACCGCGCCCGAGTCAAACCACACATCGATGAGGTCGGGCTCGCGGTACATGGGCTGGCCGCTGGGCGAAACGAGGAAAATATCATCGACATACGGTCGGTGCAGGTCGATTTTTTCGCCGTTGGCGTATGGGTTGTGAGTCATGACTTCGGCCGCTACGGCCTTATCAATCTCCGTTTTCAGCTCCGCAATCGAGCCGATGCAGATTTCCTCGGTGCGGTCCTGAGTGCGCCAGATGGGCAGCGGCGTGCCCCAGTAGCGCGAGCGGCTGAGGTTCCAGTCCACCAGGTTTTCGAGCCAGTTGCCGAAGCGGCCGGTGCCGGTACTTTCGGGCTTCCAGTTGATGGTTTTGTTGAGCTCAATGAGCCGGTCTTTCACCGCCGTGGTCTTGATAAACCACGAGTCGAGCGGGTAGTAGAGCACCGGCTTGTCGGTGCGCCAGCAGTGCGGGTAGGTGTGCTCGTACTTCTCGGTTTTGAAGGCCGTGCCGTTGGTCCGCATCCGGATGGCGATGCTCTCGTCCAGCGTTTTATAGTCAGCGCCGCTCTGGTCGTGGCCGTCGTAGTTCTTCACCCAACGGCCGCCAAACTCGCCCATCTCGGCCACGTAGCGGCCCGTGCGGTCCACGACAGGCACCTTCTTATTGGGGTCGTCCTTGTCGGGCACTAGCAGCGCGGGGATGCCGTTGAGCTGCGCTACCCGGAAGTCATCCGCGCCAAACGTGGGCGAGATATGCACGATACCCGTGCCGTCCTCCGTCGTCACAAAGTCACCTACGATAACGCGGAATGCGTTTTCCTCGCCTTCGAAGTGCGGAAAGCCAGCTTCTAGGCCAAACAGACGCTCGTAGTGGATGCCGACTAAATCAGCACCCGTAAACTCGGTTTCGATGCGCCACGGCAGCACCTTCTTGTCGCCTTCAGCATAGCCTTCAAAAGGCGCGGCCGCGCCTTTTTCCGAGAAATATTTGCTTACCAACGCCTTTGCCAGCACTACCCGAATGGGCGCGGCGGTGTACGGGTTGAAGGTCGAAATCAGCACGTAGGGGATGTTTTTCCCTACCGCCAGGCCCGTGTTGGCGGGCAGCGTCCACGGCGTGGTTGTCCAGGCCAGGATGTATGTATTTCCTTCGCCACCGCTGGCAAACAGCTTCTCCGACTTCTCGTCGCGCACCACCTTAAACTGCGCCACAATGGTCGTGTCTTTCACGTCCTTGTACGTGCCAGGTTGGTTCAGCTCGTGCGAGCTGAGGCCGGTGCCGGCGGCCGGCGAGTAGGGCTGAATGGTGTAGCCTTTATAGAGAAAACCCTTGTCGTAGAGCTTCTTGAGCAGCGCCCAGCAGCTCTCGATGTACGCGGGCTCGAAGGTGATGTAGGGGTCGTCGAGGTCCACCCAGTAGCCCATTTGCTGGGTCAGCTCGTCCCACTGCGCCTTGAAGCGCATCACGGTTTCGCGGCAGCGCTGGTTGTAGTCTTCCACGCTGATTTTGTGGCCGATATCCTCCTTCGTGATGCCCAGCTCCTTTTCTACTTGCAGCTCGATGGGCAGGCCGTGGGTGTCCCAGCCGCCCTTGCGAGGCACCTGCTTGCCGAGCTGCGTCTGGTAGCGACAGAAGATATCCTTCACCGCCCGCGCCATCACGTGGTGGATGCCGGGCTGGCCGTTGGCCGAGGGCGGGCCCTCGTAAAACACGAACGTGGGCTGGCCCTCGCGGCTGCTCACGCTTTTCTCGAAGATGCCGTTAGCGTCCCAGTAGGCCCGCACGTCGTTGGCGAGCTTGGCGTAGTCGAGCGGCTGCTTGTATTCGGGGTAAGTCATTGTGTTGTTAGCTATTGGCTTTTGGCTGCTAGCTGTTGGCTTTGTGTTCTAGTACTCGCCGCTCGTGAACCTCACCCCCTAGCCCCCTCTCCAAAAAAGAGGGGGAACTAGCTTCTAATTCTAGATTCTAGTTTTAGTCCCCCCTCTTTTTTGGAGAGGGGGCTAGGGGGTGAGGTTCACGAGTGACGAGCAAATTAATTAAGTCGTCTTCGTCGGCTTGGCTTGCTCCACGCTCAGGCGCTGCAAGTTCTGGTCGATATCGTCATCTTCCTCGTGGTAGTTCTCGTCGTAGTGGTGCACAAGGGCCGTTTTGGGCGTGTGCCAGCTACCGCCGCGCTCGAAGGTAACGAGCATCGCGGGCAGGAAGACCAGGTTCGAGAAGTTGGTAATCAGCAGCGACGCGCCCATGAGCACGCCCAGCGCCTTGGTGCCGCCAAACTCGCTGAACCCGTAGATACTGAACCCGATAAACAACACGATGCTAGTGTAAAACATACTCGTGCCCGCCTCGGCCAGCGTGTTGGTAATGGCCTCGCTCACGCTGCGGCCCGCCATCGCCATCTCCTGCCGGAACTTGGCCAACAAGTGAATAGAGTTGTCGCCATCAATGCCCAGGGCAATGACGTAGATGAGCGCCGTGCTAGGCTTCAAAGCAATGCCGAAGTAGCCCATCACCCCCGCCGTCAGGGTTAGGGTCAAGATATTGGGTACCAGCGCGTAGAAGATGGTGCGTACCGAGTGAAATAGCAGTAGCACTACTACCGACACCAGCCCGAACGCCCACATCAGGCTTTCGCCCAGCGTGCCGATTACGTACTCGTTGCCCTTGGTGAAAATGACCGTCGTGCCCGTGCGGCGCACCTCCATGTTAGTGCCGCCGAAGATGCGCTTGATGGCCGGCTCGATGCGTTTATTAACCAGCGTATCGAGCTTGTGCGAGCCAATGTCGGCGATTTTAACGCTGATGCGGGCGCGCTGCTGGGTGCTGTCCACGAAGGTTTTCAGCAACTTGCTGGTCGAGTTCTTACCCTTGCCCTGCGAGTTGGCCAGGTAGCTCAGGATGAAGTTTTTATCGTCGTTATCCGGCAGCTTGTAGAAATCGGGGTTGCCGTTGTAAAACGCCTGCTTGGCCGCCTTCAGGAAGGTAACCATGCTGAGCGGGGTCGATAGCTCAGGCTGCGCTTGCAGGAACTTGTCGAACTGGTCGATTTTCTGCAAGTTGGGCAGCTTCAGCAGGCCCTTGGGCTGCTTGGTATCTACTACAAATTCCAGCGGCATCACGCCCCCAAAACGGGCTTCGAAGAAGCTCAAATCCTCGTTTACCGAGCTCTTCTTAGGCAAGTCATCAACCATGTACGACACGGCCTCAATGCGCGAAATGCCGATAGCCGACAGCCCTACCAGCACCGCCGCCGTGATGTAAATGGTGCGCCGCCGCCGCAACACGATGAAGTCGAGGAAGTGGACGATGCCCACCAGCGGCTTCGAATCGAGGTGCTCCAGCTGCTTTTCGCTCGGCCCCGGCAGGTAGGTAAACACCGCCGGAATCATGATGAAGCTGATGATGAAGGCGATGAAAATGTTAATCGTGGCCACCAGCCCAAACTGATACAGAATGGCGATATCGGTGAAGGTGAACACGAAAAAGCCGATGGCCGTGGTCGTGTTGTTCACCAGCGTGATGAGGCCGATTTTGCGCACCACCCGCGTCATGGCCAGTATCTGGTTGCCTGATTTGCGGTAGTCGAAGTGGTAGCGCGAGAGCAGGTACGTGCAGTTGGGCACGCTGATAACCACCAGGATAGATGGTATCAAGCCCGTGAGCAAGTTTATCTTGAAGCCCAGCAGCACGATGCTGGCCACGCACCATATCATCACGATGATGACGACCAGCAGCGGCACCACCACCGCCGACCACGTGCGGAAAAACACGAACAGAATGGCGGCCATCACCACCACCATCAGCCCGGCGAAGAATTTCATTTCAGCCGATACCTTGCTCGTCATGGTCGAGCGCACGTAGGGCAGGCCCGCGTAGTGCAGCTTGATGCCGGTATCTTTTTCAAACTTCTCGGTGTTAGCCAAGATGTTATCCATCACCGCGCCCCGCTTGTTGGAGTTCAGGAACGTGGGGTCAAGAGTAATGGCCAGCAGCGTGGCCCCGGTGCGCGGCGCTATTACCTGGCCCTTGTAAAACTCAATGCCGTTCACGACCCGCATCAGCGAATCGAGCTGCGCCTGGTTGGTGGGCGGGGTTTTAAATACCGGAGCCGTGGCGAAGCTGTTATTGATGGTATCCTTCTCAATGTTAATGAGTTTAGGAATCCCCAGCACGCCCGTCACGCCCTGCACTTTCACCAGGTCTTCGGCCAGCTGGTCGTACTGCCGAAAGTTTTTCAGCTGGTACACCCCGCTATCCTGCATCCCTACCACCAAAATGTTGCCATCCTCGCCGAAGGTTTTTTTGAACTGCTGGAAGTACACCATGTCCGGGTCCTTCGGGCTCACGACCTGCGCAAAGTCGTAGGTCATCTGCACGTCTTTGGCCACCCAGGCCATGTATACGGTCGAAAGCGCAATCAGTCCCAGCAGCCAGCTGCGGTACTTGATGATAAAGAGGGCGATATGTCCCCACATAAGCGGTTAGGGTAAGGTGCTACGTAACCTGATTTGACTTAAACAGGCCTAGGCAGCCTCCAGAATGAAGTCGCCCGGAATACCCAGCTGGCTATGCAAGCGCTTAGCCAGGTCTAAGTCAATCGGTTGTTGGCCGTTCAGTACGGCGCGTAGGTTTTTCTGGCTGATACCGAGCAGGTCGGCCAGCTGCTGGTCGCTCAATTGGCGCTCCAGGCGTTCGCGCTCCAGGCGAGCAACGAGTGAGTTAGGCGGTAATGGCCGATGGCCATTTTCGTTTTCGTAGGTGTTGACCGCATTACCCAGCGCCGTTATCTCACTCAGATTAGCGGGCTCGTGGTCAAGCAGATACTCTAGGCGGCGCAGCGATTGTTGGTAGTCGGCTTCGGTGTTGAGTTCCATAACAACGCTGGCTAGATGGTGGTGATATCGGCAATACGGTCGTAGTCGGCGTGGGTACCGATGAAGCGCACGTACACTTGGCGCGCCGGGAAGAAAATGCGGACGACCAGCCGGTAGCGGTTGCGGCGCAGGTTAAATACCCAGCGGTCGCCCCCGACATAGTCGGCGGTGCGGTCAAAAGCCCGCACCGCCGCGCCGTTTTCCCAGTCGGCGGCTTCCACCGCGTCAAACCAATCCAGGATATCGGCCGCTACATCGGGATGCAGTAGGCCGAACTCCCGGAGCGCACGCTTCGTCAGTACTTGCATAGTCGAAAGCCAATTAGCTGCGCGCAGAGTTCCGGCCAAGCGTTGTCGCGTAAGCTACAGCTTCTCAAATACCGTTTTGAAGCTCACCTTCTCGCCGATGTAGCCGCGCAGCTCGCTAATCGGCATCCGCACCTGGGCGCGGGTGTCGCGGTCGCGCACGGTCACGGTGTTGTCTTCGAGCGTCTGGCCGTCGACCACGATGCAGAAGGGCGTGCCGATGAGGTCCTGGCGGGTGTAGCGCTTGCCGATGGCGTCCTTGTCCTCAATCACCAAGCGGAAATCGAAGCGCAGGCTGTCGAATATTTCCTGGGCTTTTTCGGGCATGCCGTCCTTGCGCACCAGCGGGAAAATGGCGGCCTTGATGGGCGCCACCGCCGGATGCAGCTTCAGGAAGGTGCGGGTTTTGGTGGTTTGCTCCTCGCCTTCGCCTTCCGTGATGGTTTCTTCCTGGAACGCCTGGCACATGGTGGCCAAAAACAGGCGGTCGGCCCCTACCGAGGTTTCGACCACGTAGGGCACGTAGTTGCCGTAGGGCTTGCCGGTTTCGGGGTTTACGTCGTTGTCGAAGTACTGCTGCTTTTTGCGGCTCAGGTTCTGGTGCTGGGTCAGGTCGAAGTCGGAGCGCGAGTGGATGCCCTCGATTTCCTTGAAGCCGAAGGGAAACTCAAACTCGATGTCCACGGCGGCCTTGGCGTAGTGGGCCAGCTTGTCGTGGTCGTGAAAGCGCAGCTTCTCGGCCGGCAGGCCAATGGCCTCGTGGAAGCGGCGGCGGGCGGCTTTCCAGGTGTCGTACCACTCGCCTTCGGTGCCGGGGCGCACGAAGAACTGCATTTCCATCTGCTCAAACTCGCGCATGCGGAAAATGAACTGCCGGGCCACAATCTCGTTGCGGAACGCCTTGCCAATCTGGGCGATGCCGAACGGGATTTTCATCCGGGCCGACTTCTGCACGTTCAGGAAGTTCACGAAAATACCCTGGGCCGTTTCGGGGCGCAGGTACACGGGCGGCGCATCCGAGTCCACGGCCGAGCCCTGGGTCGAGAACATCAGGTTGAACTGGCGCACGTCGGTCCACTTGGCAGTGCCGGAGATGGGGCAGGTTATTTTCTCATCAATGATGAGCTGCTTCACGCCCGCCAGGTCATTTTCGGTGAGCAACCGGCCGAGCTCGGCCGTCAGGGCCGCGCCGCGGGCCGGGTCGCCGGCGCGCTCGTACTCGGCGGCTTTTTCCTCTACCAGCACGTCGGCACGGTAGCGCTTTTTGCTGTCGAGGTTATCGATGAGCGGGTCGTTGAAGCCCGCTACGTGGCCGCTGGCTTCCCAGGTGCGGGGCTCCATGAAGATGGCCGCGTCGATGCCCACTACGTTGCCGTGCAGCTGGGTCATAGCTTCCCACCACAGCCTTTTCAAATTATTCTTCAGCTCCACGCCGTTGGGGCCGTAGTCGTACACGGCGGCGAGGCCGTCGTAGATTTCCGACGACTGGAACACGAAGCCGTATTCCTTGGCGTGGGCGACAATATCTTTTAGCTGAGTGTTCTCAGCAGTAGCGGTAGTAGACGCGGGCTTGCTCATAAAGCGCAAAGTTAGACCGCAGATTCAAACGGATTTTCAGGATTTAACGGATACGCCTGCTGCGCAGGCTGGCTACTTGGGCGCAGGGTGGCCTGCGGCCTACCTTTTATTGGAGTAGGTAAAGGCACTTTTACGCCGCACGGCGGTAGCCGATTGAACAAGCCCGAAAAGCCGGCATAGCTGCCATGGGTACATAAGTACTAAGTAACCGGGAGGCCAGCCAAAGAGAGCCGGCGCAGCTGCTCCTGCGCCCAAGTAGCCAGCCTGCGCAGCAGGCGTACCCGTTAAATCCTAAAAATCCGTTTGAATCTGCGGTAATGATTAGGTAACATGCCGGTAGGTGAAGGCCCTGTTAATTTTGTGAGCCGGTTTTCCCCACATTCGGCATTTATTTTATGTTCGGACTCGAACCCCATGTTTTGCTGCTGCTCGGCATTTGTCTGTTTGCAGCGTGCGCCTTCGAATTTGTGAACGGGTTTCACGACACGGCCAACGCCGTGGCCACCGTTATCTACACCAACACGCTCCGGCCCTGGGTGGCCGTCGTGTGGTCGGCCTTCTGGAACTTCATCGGCGTATTTGCCGGCGGCATTGGCGTGGCGATGGGCATCGTGTACCTGCTGCCCGTCGAAAGCCTGATTGACCAGAACGTGTACCACGGCATTTCTATGGTGGGCGCGCTCATCGTGGCGGCCATTATCTGGAACGTCGGCACCTGGTACTACGGCATTCCCTCGTCGTCGTCGCACGCGCTCATCGGCTCCATTCTGGGCGTGGGCATCGCGTTTTCGCTGCTGCCCGGCGGCAAGGGCGCGGCCGTGAACTGGAGCAAAGCCGGCGAAAGCGGCCTGGCCCTGATACTAGGCCCGCTGCTGGGTTTCACGCTCACCATCATCATGATGTTTTTGCTGAAGCGCTTTTCGCCGAGCAAGGCCATCTTTAAGGAGCCGCACAAGCGCAAGCCCCCGCCCCTCTTCATCCGCCTCACGCTCATCGCTACCTGCACGCTGGTGAGCTTCTTCCACGGCTCCAACGACGGTCAGAAGGGCGTGGGCCTCATCATGCTGATTCTCATTGGCATCGTGCCCGTGCACTTTGCCCTCGACAGCACCAAGAACCCCCTTGACCTGCGCGATTCGCTGGCTAAGGTAGAGTACGTGATGGGCCGCGTAAATAAAGCCGAGCTCAGCGCCGCCGACCAGAAGCTGTATAGTGAGATGCAGGCCCAAACCATTGACCTCGACCGCGTATTCACCGGCAAAACCAAGGTAGAAGAGCTGCCCGAGCAAGCCCGCTTCGAAATTCGCCGCGATATCCTACTACTGGCCAACCGGGGCAAAAAGCTGCTCGGCTCGCCCAGCCTCAGCCTCAGCACCGCCGACCGCGAAACCTACACCAAGTCTATCGACCAGATGAAGACCTTCACCGACTACGCGCCCTGGCCGGTGCTGCTCATGGTGTCGCTGTCGCTGGCCATCGGCACCATGGTGGGCTGGCAGCGCATCGTGAAAACCATTGGCGAGCGCATCGGCAAAGAACACCTCACCTACGCGCAGGGCGCCAGCTCCGAGCTGGTAGCGGCCCTCATGATTGGGGCCAGCACGCAGCTTAGCCTACCCTCGTCTACCACGCACGTGCTGTCGTCGGCCATCGCGGGCAGCATGGTCGCCAACCGCGGCATCAAAAACCTAAACCCCCAAATGGTGCGCAGCATCGCCCTGGCTTGGGTACTCACGCTGCCCGTCACGATGGTGCTGGCCGGCGGGCTGTTTCTGCTGTTCCGCGCCATCAGCGGCTAGCGCAGAAGTGTTTTAGCGCCTGTTTCTATTACCTGGCAGCGCCCGGTTTCTCTTGCAGAAGCCGGGCGCTGCTTTTTTAGGGTGGCGGGGGCGGGCTGCCAGCGTTGAACTGGCTGTCCGCTCGCCAGTATGGCGGCTCGTTGCACAACGAGCGGACAGCCGGCTCAAC
>NZ_DASTEP010000087.1:0-2109 GCF_035709525.1 Hymenobacter sp. | reverse complement strand
CATGCAGAGCGCAGCGAAGCATCTCGCGTGGCGCAGTAAACCTTGACGTTGGCAGACGCAAACAAGCGAGATGCTTCGCTGCGCTCTGCATGACGGTTTAGAGGCCATTCAGTCAAATCAAAAATCACTGTTAGTCAAGCTGATAAATACGCTCCATCAACTCCCATTTCTCGTCAGCCGTGCTGGTGGCCGCCGCCTGCTGAAACTGCGCCACGTAGGCTTCCCATTCGGCCTGCCGGGGCAGGGTGGCCAGCGCCGCCATCGCCTGGTCGTGGTCGAAGTCGGGCACGGTGTCCATGAGCATGAACAGCTGGCGGCCCAGCAGGTATATTTCCATCTTCAGAATCCCGATTTCGCGCAGGCCCTGGTTTATTTCGGGCCACACGGCATCCGGCGCGTGCGCGCGCTTGTACTGCGCGATGAGAGCACTGTCGTCCTGCAAAGTCAGGGTTTTACAATACCGCTTGAAATGCGTGGGATAATCGACTTGCGGGTATTCCATAGGGTAGCACGTGAGAGAATGTTGCGCGGACTTTGCAGTCCGCGACGTGCGCTGTCATCGCGGACTACAAAGTCCGCGCAACTGCGGTGAGAAGTTCAAATGTAGTACTTTGCTAAAACATTTCAGCAACCGCGGACTGGCCGCATAATGAAAGTTTTTCTCGCTGGCCTGCAATAAGGTAGCGACCTGCTTTATTTTCGAAGCTGGTTCGGGCATTTTCAACCGCCCGCTCCCGTCCCGACGTCCTTCTTAACTTTCTTCTCTTCGTCATTCCCACCTCTTTACCTCGATGGCCGCTGCTCCTCCTAGCCTAACCTCCTACCCCCCGACCGGCACCGCGCCCGCTTCCACGCAACGCTACACGTCGGCGCTGGCGGCGGTCACGACGCTGTTTTTCCTGTGGGGCTTCATCACCTGCCTCAACGATATTCTGATTCCGTACCTCAAGGCCATTTTTCAGCTGTCGTTTGCCAAGGCCAACCTCATCAACCTGTGCTTTTTCGGGGCTTATTTTCTGATGAGTATTCCGGCCGGCAAGCTGGTGGAGCGTATCGGCTACAAGCGGGGCATGCTGCTGGGCTTCGTGGTGGCGGCCGTGGGGGCGTTTCTGTTTTATCCGGCGGCGGCGCAGCGGGCCTACGGGCTGTTTTTGGGGGCGCTGTTTGTGCTGGCGTCGGGCATCACGCTGCTGCAAGTCGCGGCCAATCCCTACGTGGCTATTCTGGGCCCGCCGCAGTCGGCTTCGGCCCGGCTCACGCTCACGCAGGCGTTCAACTCGCTGGGTACTACCATCGCGCCGTTGCTAGGCACCGCGCTTATTCTGAGTAATTTGCCTAAGCTAAACAACGCGGCCTCGGCGGCGCAGATTGACGTGCGGGCCGTGCAGATTCCGTACTTGGTTATTGGCGGGGCCTTGCTGCTTATCAGCCTGCTGCTGAGCCGCGTGCATTTGCCCGTGATAACGCCCGCCGCCGAAGAAGCCACTGCCGACCAGCCTGGCAGCCCCAGCATCTGGCAGCACCGGCATTTGCTGTTTGGGGTGCTGGGCATCTTCACCTACGTGGGGGCCGAGGTGGCCATCGGCTCGCACATCGTCAACTACGTGGCCCTGCCCGACGTGCTGGGCCTCGACCCCGCCACGGCCGGTAGCAAAGTGGCCTACTACTGGGGCGCCGCGATGGTGGGGCGCTTTGCCGGTGCTTACTTGCTCAATAAGTTCTCTCCCACCAAGCTACTAGCCTTCAATGCCTTCGCGGCGGTGGCACTCGTCCTGCTTTCCATCAACACCACGGGCGCGCTGGCCATGTGGAGTCTACTGGCAGTAGGGCTGATGAACTCCCTGATGTACCCCACCATTTTCACCCTTGCTATGGCCGGGCTGGGCCGCCAGACCGAAGAAGCCTCGGGCCTGCTCTGCACGGCCATCGTGGGCGGCGCGCTCATCCCGATGCTGTTCGGCGTCATTGCCGACTACAGCAGCCTGCGCTGGGCCCTGCTACTGCCCGTGGTGTGCTACGTGTACATCATGTGGTACGGGCTGCGGGGCAGCCGCCGGGTAGCGTAGCGGGCGGGTTACCCCACCCCCGGCCCCTCCCCTCCGGGAGAGG
>NZ_DASTEP010000086.1:0-20066 GCF_035709525.1 Hymenobacter sp. | reverse complement strand
GGTCTCGCAAGGTGTAGCAGTTGCTTACCTTGCGAGACCTCTTTTTACCTGGCGAAACCTTGCGTGATGAAGACGTTGCTACTGTGGCTGTTGTGCCTACCTGCCTTTGCCCAAGAAGCGCAGGTATTGCGCGGCCTCGTGCTCGACGCCGACACGCACCAGCCGGTGCCCAACGCGCAAGTCGGCATCGCGGGCAATAAGCTGGGCACCAGTACCAACCAGGAAGGCCGCTTCGCCCTGCGCGTGCCGGCCTCCTACGCTACTACCGAGCTCGAAGTGGCGCTGCTGGGCTACCGCCGCTATGTGCGGCTGCTGCCGCCGCTGCCCGGCCCCGAGCTGCGCATCGAGCTGCAAAGCAGCCCGGCCAGCCTGGGCACGGTGGCCGTGTCGTCGTCGGTGCTGGGCATTTTGCGGGAGGCCTTGGCGCGTATTCCGCGCAACTACCCCGCGCGACCGACGCGCCTGACGGGCTTCTTCCGCGAGTCGGACGACAACGCGACCAGCCACCGCTACTACTACCTGGGTGAGGCGCTGCTGGACGTGCAAAAATCTGGCTACCAGCACGCGCGCGACGACGGACAGGTGAAAATCGGGCAGCTGCGCAAGGTGGACCTGCGCCCCGCCCGCCCCGACAGCTCCGGCCTGGTGCCGATAAACTGGATTGCCGGCTCGTTCATTCCGCACCGCTTCGACTTCGTGCATCGCCGGGCCGAGTTCATTCAGGAAAAGCACTTCAAAGACTATCAGTACCGCCTCACGCCCCAGACTACCTTTCAGGGGCGGCCGGTGTACGTCATCGCGTTTGGCCCCAAGACTGGCACCGGCCGGGCCAATTTTGCCGGTGAGCTTTATATTGATGAGCAGAGCTATGCCTTTTTGGGGGCCAACTGGCACCGCACGCCCAGCGGCATTCGGCGCGAGGGCGTGCTGCTGTTTGAGGCCAGCGAGCGGGCGTATCGGGTCGATTATCAGCGCTATGCCGGACGCTGGCACCTCAAGAGCGTGTGGTATAACACCCTGGGCCGGCCCGTGGGCGGGCAGGTGCGGCGGCACCTGGCCGAGTTTCTGACTACCGCCATTGACACTGCCCAGGCCGCGCCCATCGCCTACGCCGAGCGGGCGCAGTACAACGATATTTTCCTGCAAGCTGCCGCGCCCTACGACTCCGCTTTCTGGAAAAACTACACCACGCTGCTGCCGCCTACCCAGCTGCTCGACCAAGAGCGCCAGCGCCAGGCTGAGCGCCTGCTGCGCGCCAACGCTTCACCCGCCGATACTGTTTTAAGAGACAGTAAGCCAGTGCGTCAGCCCTGGGTACGCGTGCGCTACACCTACGGCCTGGGGCTGCTGCCGGTGCAGGGCGCGCTGCCGGCGCTGGGCGCGGTAGTGGCTCCGGCGAGCTCGGCCTTTCGGGCTAGTGCCACAGCCGAGGCTCGCTCGCAGGCCGTGGCAGGCAGCTACGCGCTGGGCGTGCAGCTCGATTTGCCGCGCAGCTTCTCGGTGTATGGCCTCACGCGCTCGGATTTTGGGGGCTTGCAAGGCAGCGGCTGGGAAGCAGGGCTGAGTTGGGAGCACAACCTCAACCCCCGGCACCGGCCCATCGTGGCGCGGCTGGGCATGGCCTACCTCCGCCAAAGCCTTGGCCGCGACCTCGGCACCTTCGACAACCCCGACGACAACCTGCGCCTGGCCGGCACCCGCCTCGCCACCGACCGCCTGAACCTAGCCTTGCAAAGCGTAACCGAAGGCGTGCAGCCGCGCCTGGGCTTGGGCATCGAGCTGAGCCATACCTGGCAGGCCGTGGCCGACCTGGGCTACCTCTGGCCACTGCGTACTCGCACGCAGCTAGTGGTGTCGGAGCGGGGCGGCTTCTTTCATATTGACAGCGAAAGCGCTTTGAATCTGCCAGCCAGCGAGGTGCAGCTGACGGCGGCCGGCCAGCCCGCCACGGCGGCACCGTGGCAGCTGGGCCGCCTGCTGCTGGGCGTGGGCCTGCTGCACCGGCTAGGGCGGTAGGGCACGTGCGGTAAGCTTTAGCTTGCCGCGTTAAGCTGATGCGCGCCCTGTTTTTTCAAGGCATTAGCCCCAAACGACGCAAGCCAACCCGCAGGAAACCCTCCGGCACCTGCTAAATTTGGCCGTACCATGACCGAGCCTCAGCCCAATTCCGCGCCCGTCGTACCCGGTAAGTCTACCTCGGGGTGGCGCTTTTGGGGGCAGGTAGCGCTGTGGTCGCTGCTGGCGCTGGCGGGGCTGGGCGTGGGCGTAGTGAGTAAGTATTTGTACCAAAGCAACGTGCCGGCCCACCCCGAGGGCCCGGCTTATCTCTACATCCGGCCGGGCGAAAAGCTGAGCGGTGTGTTTCGCAGCCTGCGCCAGCCGGGCATGCTGGAGCGGCCGGCCGAGTTTATCGTGATGGCGAGTTTGCGCGGACTGGGCCGGAAGCAAAACGCCTTGCACCCCGGCCGCTACACGCTGCGCCCTGGCCTGGGCAACCTCGACTTGCTGCGCCTGCTCGAAAGCGGCCGGCAGGATACGATAGACTTCACCCTCAAGCCCTTTCACTACCTGCCGCAGCTGCCGCGCCAGGCCGGCCGCCAGCTCTACACCGACACCGCACGGCTGCACCAGCTGCTGGCCGACAGCGCCTATTTGGCCACGCACTTCGGCCTTGACACAGCCACGGTGCGGACGCTGTTCATTCCGGGCACGCTGCGGCTGTTCTGGCCCACGCCGGCCGAGGCGTTTCTCGACTCGGTGGCCGCCCGGCACCGCCGCTTCTGGAGCGCTGCCCGCCTGCGCCAGGCTGATTCCTTGAAAATGAGCCCCGTCCAGGTGACCGTGCTGGCCAGCATCGTGCAGCGCGAAACCGCCCAGGCTACCGACAAGCCTGTTATCGCGGGCGTGTACCTCAACCGCCTGCGCCGGGGCCAGCCCCTGCAAGCCGACCCCACGCTGCTGTGGCCTCTGCATGGCCTGGGCACCCGTAAGCGCGTGCTCAACGTGGATAAGAAAGTGGATTCGCCCTACAACACCTACACGCACAAGGGCTTGCCGCCCGGCCCCATCACCACGCCCTACCCGCAGGCGCTCGATGCCGTGCTGCACCCCGCCCAGCACAAGTACCTGTTTTTCTGCGCCCGCCCCGATGGCAGCGGCTTTTCCGACTTCGCCGAAACCTTCGCCGACCACAAGCTCAACGCCCGCCGCTACTGGCAGCACCTGGACAGCCTGAAAATCAAAAAGTAATGGCTGGATGGCTGGACGGTTGAATTGTGCAAACTGCATCCAGCCTAAAGCAATTCAACCATCCAGCAGTCCAGCCATTCAACAATTCAACCGGCCAGCCATTCACCAATCCACCCCCATGCGTCTCGTTATTCAGCGCGTCCGCGAAGCGTCCGTTACCGTCGAAGGCACTATTACCGGCCAGATTGGCCCCGGCCTGCTCGTGCTGGTAGGCTGCGCGCCTACCGATGATAAGGCGGCTCTCGGCTGGCTGGCGCGCAAGCTGGTAGGCCTGCGTATTTTCAGCGATGAAAACGGGCAGATGAACCTAAGCGTGCGCGACGTGGGCGGCGAAATATTGGCCGTGAGCCAGTTTACGCTGCTGGCCGATGCCCGCAAGGGCAACCGCCCCAGCTATACGGGCGCGGCCCCGCCCGCCGTGGCCGAGCCGCTCTACCAGCGCTTCGTGGCGCTGGTGGCGCAGGAATTGGGCCGGCCGGTGCCCACCGGCATCTTCGGGGCCGATATGCAGGTGCGCCTGCTCAACGACGGGCCGGTGACGATAGTGCTCGACTCGCCAACTGCCGCTTAGAGCGGGCCTACTACTTATTCAGAAAAAGCAGGCGGCTAAAAGCCAAAGGCTAACGGCTTATAAAACAATGACCCTCGACCAAGCCCAAACCACCGTAGACGAGTGGATTACGACCACCGGCGTGCGCTATTTCAGCGAACTCACCAACATGGCCATCCTCACCGAGGAGGTAGGGGAGGTGGCCCGCCTCATTGCCCGGCAGTACGGCGAACAGTCATTTAAAGAATCGGACAAAGGCCGCGAACTGGGCGACGAGCTGGCCGACGTACTATTCGTAGTAATCTGCCTGGCCAACCAAACCGGCGTGAACCTCACCGACGCCCTGGCCCGCAACCTCGCCAAGAAAACCCAGCGCGACGCTACCCGCCACCGCGACAACCCCAAGCTAGCCAGCGGCGACGCGCCTGAGCAAGGTAGCTAAGAAGGGTTTAAGTATCTTTGTTGCACTCACGTTTGGTCTGTCCCCGCCCAGGCGGCTCACTCTGTAAAAAGAGAAGCCCGGCCGGTGGTGCGGTCGGGCTTCGAGAAGTAAGGGGTTTGTTTCACCCTTTTTACTTCTAACACGAATGAAAAAGGCAACCGTGAGACCGGCATTTGAAGTGGTGTTCAAATGCCGGATGTCAGATAAGCTCGCTAGACGGCTTTTCTGGCTAATCTTGGCGGGTGGGGCGGCAGCTACCGCCGCCGCGCACCTGCCACACTAGGGTGCAAGGGCCGTGCCGCAAGGTGCGGCCCTTGTTTTGTGCTTAGCTAGTGCAAATATAACGTGCCAGCTTCTTTTCAAGTTGCTTGCACTCTGGCCGAAATAGAAAAGCGGTTGGCCGGTTGAAAAAGAATATACCGCAAAGCGCCTAGCTACGGCCGCACCCGAAAGCCCAGTACCTGCCGCGTCGTGGTGTCGCGGAACGTAACTTCGAGCAGCACGGGCGGCGGTTTTTGCAAGGAGTCTTTGACCAAAGAAAAACGGTAAAACCACGGCTCGCCCGCGCCGCGCTCGCTCAAGTGCGTGCCAAAGGTGTAAAGCTCGATGCGCTGGCCGCGCTGCCGGCCCACCTGCCGCAGCGGCCGGGCGGCGGTGGCAAAGGCGGCCGGCGGCAGCCCGGCGCGCACCTCGGGGGCCAGGCGGCGGTAGGCGGCCGGATAGTCGGCGCGCAGCACTTCGGTGAGGAAGCGGTAGGCTACCTGCGCCTGCGTGGGGGCGGCCGGCACTTGCCCGCCAAAGCCCGCTGCTAGGCCGACTGTGGCGGCCAGCAGCAGCCCGCCGCGATTGAAAGAAAAATTGGCCACGGCCAAAAATACAACGGGGCGGCCCGGCCAGTGCCGAGCCGCCCCGCCGTGGGCAATAGGTGCGCCTACTTGTCTTCTTCCTTGGGCACCAGCACGAATACATCCTCACCGGGCCGCTTCATGAGGTACTTTTCGCGGGCAAATTTCTCCAGCAAAGCCGGCGAGCTCAGGAGCTCGGCGCGGTCGTGCTTCACGGCCTCGATGCTCGACTGATAGTACTCTTTTTCCGACTTCAGCTCGTGCCACTTGCGGTACATGTCGTACTGCTTGCTCACGTCGTTGCCGTCGAAGAGCACCATCCAGACCACGAAGGCCGTGCCGGTGAGGAAGTAGAAATTGCGCAGCACGCGCAAAATCGGGAAGAGAAAAGCCGGAGGACGCATACGTGTAGGGTAAGCTTTAGCTTGCCTTTTGAAAGCAAAATCAACGAATGGCAAGCTAAAGCTTACCCTACATTTTTACATTTTCTTGCCGGGGAAGTAAGCCATTTCGCCCAGCTCTTCCTCAATGCGGAGCAGCTGGTTGTACTTGGCCATGCGGTCGGAGCGCGAGGCCGAGCCGGTCTTAATCTGGCCGGTGCTCAAAGCTACGGCCAGGTCGGCGATGGTTGAGTCTTCGGTTTCGCCCGAGCGGTGGCTCATGATGGACTTGTAGCCGTTGCGGCGGCCCAGGGTCACGGCATCAATCGTCTCGGTGAGCGAGCCAATCTGGTTTACCTTGATGAGAATGGCGTTGGCAATGTGCTCATCGATACCGCGTTGCAGGCGCTCCACGTTGGTCACGAACAAGTCGTCGCCCACGAGTTGGATTTTCTTGCCCACTTGGTCGGTGATGCTTTTCCAGCCCGCCCAGTCGTCTTCGGCCAGGCCGTCTTCGATGCTGATAATGGGGTATTTCTTGGTCCAATCAACCCAGTAGCTCACCATTTGCTCGGGCGTCAGCTTGTCGCCGGTGCTCTTCTTGAAGTGGTAGTGGCCATCCTGGAAGAACTCCGAAGCGGCGGGGTCGAGCGCAATCATCACCTGCTCGCCGGGCTGGTAGCCGGCCTGCTCGATGGCTTGCAGCACGATTTGGATAGCCTCTTCATTGCTCTGAATGTCAGGGGCAAAGCCACCTTCGTCGCCGACGTTGGTGCTGTAGCCTTTCTTCTTCAGCACCGATTTGAGGGTGTGGAAGATGTCGGTGCCCCAGCGCAGTGCCTCCGAGAACGAAGAAGCACCCACCGGCATTACCATGAATTCCTGGAAGTCAATCTTGTTGTCGGCGTGCGAGCCGCCGTTCAGGATGTTCATCATCGGCACGGGCAGCGTGTTGGCCCCCACGCCGCCTACGTAGCGGTACAGCGGCTGGCCCAGCTCCTGCGCGGCGGCGCGGGCGGCGGCCAGGCTCACGCCCAGAATGGCATTGGCGCCGAGGTTACCCTTGTTGGGGGTGCCGTCGAGCTCGCGCATGATTTTATCAATCAGGCCCTGCTCGTACACCGAGAAGCCTACCAGCTCTTCGGCGATTTTGGTGTTTACGTTCTCAACGGCTTTCAGCACGCCCTTGCCTTGGTACATGCTCTTGTCGCCGTCGCGCAGCTCTACGGCTTCGTGCACGCCGGTGCTGGCGCCGCTCGGCACGGCGGCGCGGCCTACGGTGCCCGAGTCGGTGGTTACGTCAACTTCAACGGTCGGATTGCCGCGCGAATCGAAAATCTGGCGGGCATGAATGGCTGCGATGTAGCTCATTGTGGATTTTTAAGGAGGGTGACAAGTGCAAATGTAGGGTAAGCTTTAGCTTGCCACCCGTTGCAAAGGCAAGCTAAAGCTTACCCTACATCGGCCAGCACCTCGCGCAACCGCCCAAACAATACCTCGTTACCGTCTTGTCGATAGGCACTCAGCGCCGCCTCAAAGCGCGGCAGCTCCTCCAAGAATGCCCGCACATTGCCCGCCGTAATGGCTGTAAAATGCCGCCCGTAGCCGCGCTTCTCAATCTCGGCCGCATTCAGCCACTGCTCAAACTGCGCCGGAATGGGCACCGCGCACACCGGCTTGTGCAAATACACCGCCTCCGAAATCAACGAAAAACCGCCATTCGTGAGCACCGCCCGCGCCCCGGCTAGCTCCGCGATAAAGCCAGCTTCGGAGAAGGGCCGCAGCAGCACGTTGCCGTGCGCTTCATCTTTGTTGAAGCCGTAGACCCGAAATTGCTGGTCGGGAATCTGGCGCAAAATGGCCGTCAAATCGCCCTGCGTAGTGGCTGATTGGTAGACCAGTACGTAGTCGCCTTTGCTGGGCTGCGCGGCCTGAATCTCGGGCCGGATGATGCTGGGCACCAGCGTCGTATTATCGGCGTAGCGCAGGCGCAGCGGCAGCTCAAAAAACGTAGTAATAAGGTAATGCCGGGCGCGGGGTAGCTTGGCCCGCACGATGTAGCGAGCCAGGTCGTAATGCTCGCGCTCGGCGGCGGGCACGCTCACGTCGAGGTGGGCGCGGTTGATAATCTGCATGTTGTCGATGCTGATGACCGGTACCCGCAGCAGCTTGGCGTAGAAGTAGCTAAACGACTCAAAATCAGAAATTACAACCTCGGCCTGAAAGCCGTGCAGCAACTGCCGGTACTGCCGGAAGTTGACTTGCAGGGCCTCGGGCGCGGTGCGCAGGGTGAGGCCGATGGTGCGGGACTTCGACACCGTGAGCTCTTTGTAAGCCAAGTGGAAGCCCTTGATTTCGAGCACCCGGCCGGGAAACGTCTTGTCGAGCAGCGCGAAGGCCCGCGAGCTGCTGACCACCCGCACGTCGTGCCCTTCGGCCAAAAGCCAGGCAATAATGACTTTGCTACGCGTAGCGTGGCCCAGGCCCTCGCCGGGCACGCCGTATAAGATGGTCATGGGTGGTGAACTGGTAAGTGGGGAGGTAGTGCGTTTTCGCCGCGCAATAACGCACGGGAAAGCGCTCTGCCTTCCCACTTACCAGTTCAGCTTCTACTGCACCAGCAGCTTGCCCACGCGCACGCGCCCCCCGGCCTCTAGCTGCACCAAGTACACTCCTGCTGCCAGCTCTTGCAACGGTAGCGGCACCTGGCGCGGGCCGGCGGGCTGGTACTCGGCGGTTAGCACCTGGCGCACCAGGCGGCCGTTCTGGTCGAGTAGGCGCAGGCTCACGGGGCCGGCTTTGAGGAGGGTGAAGCTGGCGGTGGCCGCGCCTAGCTCGGCGGGGTTGGGGTGGAGGAGAAAGTCGTCATCGGCCGCCGCGCCGACGGGCACCACGGCGCGGGTGGCGAGTGCCACGCTCTCATCGCCGGGCAGGTAGGGCACCACGTCGAAGTAGCCGAGCAGCATTTCGTCGGTGGTGTTTTCGCCCCACTGCACGGTTTGGGGCGGCGAGTTGGGCTGGCGCGGGTTGTTGGCGGTGTTGTCGTAGGTGACGTCGGCTTCGAGGCGGGCGCCGGCCGGTATTTTCTGCATGTTCAGGAAGCGGTAGTTGCCCTGCCAGCGAAAATTCCACGAGTCGATTTTGGCCAGCTTAATAGTGTCGCCGTTGGGCTTCACGGCCCAGATTTTCCACTTCTTGGCCAGCAGGTGCGAGTGCGGTAGCACCGAGAGCGCGCTCACATTCTGCGGCACTACTAAGCTAAAATGAAAGGTCTTGACCTGGTTGGCCGGAATCACGAACGGGCCGTTGGTGAGGCCGCTCCAGGGTTGGATGGCGGGCAGCGTCTGCACGTAGCGCGCCACCGGCTGGCGGCTGTAGAAGATGTTGAGCACCGACGAATCGGTCTGGGCCACGCTGGTGGGGCCGTAGTGCACCTGCACCAGCAGGCGGGCTTTTTTGTAGAGCTTTTTGCCCAGGCCGGTGGGGTAGAAGCGCGCCTGTGCCCCCGGCACCCAGCCCGCGAAGTTGTCCTCCACGGTCATAAACCCGAAGCCGCCGAAGCTGGTGTAGCCGTAGCCGGGGGCCGCCGCGTCGAGCACCGCGCCCTGGTTGGTGGTGTCGAGGCCAATGATGGAATGATGTACCAGGCTTTTGTTGCCGGGCCGGAACTCAATGGCCGCCACGTCTTTATCGGCGGCCAACGTCACGGGTAGCACGAAGACGCGGTACAAATCCTGGTTGTTGCCGGGGATGGTGAATTTCTGGGCCATCGGCACTACCAGGTCAGGCGTGCCAAGCTGCGAGCCGCTCGGGAAGGTGGGCACGGGTGGGGCCAGCGCGGGGTTGCCCTGCGGCATCCCGCCATCAACCCAGTTCTTGATAAGCGCCACCTCGGCGGTGCTCAGCACGTTCTCGTCGAGGTAGTGGCGGTAGTTGGGGTCGGGCTTCCAGGGCGGCATGTAGCCCGAGCCCGTCACGGCCTTGATGGTGAGGCCCCGGCTCGCCACATCCTGGTAGCTCAGCAGCGAAAACGGCGCTACCTCGCCCGGCCGGTGGCAGCGCGCGCAGTGGTTGTAGATGAGCGGCGCAATGTGCTCGCTGAAATTGGGCGTAGTCTGGGCGCGGCCGGGCAGTGCCAGCGCCACCAGGGCTACAAAGAGTAGAAAGTATTTTTGCATAGCGTAACTATCAGATTTTAAGCGAATGTAACACCAAGCTCCTGCTTGGTGAAGCGTAAGCGAGCACCCGGACGAAGCTTAACAACGATTCGCCGAGCAGGAGCTCAGCGTTACTTCTCAATAAAGCAGCCCACCGGCTCGGTGCGCGGCACGGCCACCGGCCGGCCGGCCGCCAGGTCGGCCAGCGCCTCGGCCAGTTCGTGGTGCTGGCTCACGGTGCGGCGCTCGCCCAATGCGGCGTACCTATCATCGAGCCGGCCCTGGTATAAAATCCGCCCATCGGCCGCTACTACCAGCGCCTCGGGTGTAGTAGTGGCCTTAAAGCGGCGCGTTAGCTTTTGCCCTAGGTCGAGCTGCAAGGCAAACGGCACCGCATACTTGCCCTTAAACTCGGCCACCGATGCCACCGTGGCCGTGCCGCCCGGAAACACGCCCACGAAGCGCACGCCCCGCGTCGCGTACTTGGCGTGCAACTCGCGCAAGGGCAGCGTGGCCTGCTGGCTGATGGGGCAGCTTTCGGCCAGAAACACGTACACCGTAAACGGCAGCTGCCGGCCGGGTGCGGGCGGCGGGCCAGCCTGGCCCACCTGCCCGCGCCCAACCAGCAGCGTAGTTAGTAGCAACAGTAAGAAATGCTTCATCGGCGGGCACCAAGCTACCATAAGTAGGGCAATGACAGCCCATACACGGCGGCCCGGCCCGAAGTTCCGGCCCCGCCGCCTCGCCGCTTACTTAAAGCTCGGGATGCGGAACTGCACGCCCAGCGACGGAATAAACGTGGCCCCGCTGAACGAAGTGGTGCTGCCATCGACCAGCGTGTAGGTGCCGTAGTTCTGGTAATAGAAGCTGAGAGCGGGCACGAAATACACGTATTTGTAGCCGATTTTGGCGTTCAAAAACAGGCCGTAGGACGAGAAGCTGTTGCGTTGGCTGGGCAGCTCGGGCAGCACGGCCGTGCCGGCGCGGTTGTAGAGGTTGTTGGGTCGGAAGCCGTAGCTCACCCACGAATGGGCGTAGACCGCGCCGTAGCTGATGGCTCCGATGCTTTCCTCCGCGCCCAGCGACTGGCTGATGGTGAGTGGAATAACCAGGTCCTGGCGAGTAGCCGAGAGGCCCAGCAGGTTGTTGAGGTCGCCGAGGAAGGCGATTTTAGGCAGACCCGCGCGCTGAATGGCGTATTGCAGCCCGATGCTGGCGTAGGTGGTGCCGCCCGTAGCGCCACGCTCGGGGTTTTCGACCGAGCCGGTGGGGCCGAGCAACTGGTAAGCCGCATCGAAGACGTGCGAGCCGAAGGCATACTTATAGCCCGCATCGAGGCGCGGCACGATGCCGTACCGAATGCTGAAATCGGAGGCTGGCTGCACCGGGTCGACGAGGTAGGCCAGCGCGGCAGTTTGCACCTGGCTCACGGCGTCGGAGTAATTCACCTTCTGGCCTTCGGCGGCCTGGGTGCCAAGCTGGCTGGCGGCGCTTTTCACGGCCGAGCCGGCCTTGGCGAGCGGCGCGGTGGCCACGTTGAAGCTTTGGTTATAAGCTATCCGAAACTCGCCCTGGGGCGTCACTTTGCCCGAAGTTGTGATGTTGCGCGGGGCCGTGCAGGCGGCCGTGGCGGCAAGGAAAGCGAGGGAGGCGAGACGCGCGGCGGTAGAAGGCGTGGACATAGATGAGAAGGGTTATGTAGCGTAAGCTTTAGCTTGCGAACGGGCGGCGAGCCTACCCAAACGCAGTCGCAAGCTAAAGCTTACGCTACACTTCGCGCCAAAACTAAAACCGGGCCAATGCCGCCAGATGCACCCCAAAAACCTGTATTGCCCACCGCATTCCGGGCCCCCGGCCGTATCTTTGTACTCATTCTAAATACTTAAATTTCCCGTAATGCCCGAGATTGTTTCGACGGATATCTGCATCATCGGCGCCGGCCCCGTGGGCTTGTTTGCCGTGTTTGAAGCTGGCCTACTGAAGCTGCGCTGCCACGTGGTAGATGCCTTGCCGCAGCCCGGCGGCCAGCTCACTGAAATCTACCCCAAGAAGCCGATTTACGACATTCCGGGCTTTCCCGAGGTGCTGGCCGGCGACCTGGTCGACAACCTGATGAAGCAAATCGAGCCCTTCCACCCCACCTTCACCCTGGGCGAGCGCGTCGAGCGCTTCGCCAAGCTGGAGGACGGCTCGTTTCAGCTTTACACCACCGACGGCACCGAGATTCAGTGCAAGGCGGTGGCCATCGCGGGCGGCCTGGGCTCGTTTGAGCCGCGCAAGCCGGCCGTGGAAAACCTGGAGCGCTTTGAGGGCGGCAAAGGCGTGCACTACATGGTGCGCGACCCCGAGCACTTCCGCGACAAGAAAATCGTGATTGCGGGCGGCGGCGACTCGGCCCTCGACTGGACCAACTTCCTCGCCAACGTGGCCTCGGATGTAACGCTCGTGCACCGCGGCACTACCTTCCGCGGGGCCGCCGACTCGGCCGAGAAGGTGCAGAAATTGCACGAAGCCGGCCGCATTAAGCTGGTGCTCAGCTCCAACGTGACGCACCTGCACGGCGACGACGAGATGCTTCAGCAAGTCACCATCACGGGCAATAATGGCCAGGCCGAAACCGTGCCCGTCGATGCCTTCGTGCCGCTCTTCGGCCTCACGCCCAAGCTCGGCCCCATCGGCGAGTGGGGCCTGGCCCTCGACAACGACGCCGTGGTAGTGAACACCTTGGACTACAGCACCTCGCTACCCGGCGTGTACGCCATCGGCGACATCAACACGTATCCCGGCAAGCTCAAGCTCATCCTGTGCGGCTTCCACGAGGCGGCGCTCATGTGCCAGGGCGCGTTCAAGTACATTTACCCCGACAAAAAGTACACTCTCAAGTACACCACCGTAAACGGGGCACCGTCCCTTTAAGGGAGTTTTGAGTGCTGAGTTTTGAGTTTTGAGTTGGCTGGGTTTTACGGCTTTGCTCAAAACTCAGAACTCAAAACTCAAAACTCATAACTCGATTATGAGCGACGTTCGCATTTACGTAGAAGAAGCGCCTGGCCAGCGGCGTGAGCTGGAAGCGCCCACCGACATGGGCCTGAGCCTTATGGAGCTGCTCAAGGCCAACGAGTATCCCATTCAGGCTACCTGCGGGGGCATGGCACTGTGCGCCACCTGCCACGTGGAGATACTGGCCGGCCCCGCCCTGCCCGAGCCCAGCGACGACGAGTGGGCCATGCTCGACACGCTGCCCGTGCTGCACGAAACCAGCCGCCTCAGCTGCCAGATTCGCCTCACGCCCCGCGTCGATGGGCTGGTAGTGCGCCTGGCCGAGGTGGAGTAGTAGTTAAACGTTTGTCATGCAGAGCGCAGCGAAGCATCTCGCGTGGCGCAGTGATCAAAGCGTCATTAGTTACTACACCACGCGAGATACGTCGCTGCGCTCTGCATGACAGTACCAACTGACAGCGCCAAAAAAGAATCCGGCCCTATTCCGCTCGTGGAATAGGGCCGGATTCTTTTTAAACGAAAGCCAAACCTCAAATACGGCGCACGTTCACGGCGTTCACGCCCTTGCGGCCGTCCTGGGTTTCAAACTCTACCTTGTCGTTTTGCTGAATCTGCGCGCCGTTTAGGGCCGTGACATGCACGAAAAACTCTTCGCGGGTGGCATCGTCGGTGATGAAACCAAAGCCTTTGGTTTCATTAAAAAATTTTACGGTTCCGGTCTTCATAACCTGTTTTAAAAAAGCGAATAGCCGGCTACTGCGGGCTGGGCCAAGTCATACGGCCCCGCGCCGGGGAGGTTGGGCCAGTGGGCTACTGGTGGTCGCGCCACTCGTACACCCACTTAGCCTGAATCTGCTCGAGGTGGCCTTCGGTCGACTGCTCGCGGGTGCCCGCGAAGTTGGGCAGCGTCAGTATCCAGTCCAGCAGCTCGGTAAAGCGGATGCGGTAGATTTTGGCCTCGGTGAAGTCGTCGCCAAACTTCTCGTAGAGCGCGATGGCAATGTCTTCGTGGTCGGCCCACTCGATGGGCGGCTCGTAATGGTTCACGGCGGTTGAGTTATGAGTTTTAGGTTCTGAGTTTTGAGTTGGCCGTAATGAGAAAAAGAGAAGCTGAAACAGCAACTCAACACTCAGAACTTAAAACTCATAACTCTTAAATTAGTGGCCCAGAAAATTCTGGGGCGGGATGGTGACGACTACTTCCAGCGCCGCATTGGGTAGCACGCACTGGCAGGCCAGGCGCGAGTTGATGCGCGGGCTGATGGCGCGGTCGATGAAGTCTTCTTCCTTGTCGGAAATCTCGGGCAGGTCGTCCATGCCTTTGTCCACGTAGATGTGGCAGGTGCTGCACCCGCACACGCCACCGCAGTTGTGCTGGAGCTGAATGCCATTGTTGAGGGCCACGTCGAGCACCGACTCGCCGCTGGCGGCCACGTGCGTCTGGGCAGGCTGGCCGTCCTGAAATTGAAAGAGAATGGTGGAAGCTTGCAAAATAAGGGAGGGCTCTGCGCGAGCCAGTTTTAAAGTACAAAGTTAGGCAGGGCCGGGCGGGTGCGCCGCCGCCGCCTGAATGCTTTGGCTGAGCTGCGTATAAAGCGTTTGCCAGGCCGGATGGTTGGCCAGCGCCGCCGCGTGGGCGGCCAGGGTAGGGGCATCGTGCCGGGCGGCGGGCCCGGTTTGCACCGCAAACGGGCCGGTGGGCGCGGCCAGAGCTTTGTCCATGGTTTCGCGCACCAGCGGGGCCAGCAGCCCAAAATCGAGCCCGGCCTCGGCCAGCAGCGCGTGCGCGATGCCGAGCGCGTGGTTGGTAAAGTTGCTGGCAAAAACGGCTCCCAGATGTAGCCGCAGCCGCTGGGCCGAGTCGAGCAGCTGCACCCGCTGGCTGAGGCTGCGGGCCAGCGCCAGCAGCGCGGCCTCGGTGGCCGCGTCGGCGGCTTCTACAAACAGCGGCACCGTGGGCCAGGCTATAGCCCGGCCGGGGCTGAAGGTCTGGAGCGGATAGAGCACGCCACCGCGCACCAGCGGCGCGGCCCCGAACACGGCCAGCGGCAGCGCGCCGGCCACGTGGGCCACCCGCGCCCCAACCGGCCAGGCCACGCTGGCCAGCACTTCGGGCACGGCCGCATCGGGCACGGCCAGCAGGTAGAGGTCAGCCGGGGGCGGGGGCTGGGCAAGGGGCAATGCCAGAAACGAGCAAGGCTGTGGTAGCTGCATGGCTAGGGCTGCCGCGCCTGGCCGCGTGCGGCTGGCCACGAAGGCCACCGAGTGCCCGGCAGCCGCTACCGCGGGTGCCAGCGCTGCTGCTACGCGCCCCGCGCCGAAAAAACCAACGCGCATAACTACTGAGACAAGGGAAATATTGTGTTAAGCAAGAGTATAACTATCAGAGGGTTGAATGTAATTGTTGCCAGGTATTTGCTGGTTGGCGCGCGGCGGCGACTGTTACCTGGCAGTAAAAGTTCCGTAAAGGCGTAGCAACTTAGGGCTTGCTAAGCTGGGTGGCGCAGGCTGCCGCCGATGGCACCCGCTTTACTGAGTAACCTATTTTACCCCCATTTCTCTTTTTTTACCTTCATGAAAAAACATTACAAGCAAACGGCCGGGCTTACGCAGCGGCTGCGCCAACTGGGCCTCACGGCCCTGCTGGCGGGCGGCGCTACCGTAGCCGCCCACGCGCAGGCGCTGAACTATGTGGTGGCGGGCGCTACCAACGTAACGACCACCTACACCGACCTTGGCACAAACGGTACGGCCATTACGACGAGCAGCACCGACGATGCAAACTCAGCCGCACAATCTATCGGTTTTACTTTTTCTTACAACGGTACCTCGTTTACGCAGTTCGTACTGAATACAAACGGGCTTATCCGCTTGGGTGGTAGCGCGCCCTCGGCAGCCAATATGTTTTATCAAAACGAAACGGGTTCAACCAACCCAGTAGGCGTTGACCCCGTAGCGAGTACGGATGCAGCTAACGTAAACCTGTTGCTGCCATTCAACTTTGACTTGGAGGCTGGTAGTTCGGCGGCTGAATATCGGGTTAACACAACGGGTACCGCGCCTAACCGGGTATGCACTATTCAATGGAAAAACGTGCGCGATAAGGCCGCTACCAATGCCGCGCAGTACGCCAATATGGCGTTTCAGGTAAAGCTCTACGAAACCAGCAACCAGATAGAGTTTGTATACAGCGCCCCGACGGCAGCTGCTACCGGCGCAGAGATAGGTCGCTATGCTACTATCGGCATCAAAGGCTCGGGCGGCGCAGTTGGGCAGGCTACCATCGTAAATAAACCGTCTTCGGCTACCCCATGGTCCGGAGCTACCTTTATATCGGGTGATGGCACAAGCGTCTTCTTTCGTCGTACAGTAGGTTTTGACGCTGGGCGTACGTTCCGCTTTACGCAGTTGGCGGCCAATGACGCTGCGGTCAATGCCATCTACACGCTGGGCAAAGTTATCAGCCCTGCTAGCCTGCCGCACGCAGTGAGTGCACGGGTCACGAACGCAGGTAGCGCCGCCCTCACCAACCTAGCTGTAACGCTGAGCGTAACGGGGGCTAATACCTTCACCAACACGCAAACAGTAGCTTCGCTGGCTGCCGGTGCTTCGACCACGGTAACTTTTGCTGCTTACCCGGCTACGCTAACCGCTGGCACCAATACGGTGACGGTAAGTGTACCAGCTGATGGCGATAACGCCAATAATTCGGTAGCCCAATCGCAACTGGTCGGTGCCACTACTATCTCTTACATCGACCCTACCCAAACTACTACCGCAGGTGGTGTGGGCTTCGGCGTAAACGCTGGCCTTCTGCTGTCTAAGTTTACCTTGAGCGCTGCTCGCACGGTGAATTCTGTATCGGTCTTCATTGCTGACCCGAATGCCGTAGGCCGCACCGTTTATGGGGTAGTAGTGTCTTCGGCCGGGGCTATTGTGGGCCGCTCGCCCGACTACGTAGTAGCTACGGCGGACGTAAATACCTATAAAACGTTTGCCATCACGACGCCCCCATCGGTGCCAGTTGGTGATTTTTATGTAGGGCTGGCCCAAACGGCTTTTGCTACGGCCTACTTCCCTGTAGGTACTCAAACCGAAACGCCGACTCGCACGGGAGCTTTCTTTGTTGCGCCGCTAGCTGGCGGGGCTGCTCCTACCGATGTATCGACCCAAGGCTTTGGACGCTTCATGATTGAGGCTATCACCTCGACCACTACCTCCACCTCGCCCGAGCTGATGCGCGCCGTGACGGTGTACCCCAACCCCTCGGCTACGGGTGTGTTCAACCTCGCCATCGCCGGGGCTAATGCCCAAAAAGGTCTCGAAGTGGAAATCGTAAATACCCTCGGCCAGCGCGTATTCGCCGGCTCGGCCCGCGACAATTTCACCACGACCCTCGACCTGAGCAACCTCGCCAACGGCCTCTACCACCTCAAGGTGAAGAACGGCGAGGAGTACATGCAGCGTCAGCTGTCGGTAGTGAAGTAAGCGGCACCGCACTTCGCTTTTGTAAAAGGCCACCCCGGCGGGGTGGCCTTTTTTCGTGGGCCGGTCGCGCCGGGTGGCGATAGCCTGTCAACAGTGCTGGCTGGCCTCCCGACCGTTGCAGGGTGCTTGTCGCCAATGCTGCGTGGTACCTTGAATGAAACGGATGAGCACGCAAAAGCCGGCTGGCTCCCGCGCCCTGCGCGAAACCAGCCGGCTTTCCGGGCTTTCAGGCCGATAACCCTATGCCACGGCCTGCGGGCGGGCGGCCCCGGCGCGGCCCTTGGCGGGCGCGGGGGCGGGCTTGGCCTTGGCAGTGCGGCGCTGCCGGATGCTGAGCGTGAGGCCCAGGCCCATGAGCAGGGTGCCGCCCCACAGCAGGTTGATGAAGGGCTTCTCGGTGGCTTGCAGCACGATGTAGTCTTTGGCCGTGCTGCTCACGCCGAGCGTGAACTTGCCCTTCACGGGGTCTATCTGGTCGAGGGTGAGGCGCAAACCCAGGTCCTCTACCTCATCGGGCACGCGGCCAATCTGGCGGTCGCGCAGCAGGAAAATGGGGTGGGCGTGGTACTGCCGGCCCTTCTCGCCGCTGATAATCATGTCGGCTTGCAGGGCAATGTCGCCGGGCTCCAGCTTGATGCCGGGCACCTCGTGCGCCTGCTCGATGGCCCGGAACACGGCGAAGTAGTCGTTCAAGAACAGCGTATCGCCCACGCTCAGCTCGTGCGGCACGCTGGGGCTCCAGGGCTGCTCTTTGCGCGGGTCGGGCACGGAGGTGATGTGCGAGTAGATGTCGTGGCTGGCAAAGTGCAGCAGCGCCGGCGAGGGCAGCAGGCCGCCCATCTCCTCATTGACCTGGGCGCGGGGGTAAAGCACGAAGCTCTCGCCCGTCTTGCGGTCTTCGTAGTTGACGCGGTAGTAGGTGTTCTCGGGGCGAATTTCCAGGGTGTCGCCGGTTTTGTAGTACACCTTGTCGCCGCGCTTGATGTCGCCGCGCGCGATGGCCCGGTAGTCGTCGTCGGTGCGGTACAGCAGCTGCGTGTTCACGTAGCCCGGCACGGTGGGCACGTCGAGGTACTGGCCGGTGTAGGTCACGTCGTACTTCTGCATGGGCACGGTTTCGTTGCGCAGCAGCAGCACGTTGTCGCGGTTTTCCTCGGTGCTCATTTGCTGCGAGATGAGCTGGCCGGTGACGTTGCGCGAGATGGTGTTGGAGTAGCCCGCCGAGCCCAGCATACCGAGCAGCATCAGGGCGATGCCCACGTGGGCCACCGCCCCGCCCGAGAGCGTGACGCCGCGCCGCCACAGCCCGAACAAGGTGCTGAAGTTAGCCAGCAAGCCAAACAGGCCCGCCGCCAGCAGCACCGCGTAGGGCAGCGTGATGGTATGCCCGAAGTAGCGCAGCAGCAGCACGCCCAGCGCCGTGCCCAGCAGCGCCAGCATCACGGTAGGGGCGAAGGCATTGATGACCGAAGCCTTGTCGTTGCGCTGCCACCACATCACCTGCCCGATGCCCGAGAGCAGGGCAATGAGCACGCCGCTCCACAGCTGAATGCGGGTGTAAAACGAAACCTGGTCGGCCGGCAGCGCCAGGTTAGCCTTGACGCCGAAGAAGCCCAGGAAGGCTTTATAAACCGGAATACTGGTCGTAAAAACCACCTGGAACGCCGCCAAACACAGCACCGTGGCCCCCACGAATACCCACAGTTCGGGCGAGTAGGCGTTCAACTCTTTTTCTGAAATCGGAATCTCCTTCCAGTGGCGCACCAGCAGCACCACGGCCAGCACGGTGAAGAAGCCGAGGTAAATCAGCAATTGCCCCGACAGGCCGAGGTCGGTAAACGAGTGCACCGAGGCCGAGCCCAGCACCCCGCTGCGGGTGAGGAAGGTAGCGTAGAGCACCAGCACAAACGTGGCCACCACCAGCGCAAACGAGGTGCGTAGCCCGATGCGGCGCTTTTGCCACAGCACCATGCCGTGCAGTGCCGCGATGAGCACCAGCCACGGAATGAATACGGCGTTTTCCACGGGGTCCCAGTTCCAGTAGCCGCCGAAGTTTAGCGTCTCGTAGGCCCAGTACGCGCCCATCATAATGCCCACGCCCAGCACCGCGCCGCCCAGCGAGGTCCAGGGTAAGGCGGGCTTGACCCAGGTAGTCAGCTCTTTTTTCCAGAGGCCGGCGATGGCGAACGCGAACGGCACCAGCGTGAGCGCAAAGCCCAGAAACAGCGTGGGCGGGTGAATTACCATCCAGTAGTTCTGGAGCAGGGCGTTGAGGCCGGTGCCGTCTTTGGGCACGAAGTCGGGCTGGGTTTTCCACACCGGCAGGTCGGTAAGAAAGTCGCGCAGCAAGATGAAAGGCGACGAGCCCACCTTGGTGCCGCCCACCACGACGCCCAGAATCATGCTCACCAAGAAGGCCTGCACCGAGGCGAAAATGGCCAGCACCGGCGCTTCCCAGGTGCGGTTGAACTTCATAATGCCCAGCCCGATGAGCACGTGCCAGAATATCCAGAGCAGGAAACTGCCCTCCTGGCCTTCCCAAAAGCAGGAAATGATGTAGTACACCGGCAGGTGGTTCGACGAGTGCGACCAGGCGTAGTAGTACTCGTAGCGGTGCTCGGCGATGATGTTGAACAAGCACACCACCACGCCCAGCACCGCCGCGCCGTGCACGAAAAACGCGCCCCGCGCCAGGCGCAGCCAGCTGGCATCGGCCTCGCCGAGCGCCCGGCCCCGCGCCGCCTGAAAGTAGCCGTAGGCCGACACCGCCGCCGCCACGAAAGCCAGAATAACGCTGGCCTGACCGAGATTTCCGATAAGTAAATTCACAGGCAAACTAATTTTTCTTGCAAAGGTACCGCCTGCGGCGGGGTGGGGGTGCGGTTGGGTTTAGAAGCCAGTAGCGCGAACTTTGTAGTTCGCGTCCATCCGGCTGCTCGCCAACGAACGCGAACT
>NZ_DASTEP010000085.1:0-2974 GCF_035709525.1 Hymenobacter sp. | reverse complement strand
GCTGTCCGCTCTTTACTTGATGGGCCGTACCAACGACGAGCGGACAGCCGGCGAAAAGCCGGCAGCCCGCCCCGAGCGCCAACCTGGCAGCCGCTCGTAACTTCGGCTTTGCCGGCCCCCAGGCTGCCCTTCAGCCCCCGCGCTACCCGCCATGACCAACGCCGAGTACCACGCCAACATCCAGCGCTTTCGGCGGCGGCACTGGCTGCATTTTGCGGTGCAGGGGCTGCTGATGGGCAGCGCGGCGCTGCTGGGGCGCGGCCGGGTGGCCGGGCCGGCCGCCATCAACCCCGCGCTGGCTACCTGGCCGCTGCTGCTGGCGCTGGCGGCGGTGCTGCCGCTGCTGGGCGTGGTGCTCTACGCAGTGTGCCAGAGCATTAAACCCAACATCCGGCGGCCCTACGCGGAAAATATGCGCCTCTACCAAAGCCGGCTCATCGTGCGCAACAGCTTGCTGGGGCTTCTGGGTTTGCCGCTGCTGGCGGCCTACCTGGTCACGCGGCAGCCCATCGACCTGGCGACTTACGCCGCCTTGCTACTGCTGCTGGGCTGGCGCACCGCGCCTTCGGCGGCGGCGTATCAGGCGTGGTTGTTGAGCTAGTCTACGTCTGCGCGCCAGCCCCAGCGGGGCGACCCGTCGGTAGTAATCAATATGGGCGAGGGATTGAAGCCCTGTAGGGGCGACCCAACCAAACGACGGGGTTGCCCCTACGGGGCTTGGCGTGTTCTGCCGGTAGTTTCTACCGACGGGTCGCCCCGCTGGGGCTAGGCTACCGTTCGGGGTAGATAACCGCTCGTTGACCGTTGGCTTTTAGGGCACGTATGGTAACAAGTGCCCCGCCTACCCGGCCAATAACTTTGCCCCATGCCTTCCCCCAACCTCCCCACCTCCCTCCTGCTCAACGGCCGCGAATTCAGCTACGACGCCATTCGCCAAACGCCCGACCCGGCCGCCAGCCTCAACGGCTACGAGGCCAAGGTGCTGGAGCTGGTGCAGCAGTGGCTGCTGGGGGCGCAGGAGTTTGGGCAGCGCACCTCGGGCAGCACCGGCGAGCCGCAGGTAATCACCCTGACGCGGCGGCAGCTGGCCGCCTCGGCGGCGCGCACCGGCGACTACTTCGACCTGGGGCCGGGCGACCGCGCGCTGGTGTGCCTCAACTGCGAGTTTATCGGCGGCAAAATGATGGTGGTGCGCGGCCTGGAGCGCCACCTGCGCCTCACCATCGTGGAGCCGCACGCCGACCCGCTGGCCGAGCTGCCGGCCGGGGCAGAGTTTGATTTCGCGGCCTTCGTGCCGTTGCAGCTGCGGGCGGTGCTGGCGGCCGGCCGCACGGCGCAGCTTAATAAGATGCGGGCCATTTTGGTAGGCGGCGCGGGTGTGGAATCCAGCTTACTGGCCGAGATTCAGCAGCTCACCGTGCCGGTGTACCTCACCTACGGCATGACCGAAACGGCCTCGCACGTGGCTTTGCGCCGCCTCAACGGCCCTGCCGCCAGCGGCTACTACCGCGTGCTGCCCGGCCTGCACCTGGGCCAGGATGCGCGCGGCTGCCTCACGGTGCGCGGCGACGTCACCAACGACGAGCTCATCGTCACCAACGACCGCATCGCGCTCCTCGACAAGCACACGTTCGACTGGCTGGGCCGGGTCGATTTCATTATCAATTCGGGCGGGGTGAAGGTGCAGGCCGAAAAGGTGGAGCTGGTGCTCGATGTGGCCCTGGCCGAGCTGGGTGAGCCGCGCCGCACCTTCGTGGCCGGCCGCCCCGACGAGCGCCTGGGCCAGGCCGTAACGGCCTATCTCGAAGGCCCGCCGCTGCCCGCTACCGCCGAGCAAAGGCTGCGCGCCCTGCTCGCCGAGCAGCTCGATAAATATGAGGTACCGAGGGCGTTTCACTACGTGCCGGCCTTCGCGGCCACGGCCTCGGGCAAGCTCGACCGGGGCGCTACCCTGCGCCGGGCCGAAACCCCTACGGCCGGGCAGTAACCGACCAGGCCGGTACTTTTGCCGGTAATGAACAAACCAAAATTGATTAAAAACGGGGCCTTAACGCGCTTTTTAAGCTGGCGCGTGGGCGCGGCGGCTGGGCTACTAAGCTGCTGGGCGGCCGGCCCGGCCCTGGCCCAAAACACCGTAACCAAGGCCGACACGGCGGCCGCGCCCGTGGTAGCGCCCTCCACCACGGCGGCGGGCGGGCTGCCCTCGTCGGAGTTCGAAACCTACACCGTGAAGAACAGCGGCACCCGCTACACGGCCACCATCACGGGCATCTACACCACGGGCACCGTCGAGCGCACGTACTTCACCACCAGCCACACCGGCAACTTCAAGCTCAGCGAAAACTGGCTGCTGCCCACGGCGTTTACCTTCAGCTACGGCCGGCAAAACGGCTTGCTCAACGAGCGCGAGCTCGTGGGTTTGCTCACGCCCACCTACCAGCGCGGGCGCGTGAAGTACTACCTGCTCGGCAACGCCGAGCGCAGCAACCTGCGCGCCATCGACCGCCGCTTCGTGACCGGCGCGGGCGCGGGCTACCAGCTCTACGTCGATACGCTCAAGAACGAGGTCAGCGTCAGCCAGTTTTTTCTCTACGAATACACCGCTTACCAAAACGGCCTGCTGCGGCAGGTGCCGCGCAGCTCCACGCGTCTCAAGCTGCGCACCGGCAAGGGCCCGGTGGTGCTCACGGGCCTAGTCTACTACCAGCCTTCCTTGCAAGACTACCTCGGCGATTACCGCCTCAACCTCACCAGCGGCCTCAATTTCACCGTGAGCCGCCACCTGGCCCTCACCGCCGCCTACACCTACTCCTACGAAAGCATCGCCGTGGAGGGCCGCGCCCCCGGCAACGGCAACCTCACGCTGGGCTTCACTTACGTGGCGGGAAAATAGGATGAGCGGATGAGTGGTTTTTTGGATGAGTGGATGGGAACGGTCGTCATGCTGAGCGGAGCGCAGCGCAGTCGAAGCATC